>DVHE01000022.1 GCA_018712245.1 Candidatus Avoscillospira avicola | reverse complement strand
ACCGCCTGGGTCTGGTTTGGTGCGTCCATTTTAGACATATATGCGCAGATTTTTCTGTAATTTCCGTTATTTTAGCCGTCCCAGGCAGAAGAAAACCCGTCGCAGAATTTTCCTATTCTGCGACGGGCCCGTCTGTCAATCAATATCTTTTTCCACCCGCTCCGGCGGCGTGTCCAGCCGGTGAGGATCGGCAAGGACGCGGCGGAGATATTTGAGGGCAGAGGCATAGTAGAAGCCGTCACAAATCCGCTCGTCCAGATTAAAGGACATATCCACGTACTTCCGCTTGAGAACCGTGCCATCGGAAGCGATCTCATTGCGTCGGTACTTGCAGCCAAAGGCGATAAACACCGGCAGGTTGCCAAAGTCATAGAGGTGATGTACAATGGCCGGGATGCCCAGAGAGCCCATGGAGGTAAAAAATACAGAGCCGTGGAACGGACTGACCTCCAGCAGGAATTGTGGAATCAATCCAAAGTAATCCAACGTCTTCAGCAGCCACACAGTAAACTTGAAAAGAAGCCCCGGCAGCAGCGTAAAGAGCCGGGCAGTCTGATCAAAGCTGGAATTCAGCGGGGTATTCTTTACCTCCTCCACTGCTTCATTGAACTTGCGGTAGACATCGTAGACCGTGTCGGTCGGCTTCAAATGGAGCTTGATGCAGGTGTCCGGCGCGTCGGTAGACATCTCTTTTTTGACGGCCATGCAGTACTGGATATCATCGCCTCGGCTATAGACCCGCTGGCCGGACAAAAACCGGTTGAGCGCAGGATATTTGGCGACCAGGCGGCAATAGGACGCGATGAACACGTGGGTCAGGCCGAAATTGGTCAGTCCTTCCCGGCGTTTTTCGCGGACGTAGGCCTCCAGATCCGTGACCTCCAGCTCGTCCAAAATAAAGTTGCTGGCGGCTGTGCGGTCTACCATGATGTAAGGCACTACCACCGACATCGGTGACATGGTGCGGACCCGGCGGCCGTCGCTGCGGTCGCCCCAGGTGGGGTGGTAATTCCCGTCCAGGTGGGGCCGGATGGCCAGAGCCGCAAAGAGGCCTGCCAGCAGCATGGCAAAGTCCGGCAAAAGCGCAAAATACAAGGACCATTGCCGGGACATGAGTGCTGCGCGGCTATCATATCCCAGCACGGCTGTCGCCGCCAAGAACATGAAGAACACCACGCTGACGTGGCCTATGACACCAGAGGTCAACAGCTTGTAAAATACGATGAAGGCAAGATATACGCAGGCATTGAGGACAAGAAATCGAAGCCCGATCCCCCGCAGCGCCAAGCTGGCCGTAAAGTACACCGCCATCAGCGCCACCGGCACAGCGGTTCGATAAAAGTGTTCCTTTCCGTCCAACAGCACGATCAGCGCATAAATCAGACTGGCTGCCACCGGCAGGATTAAAAGCCACCACATTGTCCTTGCGTCTGCGCCTTTCTCGCAGTAATATGCAATGCGGAGTCCTGCCGAGCCAATCATGAGAAGCGCCGCCACCCATGTCAGCAAATTTTTCCGGCTGACAAAATACGACATTCTCTTTTCCATAATCCTTAGTATACCAATCAATTCGCCCCATGGCAAGGGTGAATCCGCCGCTTCTTCCCCTGCACCGGTTTACATCCGCCGGCAATTCTGCTAAAATAGAAATACTTTCTTCTCGGAGGGGATTTATTTGCAATATATTGGCCGAGCCATCGGCGCTTTTTTTAAAAAAGCAGATATGCTGCTGTTGCTTCTGTGCATCATCGCCACGATCTTCGGCATCGTAGCCATCTCCAGTGCCACCCGTGTGGAGGGCAGCACCCGCTATGTCATGGTGCAGTCCGTGGCCCTGGTTTTGGGCATCGCCGTCTATGTGCTGTTCACGCTGGTGGATGTGGATATCATCGCAGAGCGGCGGGAGCTGCTGCTGATTTTCTCGCTGCTGTTCATCGGCTGCCTCAAGTTCTGGGGCATCTCCGGCGAGACCGGAAACCGCAGCTGGCTGGACATTCCTCTGCTGCCCATCAACGTGCAGCCTGCCGAGGTCTGCAAGATCTTCTTTATCATCATTCTGGCCAAGATGATGAGCGTCTCCCAAAACCGGCTCTCCTCTCCCCTGACGGTGGGCAAGCTGGGTGGTCTGACGATTCTATTTTTCCTCCTGATTATCTACGCCTCGTCAGACTTGGGCGTGGCGCTGATCTACCTCTTTATCTTCCTGGTCATGGCTTTCGTCGGCGGCGTCAACATCATCTGGTTCCTGATGGGCTTCGGCGCTTTGGTGGTGGCAGCCCCCATCCTCTTTGCCATCATGCGCGACGACCAGAAGGACCGTATTATGATGATCTTTGACCCTTCCATCGACCCCACAGGCCAGGGCGTGCGCTGGCAGACCAATCTCTCGCTGCGGGCCATCACCAACGGCGGCCTCTCCGGCCAGGGACTCTACAACGGTACCATGGTCAAATCCAGCTCCATCCCCGCCCAGCACACCGACTTCATCTTCTCCGCCATTGCCGAGGAGTTGGGCATTCTGGGCTGTGTAGCCGTGCTGCTGCTGTTGACCGCCATCGTAGTCCGGTGCCTGCACGTGGGCGTCAAATCCGGCAACTATATGAACCGTATCATCTGCGTCGGAATCGCCAGTATGCTGGTGTTCCAGATCATCATCAATGTGGGCGTCTGCCTGGGTCTGCTGCCGGTCATCGGCCTGACGCTGCCCTTCATCAGCTACGGCGGCTCCTCGATTTTCACCATGTTTATGGCCATGGGCGTGGTCTCAGGCATCCATATGCGCCCGGCCCCTGACGCAAACGCCCGATATATCCGCCCCAGATTGGCGTGAAAACTTCTGGAATAAGAATCTAGTTTCAGCAAACACTACCTCCGAACTCACTTTAAGGAGGTAGCTACGTTGATGAACCACAGACATACTGTGCTTGTCTTGGCCGCGGCAACGCTGCTTATAGGCAGTCTGGCGCTCCCCGCCGCCGCCCAAGAGATCACAGTGGACACCACAGAGCAATTTTGCTTCAGCCGGCAGGACTTCACCGACCTGGCCTCGGACGACGGCATTTTCTTCACCGCGCTTCCCAGCCAGGCCCTGGCCACCGTCCGCTACGGGAGCCGGGCCCTCCAGGCCGGCGACGCGCTGCCTGCCAGCGCCCTGGATCAGCTGACCCTGGAGGCCAGCTGCGTCACAGACCAGGAGGTTTCCATCTGCTATTATACCATGGCAGACGGCGCCATCACCGGCTCCAGGGAGCTAACGCTCTCTATTCTCCCCAAGAAGGATCAGCCGCCCACTGCCGAGGACGGCACCCTGGAAACCTATAAAAACATCGCCAACACCGGCACACTCTCGGCCAGTGATCCCGAGGGAAAGGCGCTGACCTACACGCTGGTGGAGGAGCCCAAACGCGGGGTGGTGGAGCTGCATGATGACGGCACCTACACCTACACGCCCAGTCACAACAAGGTCGGCAAGGACAGCTTCACCTTCACTGTGACTGACCCGGGCGGCAACACCTCTGCCCCCGCCAAAATCTCCATTGAGATTCTCAAACCCACCGACAAGGCCACCTACGCCGACATGGAGGGCGACCCCGACGCCTTTTCCGCCATGTGGATGAAAGAGGCAGGGCTCTATACCGGCGCCACCGTGGGCGGAAACCTCTGCTTTAACCCGGAGGAGGAGGTCAGCCGCGGCGAATTCCTGGTGATGGTGATGAAGCTGGTGGACGCCCAGGCCGATGAGACCGGCCTCACCTCCGGCTTCTCCGACGAGGCCACCACGCCGGTCTGGATGCAGCCGTATATCGTCTCCGCCCTGAGCAACGGCATGATTTCCGGCGTCAGCTCCGACAGCGGTATCGTCTTCCGTCCGGAAGCCGCGCTCTCCAAGGCGGAGGCCGCCGTGATGCTTCAGAACATTCTCTCCCTCCCTACGCCGTCGACGAAAACTGTCTTCCAGACGTCGGAGGCGGAGCAGGAAGCTGTCCCCACTTGGGCCGCTGACGCTGCCGCTGCCCTCTCCGCCGCCGGAATTCCCCTGGACTCCGCTGCCCAGGCTGATTCCATCACCCGACGGGAAGTGGCAAATCTGCTCTATGCCGTGGCACAGCTCATCGAGGGCGAAACGGTGGAGACCTTCTACTGGGCCCAGTAGCCTCCACGGCTAGGGCCTGCCCCATATTTCCCACTCACAGGAGGATGCCGGCGATAGCCGCATCCTCCTGTCAGCGTGTCGAAAAAGTATTTTCGCCCCGCTGTCTCAGTTTTTGCAACTTTGGAAAAGTTGCAAAAACGCCCTGATTGAACGTGCGGTGGGCTTTTTGCCCCCCGCACACACCCCCCGCTGCTCTATCGCGGCAGTCTTCAGCGAGGTTTTTTGACAGACTTACAGGAGGATGCCGGCGATAGCCGCATCCTCCTGTCTCTTTGTATGCCGTATGCCCTGGGGAAAATCATCACCGGTGAAAAATCAAAATTGTAAATCTCTTCGGCACGCGGTATAATAAGACATCACCGCATCGCAGCAAGGAGAATGTCAATGTCTGCCGACATGAAGGATACCATCGCCAGGACCGCCATCAGGCTGTTGCTGGAAAAGCGCGAGAAAAAGCTGACCGTGACCAATCTGGTAGAAGCGTGTCAAATCACACGGCAGACGTTCTATTACCACTTTGCAGACATCCCCGCTCTGTTCCGGTGGATTCTCGAAAAGGGAATCGAGCGGCTGACCCGGGAGTTCCAGGCATCAGAAGACCCAGAGCAGGGGCTGCGGTCCTTTTTTCTGGTAGCCCAGAGCATGGCGCCCCTGGTACAGAAAGGGATGCAGAGCAGCTATCGGGATGAACTGGAGCAGCTTTTGGCTCAGAACATCTACCGTCTCTTCGACAACATTGTCGAGCAGGAAAACCTATACCAATCCTGCACCCGGGCAGAGCTGCAACTGGTATTGCGGTATCACAGCCAAGCCATTTTGGGACTGCTGCGGCAGTGGTCCCCCCGGGATCAGGACAATCTGGATCTAATCGTTCACACCGTTTACCGCTTGATGATCGGAAATCTCTCACCGCATCTGCCGGCGGCAGTGTCATCTGCTGCGTGTTCTCCCGGCTGATCTGCTGCGATCATTGGAAACCCGGCCCGTGTACAAGGCAAGTCTTGACACATGGGCCGGGTTTGTCAATACAATGACGTCACACTGGCAATTGTGATGCGCCGCTTTTCAGGGTACAATAGAGAAAGAAAGGGGGCATTTGGATGGCGCACAGCATCCTGTCAGTCAAGCTCCGGGAACTGGATCGTGAGGTCTCCAGCATCCACCGGCGGATTCACTTGGCAGAAGCCGGCCCCTCCGCCGCCGCACGGCGGGAATACCGGCAGCTTCTCCGCGCATACACAGTAAAAAAACATCAGACCGCCAAACTCCTGCGGTGTTCCCAGGCCGACAGTACCCGGTATCTTCTGGAGGCCTACCGCGGCATCGAGGAGATCATGGCGGCGCTGCAGCGCAATCTCTCCCAATCCGGCGGCAGCGACGCGGAGGAAAAGCTCCTGTTGGCGGAATATGCCCTGGATTTCGCGGCCCAGGCAGCCAACCGGGCGGTGCTGCTCTCCCTGGAGGCCGTCAACGCCCAGCGCTCTTTGGAAAAACATCGGGAAAGGAATCAGATATGAAAGAAGTCAAATCTCCCAAAAAGCCACTGATTTATTACTACGGCATTTCCCTCCTGGTCATTCTGCTTTTTAATATGCTCATTACGCCGCTTCTCACCCGGGGTCAGGTGGTGGAGGTGGATTACGGCACATTTATGGACATGATCGACGAGGGGAACATCGGCCGCGTGCAGGTGGAGGACACCCAAATCCAGTTCACCGACAAGGACCTGACCGCCATCTACTCCACCGGCGCCATGGACGACCCGACGCTGACCCAGCGGCTCCACGAGGCCGGCGCCGTCTTCACCCGGGTGGTGGAAGAGCCCATGTCCCCCATTTTGAGCATTCTACTGACCTTTGTGCTCCCCATGGTCATTTTCCTGGCGCTGGGCCGGTATATGAGCAAAAAGATGATGGAGCAGATGGGCGGCGGGAAAAACTCCATGGCCTTCGGCATGGGGAAGAGCAACGCCAAAATTTATGTACAGTCCACCCAGGGCATTCATTTCAGTGACGTGGCTGGCGAGGATGAGGCCAAGGAGAGCCTGGCTGAGATCGTCGATTACCTCCACAATCCGAAAAAGTATACCGACGCCGGCGCCTCCATGCCCAAGGGCCTGTTGTTGGTGGGCCCTCCCGGCACCGGCAAGACCATGCTGGCCAAGGCCGTGGCCGGCGAAGCCAACGTTCCCTTCTTCTCCATCTCCGGTTCGGAGTTCGTGGAGATGTTTGTAGGCATGGGCGCGTCCAAGGTCCGCGACCTCTTCAAGCAGGCCAAGGAGAAGGCGCCGTGCATCGTGTTCATTGATGAGATCGACGCCATCGGTCAAAAGCGCAACGGAGGCGGCAGCGGCGGCAACGACGAGCGGGAGCAGACCCTCAACCAGCTGCTGACCGAGATGGACGGCTTTGAGGGCAACAACGGCGTCATCATCCTGGCGGCCACCAACCGCCCGGAGTCCCTCGACCCCGCACTGACTCGACCCGGCCGCTTTGACCGGCGCGTCCCTGTGGAGCTGCCGGACCTCCAGGGCCGGGAGGCCATCTTGAAGGTCCACGCCCGCAAGATCAAGGCCGCGGAAGACGTGGATTTCCACACCATCGCCCGGATGGCCTCCGGCGCGGAGCTGGCAAACATCATCAATGAGGCCGCGCTGCGGGCGGTGCGCCAGGGGCGCACCATCGTCACCCAGGCGGATTTGGAGGAGAGCATCGAGGTCGTCATCGCCGGCTATCAGAAGAAAAACGCAGTCCTCTCCGACCACGAAAAAATGGTGGTGGCCTACCATGAAATCGGTCACGCGCTGGTGGCCGCCCTGCAGAGCCACTCCGCCCCGGTGCAGAAAATCACCATCATCCCCCGCACCTCCGGAGCCCTGGGCTACACCATGCAGGTGGACACCGGCGACAAGTATCTCTTGACCAAGCAGGAAATCGAAAATAAAATCGCCACCTATACCGGCGGGCGCGCCGCGGAAGAAATCGTCTTCGGTGAAATCACCACTGGCGCCTCCAACGACATTGAGCAGGCCACCAAGCTGGCCCGCGCCATGATCACCCGCTACGGTATGAGCGATGAATTCGATATGGTGGCCATGGAAACTGTAACGAACCAGTATCTGGGCGGAGACACCTCCCTGATCTGCTCCGCCGAGACCCAGAAAAACATCGACCAAAAGGTGGTGGAGGTCGTCAGGTCACAGCACGAAAAGGCCAGGCAACTTTTGGATCAGCACCGGGCCACGCTGGATTCTCTGGCCCACTACCTCTATGAAAAAGAGACCATCACCGGGGACGAGTTTATGGATATTCTGAACAAGGGAGGTACCGTGGAATGAGAAACCGCTCTTTTTTTAGTTGGTTTGAGTTGATTGCCAGTATCGTCCTGATCGCACTGGGCGTCTTTACGTTTTTAAACCCCTCGAAAGCCCTCTCCAGCCTGGTGGTCCTCTATGGTCTCTTCGCCTTACTCACCGGCATCGTTGACATTGTAATGTACGTCCGTATGGAGCGATTTACCGGTTTTGGTCCCGCGCTGTCCTTGGCCGCCGGTATTCTCAGCGTCATGTCAGGCATTATGCTGATGGTATACCCCAGTGCCGGAAAATGGGTCCTCTCCCTGCTCTTCCCCATCTGGTTCATCGCCCACTGCATCTCCCGGCTGTGCCATCTCAGTACGCTGCGCCTGATTGCCGGACGCTTCACCTGCTATGCTACGTTGATTCTCAACATCCTGGGGTTGATTTTGGGTATCTTTATGATTTTGCGCCCCCGGTTCGCCATGATCTCCGTCGGTTGGATCGTCGCACTGTACCTCATCCTGCTGGGCTGCGAGGGACTGGTGACGGCTTTGAGCAAAATGGGTGATCGGTAAATTTCCCACTCCATAGAAAAATTCCCGCTTCACAGAAGCGGGAATTTCAGCGTGTCGAAGAACCTCCGGAAGCGGAAAACAAGCCTCGCAGAGTTTCGCCGCATCTCCGCGCCAAGAGCCGCCGCAAGCGGCGGTTGCGCTCCGAAACGCGCCTGCGGGCGCAGGCAGCGGCGAAATTAAATTAAAATCGCGATTTCCGGTTGTCTGTGCATCGGAAATCGCACTTTACACTCCAAAAGGTTCGACAGCTTTTCGAAGAAAACCGAGAACCTTTTGGGGTGCAATTCCCTTTGTCAAAAAAGCGTGGCTTTTTTGACAGTCTCAAAATTCCCGCTTCACAGAAGCGGGAATTTTTCTTTAAGGCTCCAAAACCAGGGCAAAATACTGTTCCGCCTGGCCGGAGGCCGGTTCGAACACCGGCGCATCGGGATATGCAGTTTGCAGCTGCTCGCATGCCGCCGCATCCTTCAGTGTGACGAGGACGGACCCGTTCTCCAGATACTCCTGGGTATATTCCGCGAATTCCGGCTCCATCGCAGAAAGCACGATCACACGTGCCTGCCGCGTCTGAGCGATCTCCTGGGCAACGGACGTGCTGTCCACGGCATCCACCGGAAGCTCCACCGACTCGGTGGTCGTTTCCGTAGTGGTATCCGCCTGTACGGCAGAGTCCATCTCCTCTGAAGATGCTGCCTCATCCGAGGCCATCGCCATCTCCGGCTCCAGCATTTCTTTCTCCAAGGCGGGAGCCTCGGAAGCTGCGTCCGCAGCTGCGTAGGGAGCAGCCGTATCCATGGTCGTCTCAGCTCTGGCAAGGCTGGCAGTGGTATTCGCCGCCGAATCGGCGGTGAATTGGAGCTGCGGCTGAGACAAAATCCCCGTCCCCAGCAGGATCGCCACCACAGCAGCCGCGGCCACAGCCGGAACTGCCCAGGGCTTCACACGCTTCTTGGGGCGCGCGCTTTCCCGGCGGACCTTTTCCATGATCTGTCCCCTGAGTTCCTGGGGCGGCTCTGCCTCCAGAGCCAGCACGCCGGCGTCGGCTTCCTCGAAGGCTTCAAGCAGCGCGCGGCATTCGTCACAAACTTCCAGATGGGCGAGGAGCGCCTGTTCCTCCTCCTGGGTGTTCTCACCGTCCAGATGACCGCTGAGAAGCGCCAAAGCGTCTTCACAAGTCACAGTGCTACACCCCCCTTTCTGTATGTTTGGACGACGAACCGGGGACAATGTTCCCAGATTCCGTCAGGATTTTTTTCAGCTTCAGCCGAGCCCGGGCCAACCGGGATTTGACCGTGCCGTCTTTCAGCCCTGTCACCCGGGCGATCTCCTCGTAGGAGAGGTCCTCCAAAATGCGGAGGGTGAGAATCAGCCGCGCCTCCTCATCCAGCTGATTCATGGCGCTGGCGATTTGTTCCTTCTTTTCCCGGTGGAGCAGCTGCTCCTCCGGCAGTGGAGCCGGATCAGGTACCTCCAGCTCGGCCACGCCGTCCTCCTCTTCCACTGTGATGGACACCGTCTGACGCCGCTTTCTCCCCCGAAGAAAGTCGATGGAGACGTTGGTCGTGAGTCGGTAGACCCAGGTGGAAAAGCTGGATTCAAATTTATAGTTTCCCAGGCCACGCCAGATTTTCAAAAACGCCTCCTGCGTCAGATCCGCGGCGTCCTCAGCGTTCCCAGTCATGCGCAGGCAGAGGTTGTAGACCGGCTTTTCGTAGGCCGAAAGCAGCATTTCAAAGGCCTCTGTATCGCCCTGCTGCGCCCTGCGGATCACCGCCATCTCCTGCTCCATTGTTTCACCTCAAATCCCGTTGTATTCCGGCTGCGATCCGGTAAATATCCTCCATGGATGAAATTTCAGAAATTTGACTCTTATAATACCCGCCGTGGGCCACGCCCCGGAGGTACCAGGCGAAGTGCTTCCGGGCCTCCAGGCAGGCGATATGCTCACCCTTGTCCGCCCGGGCCAGCTCAAATTGCGCGACAGCCAGATCGACCCGCTCCCTGAGCGGCGGCAGCGGCGGCACCGGCTGGCCAGCCAGCGCGGCCTCCACCTGCTGGAAGATCCAGGGGTTTCCGAAAGCCGCCCGTCCGATCATCAAGAAGTCGGCGCCGGTGCGTTTTTGACAGCAGAGAGCCGCGTCGGCGTCGAAAATATCGCCGTTGGCCGCAACCGGAATGGATACCGCCTGCTTCACGGCGCGGATGGTGTCCCAGTCGGCCACGCCGGAGTAGAGCATGGACCGGGTCCGGCCATGGACCGCGATGGCGGCAGCGCCGTTGTCCTGGAGTATCTTGGCCAGCTCCACCACATTGACGCTGCCACGATCCCAGCCGATCCTGGTCTTGACCGTCACCGGCACCGGCACGGCGTCCGCCACGGCGCGGACGATTTGCCCGGCCAGCTTCGGATCCTTCATCAGGGCGCTGCCGTCGCCGTTGTTGACGATCTTGGGCATGGGGCATCCCATGTTGATATCCAGAAAGTCGCACTGGCTGTGCCGCAGTGCCAGCTGGGCCGCCTGGGCCATGATCTCCGGGTCGTTGCCGAAAATCTGCGCACCGCAGACGCCGACAGGGGTCTTTTTGAGAAGCCCGATGCTCTTTTTATCCTGGTAGACCAGTGCGCGGGAAGAAACCATCTCCGTTACCGTCACCGCAGCGCCCAACCGCGCCGCCATGGTCCGGAACGCCAGGTCCGTCACTCCGGCCATAGGCGCCAAAATCGTGCCGCCAGCCGGAGAAATTGCTCCGATGTGCAAAATATCACCTCATTCCCACCGATTGTACCACAGAACCTTCCAAGATACAACCGCTTCCAGTAGGCGATAATTCTTCAAAAATCAGGCATACTAAGGGCAAAGGGGCGATCATATGGGAAATTTACACCGGGGCCGGCAGAGCATCGTCTTTGACCGCTGCCCCGCCATTCTGGCCGCCGGCGCCATCGGCGGCAAAAAGGAAAGCGAAGGACCGCTGGCGGCCTACTTCGACGGCACCACCGCAGACACCACCTTCCGCCAGCTCTCCTGGGAAAAAGCCGAGAGCAAAATGCAGGCCATTGCCCTGGAGACCGCCAAGCGCAAGGCAGGCTTGAAAGACGCGGACCTGGACGCGCTGTTCAGCGGCGACCTGCTCAACCAGTGCATCAGTTCCAGTTTTGCCGTACGGGACACCGGCGTGCCGTTTTTCGGCCTGTACGGGGCCTGCTCCACCATGGCAGAGGCTACGAGCCTCGCAGCCATGGCCGTCAACGGCGGCTACACCCGGGTAGCCGCTGCCATGAGCTCCTCCCACTTTGCCTCGGCGGAGCGGCAGTACCGCTTCCCCCTGGGCTACGGCGGCCAGCGAACTCCCACCGCCCAGTGGACTGTCACCGGCGCAGGATGCCTGATTCTGGGGCAGCGGGAGCAGGGTCCCTTCGTCAACGCCGCCACCGTGGGCAGCGTGGTGGACTACGGCATCAAGGACGCCGCCAACATGGGCGCCGCCATGGCGCCCGCCGCATTCCAGACCATCCGCGCCCACCTGGACGACCTGGGCCGCAGCCCCGAAGACTACGATCTGATCGTCACGGGCGACCTGGGCGCCGTGGGTAAGGAGCTGCTGCTAGACCTCTTCCGCCGGGAGGGCATCAGTCTCGGCGGCGTCTACCAGGACTGCGGCACCATGATCTACGACCTTGAAAAGCAGGACGTTCACGCCGGCGGCTCCGGCTGCGGCTGCGGCAGTGTGGTGCTGTGCGGCTATCTGATGGGACAGCTCTTGAAGGGAAAGCTCCGCCACATTCTCTTCTGCGGTACCGGCGCACTGCTCTCTCCCCTCACCACCCAGCAGGGAGAGTCCATTCCCGCCGTGTGCCATGCGGTGGCCATTGGGACAGAGAGGAGATAGCCATGGAGTTTTTGAAGGCATTTCTGGTGGGCGGCGTACTGTGCGCCATCGGGCAGCTGCTCATCGACAAGACGAAGCTGACGCCGGCTCGCATCCTAGTCTTATATGTGGTCAGCGGTGTGATTCTCGGCGCAGTCGGCCTCTATGAATATCTGGTAGACTTTGCCGGCGCCGGCGCCACCGTGCCCCTCACCGGGTTTGGCTACAACCTGGCCAAGGGCGTCCGGGAGGCCGTGGCCGAGGAGGGATTTCTGGGAATCTTTACCGGTGGGTTCCGGGCTGCTGCCGGCGGCGTCACGGCGGCCATGATCTTCGGCGCTCTGGCGGCCCTGCTGGTCAAACCCAAGGACAAATCTTGAGCTTGAGAATGAAACATCTGAAATCGGCCATACTACCTTTGCGGGACCGCAACAATACTTTTGGAGGTATTCCAAATGAACAACAAGACCAACTCTACCAAAAACGGTACGATGAACGGCACCATGAACTCCACCAAGAACGGCACCATGACCGGCTCTGACTACGCCAAGGAATCCAGCAAGCAGTCCGGCGTGCAGACCCAGTCCGGCAAGCAGAACGCCACGCAGTACGGCTCTCAGAACGGCATGCAGTCAGGCAAGCAGGATTGCCGCGACAGCAAGAACTGCAAGTCCAGCCAGTCCGGCCAGTCCATGCGCTGACCCTTTTCCCAGAAACGCAAACGTGCGCTGCGGAGCAATGCTCCACAGCGCACGTCGCCTTTTATAAGAGCGTCTCAATCGCCTCCCGGATATGGCGAACTCGGAGGATCTCCAGGCCCTCCGGCGGCTGGACCTGGCTTGTCCCCTGCCGCGGAATCACGCAGCAGCGGAAGCCAAGGCGGTGAACCTCCGAAAGCCGCTGACCCAGGTGGGAGACGGCCCGCAGCTCTCCGGTCAGCCCCACCTCGCCGATGGCCGCCACGCCGCTGTCCAGCGCCTTGTCCCGGAAGCTGGAGGCGGCGGCCAAAATGACCGGCAGGTCTGCTGCCGGCTCCGTCAGCTGCAAGCCGCCAATGACATTGATATAGACGTCGCTGCCAGCTAGGTTAATCCCGCCGCGCTTCTCCAGCACCGCCATGAGCAAGACGGCGCGGTTGATATCGAAGCCGTCGGCCATGCGCCGCGGCACATTGAAGTTGGTACGGGACACCAGGGCCTGCACCTCCGCCAGCACCGGGCGGCTGCCCTCCATGGCGCAGGCAACACAGGTGCCCGGCGCGTGGGTGGGGCGCCCAGACAGGAGCATCTCCGAGGGATTGGGCACCTCTCGGAGGCCGTGATCTGCCATCTCGAAGACGCCGATCTCGTTGGTGGAGCCAAAACGGTTCTTCACCGCTCGGAGAATCCGGTAGTTATGGGCGGCCTCCCCTTCAAAGTAGAGTACACAGTCCACCATATGCTCCAGAACCCTGGGTCCGGCGATGGCGCCGTCCTTGTTGACATGGCCCACCACAAAGACCGTGACGCCGCTGCCCTTGGCCAGCTGCATCAATGCCATGGTGCAGGCCTTCACCTGGGACACGCTGCCGGGTGTGGAGGCGTTTTCGCCGTCACAGAGCGTCTGGACCGAGTCCGCGATCAGCACATCCGGTTTGACCGTCTCAGCAGCCTCCAGCACCTGGCTGAGATCCGTCTCACACAGCAGCAGGAGGTTGTCCGTGGTCACGCCCAGCCGCTGGGCCCGGAGCTTGATCTGGGTCTCGCTCTCTTCGCCGGAGACATACAGCACCCGGAGATTCCGGCACAGCTCCGAGCAGATTTGCAGCAGCAGCGTGGACTTACCGATACCCGGCGCGCCGGCCACCAGCACCAGAGAGTCCTGCACGGCGCCGCCGCCCAGCACCCGGTCCAGCTCCCCCAGACCGGTGGGAAAACGCACCTCCCGGGAGACGTCCACTTGACTCAGCGGCTTGGGCTGGCGGCTTCCCTGGGGCAGACCGGTGCGTCGGGCACTGGATGCCGCCGGCGCGGTCTTGCACTCCTCGATGGTATTCCACGCCCCGCAGGCAGGGCAGCGTCCCTGCCACCGGGGCGTTTCATTGCCGCAGGCCGTGCAGAAATACGTAACTTTAGATTTCAAGGTTCTCTGCCTCGCTTTCCAAATACCGAATCGCCGCGCCGGCCACGGCACAGGCGATCTTGGTCTGATATGTCGGCGTTTGCAGCTGCTTCGCCTCCGCCGCATTGGACAAAAAGCCGCACTCCACCAGCACGCCGGGACACCGAATCTGCTCCAGGAGATAAATGGCATCCCCCGGCTTGATCTCCCGGGTGTTCTCCGGGTCCAGTGCCTGCCGCAGCGCTCCCTGGGTGATTTCAGCCAAGTCCCGGCTGCCCTCCGATGCCGCGTAAAACACCTGCGCGCCGGCATACTGGGACTGGGTAAAATGGTTTTGATGGATGCTGATTAAAATGGCCCTGGGCGCGGCATTGACCTGAGCCACCCGATTTTTGAGGTCTGAGGTCTTTTTCTCCGAGAAGGTCTCTGCGCCTTCAGAATAGACCGCGGTATCGGTGCGGCGGATCATCTCCACCGGGCAGCCGCACAGGGCCAAAACCTGCTCCAGGCGCAGCGCAATGGCCAAATTCAGCTGGCTCTCCGGCACACCGTCCGCTGTGGAGGCGCCGCCGTCCTCGCCGCCGTGGCCGGCGTCCACGATCACCAATGCCACTTCCTCCTCCGCCGAAGCGGCCATGACCGCCAGATTATACCGCGCCGCCTGCACGACAAAGAAATAGGCCGACGCCACCACCAGCGCCACGGCGATCCCCTTCTGATACCGCTTTTCCATGGACAACACCTCCATTGGAGGATATGCCGCCCCGGCAGGGAACTTGCCTTGAATCACCAGCGGACGAACTTCGTCAAAAGGCACCGTTTTCTCCCCCGGCGCATACGATGACATGAACGCAAGTTCCAATTCAAGAAGGAGGAATTCGTTTTGGACGCCACAACTGCCACCAAGCCTGCCTCGTGCGTAGACACCAGCGGCAACCTGCCATCCTGTGCGCCGCTGGCAACGCCTTACGTACCCTTTCAGCAGGTAAATCCCCAGGTATATCCGGCCACGCAGGCCTTTATCCGGGGCACCCTGTACCCCGGCCTGGACCTTCCCTTCCAGAATCAGGTGAACACCACCGAAAAGACCGCCACGCTGCGCAACCAGATGCAGGCGCTGAGCTTCGCCGTCGATGAGCTGGGCCTGTATCTCGACACCCACTCCACCGACCAAGACGCCGTGGATCTCTTCAATCAATATGTGGAGCGCTATGAGGACGTCGTGCAGCAGTATGAATCCCAGTTCGGAGCCCTGACGCAGATGAGTTCCGCCATGGAAGGAACCTATGACTGGCTCAAAGACCCCTGGCCCTGGGACTATCGGAACAAGGAGGAGCGATAACGGATGTTTGTCTATCAGAAAAAGCTCCAGTACCCGGTGAAGATCGACCGGGTGGACCCCAAGCTCGCCAGTATCATTATCAGTCAGTATGGAGGACCAGACTCCAATAGGCTATGAGTATTTTACACCCTTTCTTCCGATATGATAAAACAAAATACGTAAGATTTCAATGCTTCGCAACCTTTACTTATTTTTGTTCTTTCCTTGTTCCTTTTCGTCCGGGTTCAAAGCATCGTAAATTTTCTTACCTACTCCCACTCCAAATGGATTGCTTGTGCTCTTCCAGCTCTTGTTGAAAAGCTGCCAAATGACCGCTTTGTCCTGCCTGGACAATGTAAAATCATTTGCTCCACCCGGCAGCGTGAGAGCGCCGCGTCCCATGCTGTTCAGCGCATTTTTGACTTCCTCTTGGTTCAGTGACCCGTTTCCATCCTCGTCATAGTTCGGCAATTCTGCAATCACCGCCGCGTATACCTCCGGCATCACCCCGTTCTCATAGGCCACTTTAAACTTCACTTGCTGGCTTTCCAGGTTCACAGTCTCCAGCGCCGCCAGCTGCTGTTCCGGGTCTGCCAGGCGGTCAAACACCACCTCTCTCTTCTGCTCACGGCTTACGCTTTCCGATCCCTCCAGCGGCTCCAGGCGGCTGATGTCGGAAGTGATCGCATAGGCGATATCGCTGTCAATTCCGCTGCGCACCAGCTTAACATACCGGTTTTCTTCTCCTGCCTCGCTTTCCGACTTTCCGCCTTCGATGACGGCATTGTAGAGCGCGTGCTGTTCTTCGTTCGAATACCCCTGATCCTTGAGCCACTGGGAGAACTCCGCCTTCTTCTCGTCGGTAGTCAGCTCTCTGTTCGCCCAGATATTTTCCCGCTCCACGGACGCCAGTGCTGCATCGTTTTCTTCCAGTCCAGCCTTGTATACGACATCCATTTGCTCTTCCGTAAAAAGCGGCTTTTCTTCATCACTTTCGCTGTCTTCACGGGCTTCTGCGTCCATGTCCTTGATGTCGAGCAGTGTGTCGATAATCTGCCCCATGTCCTGGCCCGCATCATCGAGAATATCCAGTTGCTGCCGCTCTTTATCACTGGCCATCAGCTGATAGTATAGCGCTGCCTTTGCGTCTCCATTTATGTCGGCGGTGCGGATAACCTCCCTTCGTTCGTCGTTGTTTTCAGCTGCTCTGTAGTCCTGAATGACCTGGAATGCAGTCTCGTCTTCTGCCCCGGCTTCCTTCATAGCCTCATAGGCAATAGTCTGATCGACCGAAAGGCTTCCAAATCCATTCTCGATCCATTCCCTTCCGGTCTGCAGCGTCGTCGGCCCAAACACGCTTCCAAAGATTGCATTTCCTGCTTTGTCCAGCACCTCGTCATTGTACACCGGATATTGCAGCTGCAACTCTCCTTTGTTGTTGACGGAATACCGCCCGCCGCGCACCACTGCCTCGGCAGTCTGCAGGATTTTCTTCAGCTGTCCGCCTCCAAACGGCAGCACAAGATATGCGCCTACTGTATCTGCCAGTTCACGGAGGAATAGATCTGCCCGCTTATTCGCAGGAATACCTTTTCCGGCCAGCCCCTTTCCCAGGCTTGTCAAGTCTGGAATGGCATTGCTGATTGGCAGCCGTCCTGCATCCAGGTCTGCTCCAAACAAGTTTAGTGCCCCAGTAAATGGAACCTGCTCCAGCAGCGCCGCACCCAGATTGGCTGCTGTGTCATACAAACTCGCTTCCTCTTCCGGTTCTGTCAGGTCTTCCACAGTATCAAGCAGAATGCCAATCGGATCCAGCGCCGGCCGTCGGCCGATGAGGAACTCATAGAGTTCATCGTAGAGCCATGCTCCAATCGCAAATTTCAAAAATGCCCATGTCATGACCTTCACGCCGGCCTGCTTCGTTTCTCTCGGAATATCCTTGAAAAGATAGGATAGCTGGTTGTTTACCTCCAGCTGGAACTGTGTGACAAGTTTGGTCAGCGGATTTTTCCGCATAAAGAGCGTTGGAACCGCCCCCTTGCTTCTGTCCGCCATGACGCCTGCAACCCACGCGTCCGCTTCGTCCATGGCGTTCTGTTCGCTCAAGCCCTTTCGAAGGTTCTGGGCATACCGCGCCCGGATCAAACTCTCCGATGTAAAGTTGTCAAACAGTTCCATAGGGCTGGATAGTTTGTCTCCCGCTTTTCCCGCCGCCTTGTCTATCTTCCGGAAGACTCTTTGGAGCGTCTTCTCCGGCATAGCGCCCTGCTCCCACGCCTTGACCAGCGGATCGCTGCCGCGCCGGTTTGTCAGGAATGTGCTGCGCTCAACCATGCCATCATGCTTGTTCATACCGCGCAGGGTATCCCACATACCGCGGAGAATATCCGTGTTTCTCACGCCTGCCCATCCCTGTGTCAGCGGAATTAAGTTCGTGAGCCAGGACGCCGGATTGATTGATACCATGTTTGCAGCAACGCGTCCCTCCAGCGTCTTCATAAGATTATAAAATTTTCTGTGTAAATCTTTCTCCACTGGCCGGTCATGCAGGCTCTTCTTGTTGGCCAGGAGGTTCGTGTACTCCTCCAGCTCCGCAACAAAGTTGCTCATGGAAAACCGTGCGTTTGCGTAGATATCGTCAATCTGGTGCTGCTTCTCCGTTTCTGACAATTTATCATTGTTCAGAACAGCATCCACCTGCTTCTGGATGCCTTTGTCTGTCGTCCGGTACCGCACCTGATTTCCAAACTGCCGCAGCTTCTGTATGTTGTCCGTCTGGTAGATGACATCTGCGGCGCCCTCGATATACTTGTCAAAGCCCTCCACGGCGTCATAGACCGTGTTGAACCCGAGCCGCTCCTGGGCGTTGCCAAACCACTGAATGCCTGGCTTAAACGTGTGTGTCAGGCCGCTGATACTCGTCGGCAGCGCCGTCACCTCTGTGCTGATGCCCAGCGCCCGACCAAATGCCGCGATGATCCCGTCTCCTTCACCCGGCTGGAAGTGCGGGAAATACCCGCTCCGATAGTTGATCGGCTCATATCCATTGCGCACTCTTACCTCGTTCATCTGCCTGAAGAGGTCATCATATATCGTTCGGAACTGTTCCACCGCGCCCTTTATTTTTTCTTTGTCAAGATTCGGGTTTTCCTCCCACAGATCGGCAACGACCTTCCGCCATTCCGCAGCGGTCTTTCCGTCCCGCTCCTTCTTCCACTTCGCCCTTTCCAGGAACCGGATGTTATCCTCTGCTTCGCCCAAAAGCTGCACCGCATGGGCCTCAGAAACCAGGTTCCCTTCCGCCACATCCCGGGATAGGTTCATGTTCTTAACCTGATCCCGCAGTTCGTTTTTCAGCCTGGTTGCATCGGCAGCTGCCTTGTGGACCGGCGTGAAATACTCGTCAATGATACGCTGGGCCAAGGCCTTGTCCGGCACGATGTCCCGGATGTTCCGCTCCATGGTCTCTCTGGAATAGAGAATACCCGCCTTCTTGTCCTTCCAGTCCTTCGCTGTTTCCAGGTACTGGTCCGCCAGCTCCTTCAGCCTGCTCCGCCGCTCCGCGTTCCAGGCCCGTAGCTCCTTGGCGATCCTGTCATACTCCTTCTTTGCCTCATACACAGCCATAATTCCCTTGACATTGTTCTTTTCCTTGTCCAGGGCAAACTCCGTAATCTCCCCGCGCAGCAGCTGTCCAACCAGAACCTCGTCTCGGTCCGTCAGCAGGTTTCTTGCCGCCACCTTGTCGTAGGTTCTCTTTTCTTTCTTGTACTGCTCCCAGAGGCTCACGACCTCCTGCAGCGTTTTGGGTGTCTGCTCCTGCTGCTGTGCCTGCCGCTTTGACTGATATCTTGCTACCGCCTGTAAATCATGGATTTGGCTGTATACGGCTTCCTCGTAATCATTGTAGGCGAACTTCTTGAACGTGTCCGCCTCCGGCCCGTTATATTCCTTCAGATTTCTCTCCGCCGCCTGGAAGTTTTTCAAGACTTCGGAAATCCGGTTCAGCCGGTCGCCCGGCGTCGATTCCCGCTGTTCATCGAAGAATTCCGGCCAAGTCTCTGCCAGTTCCTTGTACACCTGGGCAATATTCGTCTCGCCCTGGGTGCTGATGTTGAGCCGCCCGAAGCTCCGCTTTCGGTAGCTGTTAAAGTCCGGGATATCCGCGCTGTCCTTCTTGGATATCTCCAGTTTCGTCTTTCTCAGATGGTCCCGCAGCGGCTGATACTGCTCCATAAATTCTTTGGCCTTCCCGATACTTGCCTCATATGCCTGATCGAATAGCCTCCGCTTCGTTTCTTTGCTGATTTGTCCGGTTTGCAGATATTCAGCCGTCATTTCTCTTACAGGTCCTTTGAGCAGCTCGCGCCGCGCCCGGTAAGGAATGCTCAAACTTTTCCCAATGCGCGTTACCATGTCTCGCTCGGCCCGCTCCAAAAACGTCAGCGCCTTTGGCTTCAGCTTGTCGATCGCGACGGGCGTCCACGGCTCCTCCCGCTTCCCCAGGTCTGCGTCCCGCTGATCCAGGTAGATATATAGCTCCGTCCTGTCTTCCGGCGTTATTTCTTCCGGTTCCGCTTCCATCCTGGCGTTGATTTCCGCGTCCGTCGGCTGATATTCTCCCGGTACCCATTCCAGCTGCTCCAGCGGCACATTTACATATGCGGCGGCGTCTTCCTCCTTGTTTCTAAACAGGATTTTCAGCGATTTCAACTGGCCTGCTTCATATTCTCCAAGGCTGACGACAAGCCCGTAATTTCCAACCTCCCTGTCTCTCACCCAGCTTTTCATCGGCATGATCTGCTTTCCGTCGATCACCGGGTATCCCCTTTTTCTCGCCTCCTCTTCCGCAATATCCTCGGGCGTGAAAATATCGCCGCTCCCCTCGGCCCTGGCTCTCACGTCCATATCCTGTTCCGCGTCTCCGGCCTGGTCCTGTGATTTAGCAGCCTGTTCCACGTCTCCGGCCTCGTCCGGCCGCTCTTCCCCCATCACGTCCTCCGCCGTCGGCAGCGTGATGCCGCTCTGAATAGGCTCTTCGTCATCGGAGATGGAGTAGCGATTTTTCCGGTTATCCCATGGCTGCTTTGTAGACACAATTTCCCTGAATGGGATGCCGGAGATATTGACAGTGTTGTCACCATAGGTTATACTACCCATAGAACCACTGCGAAGAAGTCCGATAGGCCCAGTGTGTGCAAGCCTATCCGACGACGAATCGCGGTGGTTTTTTTCTGAAACTGCGTTTAGAAGCGGTATTGTCCGTCTTCCATCAGCATATAGAATTTCTCCCCCTTCAATATAGTTTCTAGCGTTATCTCGCGTATATGCGCTGTTTACTTTTTGCATATCATCAATTTGCAGCCGCCCTTCACTCGGAAGCAAGTCTAGGACAGATAGAACCGGTCTACCATTTTTCGCTTTCACCGCTCCGAAAATCACCAATCTTGAATTTTTGCCTTTCCTGTTTCTGCTTTTCATAATCAGCACAGGATCATCCAAAATTTCTGGGACTCGCTTTATCTCCTCCAGTGTCATCTCCGGATGCTCCTGGATGATTTTGTTTATCTTCTCGCTTCTTAGGTAAATGTCCTGCTCCATTGCCCCCAGCCCCTGGAGGACATCTCCTGTTGACCCAAGGACGAATACCTCTCCGTCCGGCCTCCCGTTCGCGTCCCATTGGTCTATCTCCTCGGCATAGGTTTCGCTGATGGAGTACCGTGTCTTGCTTTCCGCTTTCTTTCTGGCCTCTTCAAAGGCCCTCTCAATCGCCGTTTTCCCACTGTCGGATTCTCCGGAAACATAGCGATCTGTTTTTCCTTGCGCCCACTTGACATTTGCCCAGAAATCCTGTATATTCTTCTTGAAGTCAACCCCTTGTATGGCCCCCCGCGGATTGGCCGCGGGAACTCCCAGCAAGTAGCGGTTGGCTTCTTTTTTGTCAAGATGCAACAATCTTCCTTCTATGGCTGCTTGAACTATATCGTTTGCAATCGCACGACGGTCATAGGTTGTAATCACCTTATTAGCTTGTATTTTTTCACCATTTATGCGCCCTGCGGTTTTTAGTTCCTCAACCACAACGATATATCCATCCGTACCTTTTTCATCCGTCACCAGAACAATTCGGTTGGCACGGCTCCCGTTCTTGTCCCCCGTGGTTGCGAATGCGGCTACGGGGTTTTCTGACGCGTTCAGCGCCTTTACGAGGCCGTCGATCCCCAACCCATGGTAGTTTGTTTTTTCGTTATACCTTCCATCCGCTTTTGCCTGCGCCTCCGTCACCATTGCGGAATATGCTTTCGTGGGCGGCATGGTCACGTGAAGCGAATCCGCTCCGATCACATCGGTCATGAAATTTGAGGTCTCCCCGATATACACTTCGTTGGCTTTTGCCGGAAAAGTCCCATCCAGCACCTTCTGGAGATCGTCCTCCAGCGTTTCGCTGATGCTGTACCGCGCGTCCTCCAGGCTGCTCACACCCAGCAGGCTCTCTTCCTCCAGCACGGTCTCCATGGCTGCATCGTATTCTTCCTCAGTGATCTCTCCCTGCTCCAGATCCCGGCGAAGACGCCCTCTGGCCTCCTGTAAATCTGCGTAGGCGCCTGTATCTTTCCCCTGGCCGCTCTGCTGTTCTCTGCCGCTCTCCTGCAGCGCCCTCGCATAGATTTCCCTGGCCCGCTCCAGGGTGTCCCGCTCCGTGGTCTTTTTCACCCCCAGCTTTTGAAGCGTCCGGTTGATCCACTCCAAAATCCGCTCCATCAGCGTCCGGTTCGTCCTGGTCAGCTCCAGGATGGTCTGTTCGTCTGTCAGCAGCTTCTGCTCCACGAACTGCGCCACGATCTCCTGATCGGCTTCGACGTCGTCCAGAAGCGGCTTGTTGTTCCGCTCATAGCGTTCCCGCAGTTCCTGCCTGCGCTCCTCCAGGTTTACGCCATCCCGCTCCAGCTGCTCCATGGCAATCGTTCTCAGCTCTCCATAGCTCTCTGCCATCTCCACGCTGTGGGTCAGCTCGTGGGCGATGATCTGTGCCACTGGGTTCCGGCTTCGGCTGTTGATGTAGATCGTTCCCGTATTCGCATCATAGTACCCGTTCACGGTGCCTGCCGGTCCCGCTTCCTCCCGGAAGAACTGCACATCGCGGCCCAGGGCCTCGGAAAGCCGCGCCGCGCTTTCCATGTCTGCCTCCCGTGCCCCGGCCAGAATACCGCTTCGGCGCGTGGGATTTGTCTCTGCTGCCGCCCTTTCCTGCGTTTCCACTTCGTCCGCCGTCGGCAGCAGAATTCCCTCTGCCTGCTGCGCCGCGGCGCTTTCCTGCTGCCCAGCCATCGCCTCCTGGGCCTGCTGCATGGTGGTTTGATACGCTTGCTGCTGTCCCAGCTTGATGGCCCTGTAGAGGTCTCCCAGCTCCACATCGGTGATCTGCTGCCCGGATTTCTGCTTCTGGCTAATCGCGTCCGCCATCCGCCGGACTTGGCTCCCCTCTTCGAATTTGAGTCCCGCTTCAATAACGGTGTTCTCCATCTTCTTCTGCCGCAGCTGCTGCCCATAGTCCGCCAGTTCCGTCACGCCGGTATATGCCAGCTGATTGACCCCGGCCTGGAGCGGCCCCATCAGCCCGGCGATAATGGCGCCCTGTGCGCCTGCCTCCAGAATTTCGGCGTGGTTTTCATCCTCCTGGTCTTTTATGGCGTTCCAGAATACCTTCGCAGCATCTCCAGCTAATCCGAATATTCCGTTGTCGGTTCCGCTCTCCACGCGATTTGCGTTGGCGATGGAAACCGCCTGCTGTGTCGCCTCCTCTGTCCACTCGAATCCAACGTTCAGACCGTACTTCCCCAGCGCCTTCAGGAGCTTTTTCCCGGCAGACTCCGCCGCCTTTCCCGCACCCTTTTTTGCCAGAGTTTTGACGCCGCCCTTTGTCAGCGCGGAAATGAGCTTGCCTCCTCCCAGCGTCAGCAGGTCGATCCCCGTGTCTGCCATCTCAATCAAGCTGGAGACCACCGCTTCGTCGTTGGCCGCCGCCTTGGCGGTCTCTTCGTCCACGCCCAGGTCCAGCAGCGACTTGAACGCGGCGCCGCGCATTGTCTGGTAGGAATATAGTCCGCTTGCCGCCGTGATACCTGCCTTGATACCAGCGGCCGTACCCAGCACCGGAACCGCGGAGCCTGCCGCCGCGCCGCCGATGGCGCCCACCGCGCTGTATTTTACCTGATCTGCAAACTGCGGCAGATAGTTTGCCAGGCTCTGAGAGACCCACGGCAGCGTCGCGTCCGGCGCCAGCGTCGCTTCGTTTTCCTGCTCAAACTTGTTGGCCAGCTGTCCGATTGCCTCCGCGTAGGCGCGGTTTTCCTCCGTCGGGTCCTCCAGGTATTTGTTCCACGCCAGGCTCTCATCCTGCCGCATCCGGCCCAGGGCATAGCTGGCTCCGAACTGCCCAAAGAAGTTGTCATCGAAGGTCTTCCCTGCGTTAGCGCGAATGTAGTTGATCCGCTCCTTTTCCCGCTCCAATGCTCGGATTTCTTCCTGGGCCTGCAAGTTTTTTTGTACCTGCTCGATCCCTACCTTCGGATTTTCCCGCATCGTCTGGGCGAATTTCAGACCGTTTGCAACGCCCGCAGGCAGCGGATTTTCCCACTTTGTCTGCTCCGCAGCCTGGATTTCTTCTTCAATTTGACCCAGCCGTTCCGTTCCACTTTTCTGTGCCTGCTGGAGATATCCAAAGTTTTTCCACTCGTTCAGCTCCTGCCCCATCTTTTGTACCTGGCTCTGCACCACAGGATTGTTCTCCACCAGTGCGCCGCCCAGGAGATTGTCCGTTGCCTCAATCGGCCCCGGCATCGTCTCTCTGGCCCGCGTTAGCATGGCATCAGAGACCATCTGGCCCATTTTTTGCACCTGGGCCTGCATCGCTGGATTGCTCTGCACCAGAGCACCGCCCAGGTGATAGTCCGTCACTTCAACGGGCGTGGCCATTGTCGGGAACCCCGCCTTTTTCCTCTCCAGCAAATGCTGTGTGATCCCTATCTTCTCGATGGCATCCGGCTGCACACCGCTGTTCTTCTCGTTTCGCTTTTTTTGCAGCAATTCTTCTGTAATACCCATGGCTCAGTCCTCACATATCGTTGTATCCGCCCAGATTCAGGTCGATCATGATTTGCGCAACCTCTTCAATGCTCAAATCGCCTGCCGCAAACCGTTCATCGATATACCGTCTGATCTGCTCATCGGTGGCCCTTCCTGCTTTCATGCTTCTGGCCATGTTCGCAATTGCTTCATACCCCTGGCTCGTGTTGTATCTTTGTCCTCCGCTTGTATTTCCCGCGCTTCCTCCAGACGTCCCCTTGGTCTTTCCATTTCCGCCTCCGCCGGAACCGCCGCCACTGTACCCTCCGCCCGCGGCGTTGAGCGCGGCCAGGGCGCTGGTGTCGATGCCCATGTCTTTGAGGTAGTTGTAGTCCCCGTACTGGGCCGCCATGTTGGCAAAGTCCAGCGCCTCCTGCCGCTGCTGGGTCTGGCTGTTGATCTCGTCCAGCAGCTGGTTGTACTCAAATTCCCGGTCCGCGTTCCACTGCGCCCTGTCTCCGGCGAATTTGTTGTACGCAAAGTTCCGGTCTGTGTTCCACTGTCCCAGCTGATCCAGGAACCGGCCATAGTCCGTCTGCTCCTGGTCCTGTACAATGCCCAGCTTGGAGGCGTCCATCTGAAATTCGTTGAGGTATCGGTTGTAGGCCGCTTCAAACAGATCCGGGATTTTGTCCGCCGCCTGGGCCGCGTAGTAGTTCCCGGCCTGGGCCGCGGCGGTGGCGGCGTAGCTGGACGGCATCCCGCCGCTGGCCGCCGCCGCTGCCCCCAGGGCGTTCTGCGTGGCCCGGTCTCCCTCTCGTCCGTATGCCTTCTGGTAGCTCTTCCACACCACGTCCGTCTCCGGGTCGTAGGAAAACTCCGGTCGCTCCAGCATATCCTTAATCATATTCTGGATCGTCTCGTCGTAGCGGCTGGAATACTCCGGCGCCGGCGTGTCAAAGCTGAAGCTCGGCGCGTCGGTCTTCTCAAAGCTGTTGGGGCTCAGCGGGTCCAGGTGGAAGCTGCCGCCGTCCCCGCCGCCGGTGTAGTTCCCGTAGGAACTTCTGACGCCCTCCGCGCCCTTGTTGGCCTGTGCCCGCTGTTCGTCCGTCGTGGCGTTGAGATAGTCCTGCTTATATTTGAGAATGCTCATGCCCGCGTCCGGGTTTTTCATGGCCAGGTTGAGATCCGCCTGGGAGAACTGCCCCAGCAGCCCCGCGTCCCGGGCTGCCTTCTGAAATTGATCGTATGTATAAATCGCCATAATTGCCTCCTTGTCAGCCTTTCTTGGCTCTTTCGTAGGGGCCGATGCCCACATCGGCCCGCAATCTCTGTTGCTGGCGCGCCACCATTCTCTCCGCCGCTTTACAGTTCGCTTCCCGAATAGCTCTCCCTTGTCATGCTGTAAAGCCGCCACGCGCCGCTTCCCACCAGCTTCACTCTGTAGTGGTCGCACCGGCGCGGCACCACGGCCAGATAGTAGCTCCTCTTTTTGTTCGCCTGGAGCGTTTTCACGCTTTTCCATACCCCGTCGGAGTCAAACTGCACCAGCAGCTCCAGCGCTGCGCCCTGCTCCACCTCGACGCGCATCTGCAATTTGCTTACGCCTTTTTTGTTCGGGTCCTCGTCCGTGAAGTCTCCGAACTCCACCCAGCTTGCCACCTGGCCCTCTGCGCTGGCTTCCGGCGGCACTTGGAGCGCGTCCCCCATCAGCAGCACCGCCCCGTCGCTTTTGACCATGTAGACGCCCCTGTCCCATCCGAACGCGCCGGCCTTTGTTGCGTCCTCCCTGGCCCACAAGCCGCTTCGCGTGTCGAAGCAGAAGAGATGGCTTGCGCCGGCCGCGTCCTCCATGGATATCCAGTACCGGATGCCGTCGGATCCTGCCACGCCGTTTCGGTATTGCTCCGTCCCAAAGGCCTCAGAGGCATTCTGCGGCAGCCCGCCTGTGTAGGCCATCACACCACCCCGGGATAGATAAAAAAGCGTCTCTCCGGCCACCGCCAGGCTCTTCCCGCTCCCGATGTCCACGCCCAGGGCCGCGCTGCCCATCACCTGATAGTTGCTGGGCTGGCTGCCGTACACCTTGTAGATTTGCTCCGGCTTGAAGAACACCGCGTACCCCAGATAGCTGACCGCCCCGGTGAAGTCTCCCTCGCTGCCGACGTCCACGCTGTAGCTGTCTGTCGCCAGCCCGTCGAAGCAGTTCCAGTTGAATGGGTCCCCCAGTTTGGAGGAAAATATCGTGTCCCCCTTGCAGCCCCACAGCCGGTTCTCGTTCTCGCATAGGAAGTCCATGTCCGGCGCCTCCCGGCTAATCGTCAGCGCCGCCTCGCTGTCTCCTCCCTCTTCGATGACGAAGGAATTTTCATAGAACCGCAGTTCATCCCCGTCCACCTCTCGGATGATGATGGAGGTGTTGTTTTTCTCGTGAACCGTCGCCCCGCTGATGGTCACGGCGTCCCCGGGCCGGAAGTATTCGGCAAAATCCACGCCCGACGCCTGGATGGTGTTGGCGGCCGCCTCCACGTCCAAATATGTCCCATCCTGGATTTTCGCCGCGCCGGTCCAGCTCTGTTCCACCGTTTCCAGCGTCCCCTCCAGCGTGTGGTAAACCAGCTTGTCCGGCCAGATGACGATGTACTTGCCCAGGGACGCGAACACCTTTTCGCTGTTCTCCACGTCCCCGATCTTCTGCCCGTCCTTGTATAGGCCCGTCCCGTCCGCCCAGTAGTGGACGCCGTCGTGAATGTAATAGCCGTTTGGCGTGGTGATCTGCCGCACGGTGTAGCGCGGCTTCCGCGGCTCCAGAACCGGATACACCCGGCTGGAAATGTTCTGCTCGTTCCAGATACTCCCGTCCTCGGCGCCGACGCGGTGGTCATATCCGCCGAATTTGATCTGCGTCTTTTTGCGGATGCGGTCCGCATACACCATTTCCGGCAGCCATGCCACGGCTCACACCTCCTTAAAAATCAGCAGCCCTTCCAGCGCCTCCAGCTGCTCCATTGTGATCCTTTCCGGCGGCGCTGCCGCTTCCTCCGGCGTGATGGAAACGTCGATATTCACCAGCTCTTCCACCTCCGCGCGGTATATTTCCGCCTGTCCCGGCCGCAGCTGAAACCTATTCTCCCCCGTCCAGATGATCTTCCCCTGGTCGTCCAGCACGGCGTACTTCTGTGCCAGCTTCATTTCCTGCTCTGCCAGATACTCCGCTTCCTCCTGGAGTTTCCGCTTCAGCTTCATCATCGCGTGGGCCGTCTGAAAGCTGCACGGTTCCTTCCCCAGCTCCAGCAGCGCCCGATATGCGTAAGAACATTTCGATAACTTCATAGCTCCTCCTGTATTGTCATAGGACTTTTGCTCCATTTTTATGTAGTCCGTCCTCCTCAAACGACCACTCTGTACCATTTACTTCGATTTGTACAAAATGGTCCGCAGACAGCGTGATTGCGTTTGCTGATCTCATGTAGATTAGTCCATCCGAAACGTCTGTCGATTCCAGTGATACGCGGCCCGCGGCCTCGATCTTGATGCACGGTTTCCAATCTCCGAATGCCTCTGTCCTGATCCACAGCTTATCGGCGTAATTATCGTCTTCGTCAATAAACTGGTACCCGATGTATCCTATTCTGTTGTCTGCTCCGTCCTCCACCGCAAATACGGAATAGTCGTTGTCTCCAATCTGCCCCACGGCCACATAGTCCACCGCCCGGATGGTGCCTGTAGTGATGTTGTCGCCGTTGATGACGGTGTTTCCGCTGTTCTCCAGGTCGCTGAACGTCACGACGCCCGTAAATCTCACAGTTGCGGAGCTGATGGAGACGCCGTCCTTATAGAGCCGGATCGTGGAGCTTGTGCTGCCGTTCGTGACGCCCAGGGCGATGCTGTCCACCGACTGCGTCAGCGTGGTGATGCTCCCCTCTGCGCTCGTCACCCTGGAGGAAAGACTGTTTGCCTGGATTGTCAGCGTGGCGATATTTCCCTCCGCGTCCTCCACCTGCTGGGTGATCTCATCCGCGAATTGGTATAGGGCGGTGATATTCCCTTCTGCATCCTCCACGCGGGTCGTCAGCGCGGCGGAGGTGGCCGTGATCTGTGTAAGCTGCCCGTCAATGCCCTTGATTTCCGCGATGATCGGCTGGTTGATGATCCCGGTGATCTCCGCGAACCCGGCGTCGTTGAAATTCGTCCTGTCCAGGTTCCCGAAGCTGTACCGCAGCTGCTCCAGCAGCTGATAGAGATAGCTCTCCATGCCGTCCACGCGGCTCTTTAAGTCCTGCTTTTTCCCCAGGTTGGCAAATTTCAAATCCGCGTCCAGTAAGCTGGTCGGCACGTTCTCACCTCCATGTTCTAAAATAGGCCGGTTTGCACCGGCCCAATTTGTGATACTTGTAATTACGCAAACCGTTCGCCCGAATGGCTCCCCTGTGTAAGGGGCCCGCAAGGGAGCGCTGCCAGTGGCAGAGTAAGCGACCGCAGCGGTTGGGCAGCCACTTGCCTTGGCGGACCGCAGCGCGGGACGGGAAGGCTTAGTGGCAACCCGGTTCTGTCAGCCGCAGGCTGACTGAGGGGTTGTCCATAGTCTCCCACACCCCGCATGGCGCCATCGTGCGCCCGTTTTTTACTTCTTCACTTCCGCCAGCGCGGTGTGGTACTTGTCCATGAGCGCCTTCACGTTGGCGGCGCTGGCCTCCCGGCGGCCCTCGATGACGTCCAGCCAGTATTCCGGGCTGTCCAGGCTGCACTCGTTTACGGCGTTTTCCACGGTGTCGTCCGGCCCCAGCATGGCGATATGGTACTTGTCCATCAGCGCCTTGATATTCTGCCCGCTGGCGACGGCCTGGCCGCTGAGGACGCGGGTCCAGTACGCTGCATCCAGCCCGATGTCCTCCACGCCGTGGGCGATGGTATCGGCGATGCCGCCGGACGACCCGTAGTCCTTGTAGACGTGGTTCTGATCCACGTTTGTCGTGATCCCGTCCATCCGGGCGGTGGACGTAAACTGCCAGGCGTCGCAGCGGTAGGCCGGCGGCTGGCTGGCGTATTTGGCAAGCCAGATATCAAACCCCTCCGCGTCGAACCGTGCGCCGTCGATCTCGGCGGTGTACCAGCTCTCAGAGCAGTAGAGGCCCACGGTGTACCCCGCGTCCCGCATGGCTCTGGCCCAGGTCAGGCCGTACTGGGTGCGCCTGGCCTTTCCGATCCTGTCCGCCCGTCCGCTGGCTCCCGGCCCCATATGCTCGGAGTCCAAAAGCACCGGATACGTCAGCTGATAACCCCGCAGCTTGTCCACGCAGTACCGGGCTTCCTCCAACGCCTCTGCGTCGCTGAGCGCTTGACTGCACCAGTACACGCCCACCGGCAGCCCGGCGGCGATAGCTCCCCGCATGTTACGCTCATACATCGGGTCCGTGCAGAGCGTCCCGGCGGCGCCGTACCCGCGGTATCCCAGCCGGATGATGGCCGCCGACACCTGCGGCGCAACCTTGGCCCAATCGATGGTTCCCTGGAATTGGCTTACGTCAATGACCAGCTTGCTCATACTCAATCCTCCTGCCCGGTCACGGCATCCACGGCGTCCTGGACCTTCTGCGCCGCGTCTCCGACGGCAGCGGCGTCGATCTTGCCCTCGGTGACGATGTAGGCCACCACCGACACCACGGCCACCACAGCGCCGCTCACGGTCTCAGCCACGTTGGGATCGACGCCGAAAATCATGGCCACGCCCATCAGCACGCCGATGACGGCCACCCACAGCTTCCTCGACTTGAACTTCTTCAGAATTTCCATATGTATGCTCCTTTCACGCACCCTCTAAAGGCTCCCCTGTGTAAGGGGAGCTGTCACGGCTTCGCCGTGACTGAGGGGTTGTCGTCTACCGGTCCGGCAAAAAGTCGTTTTTCTTCTGGCGCTCGTCGTACACCCGCCCGATGTTGTGGATGGCGTGGACGGCCCGTTCGTTTGGATACTGCGGATGGCTCTCGCAGTATTTGTGATACCTGTCTATGGCGGAAAGGATGTCCCAGAACTCCTCCCGGGTGTGCCGCTCCCCGGCCATCAATTGCCGGTTGAATGCCAGGATGTTTGCCCGCACCTGATCGGCCCGCCCGGCATCATCTCGCTCGATATGCTCATCCAGCTTTCTCTGGGTGGTCTGCACCTGCTCCAGCACCTCGGCGTTGATGGCCCGCCCCAATTTTTTCATAAGCCAGCTCCACGGGTTGACCTGCACCGGCGCGATCTGCACCAGCGTCATCACAAGAGCCAGGACACCGCCGCCGCTCAGCAAAATCTCCCTCAATTCCATTCCTAGGCTGCCACCTCCACATAGAGGCCCACCAGCTCGCTCAGCTTGTGGTAAAGCGGCTGCCCGCTGTCTCTGGTGCATCGGTATACCACGCCGTCCTGGGTGTAGTATTTCCCGCTGAAAAGCTCCATGTTGCCCTCATAGGGGATGGGGTCTTCCAGTGTTCCGGCGTGGCTCTCGTCGATGCGGGTATAGACGCTTTCGGTACCCGGCCCGGGGGCATACACCCCGTCGAAGGTGTACCCCGGCTGCAAGGTCTTCCAGAGTCCGCCTCCATACTGGAACCGGTACCCGGCGTTTTCCGCCGCGTACTGCCGCGCCACCAGGTCCTCATATGTCGGATAGAGCGCCGACGCTGCCAGCGCCTGCTGGTCCGTGGCCGACGTCTTTAATGCCACAACCGACGCTGCCAACGCCCGTGCCCGCTGCATCTCGTTCATCGCGTCATCGCCTCCATCAGAATTTGGTTGATCTCCGCCGCCGTGGGCTTGCCCATTTTCACGGTGATGGTGCCGTCCCGGTGGTCTGTGACGTCACCGGCCAGGCAGTAGTCGCTGTTGTCGTATTCCTTAACCGGCGGCGTGACCATCTGCTGTGTTTCCGGGTCGTAGTAGTCCGGCCCCTGGTATAGGATGCTCCACGGTACGTCGTCCACAAACGTTGCCATGGCCGTTTCGTAGTCCATAGCCAGTGTGATGGATTTACTCTCTCGGTTGCCCCACGCCGTGTCCCGGGAGGTGCCGGAGACTGTGGCGTCGTAGGTTTGGTTGTTTAACGTGATCTGCGTCATTACGCGAGTCCCTCCTCTATTCTCGTCGCAAAACTTTGTAAAATTAAGGTGATCGAGCTAACGTGCGAATACTCAGCTGGAGCTAAGCTGAAAACATCGGTGCGATTTTTCCTCGCGCTGAATCCCACCTTTATTCCAGTGCTATACTCGAAATTGTAATCTTTGGTTTCTCCGACGCTTATCCCATGGACGGGCACGACTTGGTAATAGCTATGCCCGTCCAGGTAGATTTGTAATTCTTCATTGTCTGCCCCATAAACGTGATATTCGACTTTTACTCTAACGGTGAGAGATGGTGTAAATTTGACATCATACCCAGTTCCGTCCACCAGCGTCCGGCCTTTTTTGATCCCGTACTCCGTACCGTCCACCAGACATTTACCACCGGAAATTCCGTATGAGGCACCGCCAATCAATGTACCGTGTGCCATGTTTCACCTCACCCATATGTCCAGCAGATTTCTCCGTTGACCGTCGGCGTGGTGTCAGACGACGCCAGCCGCGTATTGCGGAGAAGATACGTCGTAGGGCTTTCATAACTGGCCCCGCCGGCCTTGACCGTCCCCGTGAATGTCCCGCCCGATTTCGGCATCGCGGCGGCGGCCTGGTCTGCGGCGGTATCCCAGCTGGATTTTTCCGCGTCCGTCACGGTGCGGTGTGTGCTGTCGCCGGTCAGCTGGCTCAGCTGCGTGGGAATAGCCGGACCTTCCACCTGCTCGCTGCTTCCGTCTGAATAGGATATCGTCCACTTGTTCGTGGCGCTGGAGTATGTGACCCCCGTGATCCCGCGCCCGGCAGGGCCAGCGGGACCTTTGGCGCCATCCTTACCCGCCGGTCCTTGCGGCCCCTGAGCGCCGTCCTGTCCCGCAGGCCCCTGTGGCCCAGTCTCACCCCGATCACCTTTCGGCCCCTGTGGGCCTGTCAGTGCCGCCAGTTGTTCCTCCGTAAAGTCATCGTAGGTAAACGGATCGCCTTTCGGCCCCTGGGCGCCGTCCTGGCCCGCAGGACCCTGTGGCCCTGTCTCACCCGGATCGCCTTTCGGCCCTGCCTGGCCGGTCTCTCCCGGGTCTCCCTTCGGCCCGGTAGGTCCCTGTGGACCCGTCTCGCCCGGATCGCCCTTCGGCCCCTGGGGACCCGTCGCGCCCTGTGGACCCTGCGGGCCTCTGATATTTTTTGTCTGTACGGACGGCATCCCGACTTTGGACCCCATCCAGCTCAAATCCCCGTTGTCGTCAACGCTGGGCTGATAGTATCCTCCATTCTCGCCGGCAGCACCCGCCGGTCCCTGTGGGCCAGTCTCACCCTGCGGTCCCGGGTCTCCCTGGGGTCCCGCCGGTCCCGTCTGCCCCGGGTCTCCCTGCGGCCCCTGGGGGCCTGTCTGTCCCGTGGCTCCTGTGTCACCCTTCGGCCCCTGGGGGCCTGTTGCGCCCGGCTCTCCGGTGTCGCCCTTCGGACCCTGGGGTCCTGTCGGCCCAGCAGGCCCCTGCAGCTTTCCGATTGGTGTGTAATCCTGCTGCGACTCCGACCAGAGATAGATGACGTTGTCATCCTCCGTCCCCACGGCATAGGCGTCGCCCTCCTTGCCTGTCGGATGGGCCTGTTTCAGCTCCTCCAGCGTTTCATACCGGTCCTTTACCGTGAAGGAGGTGCCGTCCTTCCCCGGCTCCCCTTTCGGTCCCTGCGGTCCCTCCGGGCCTGTGGCGCCCGTGTCACCCTTCGGTCCCGCCGGTCCCTGCGGCCCTTGGTCTCCCTGCGGTCCTGTATCACCCTTTGGCCCCGTCGGCCCTGGGTCTCCCTGGATGCCCTGCGGCCCCGTGTCCCCCTTCGGCCCCTGGGGGCCGGTGGCTCCGGTGTCGCCCTTCTGACCCGCCGGTCCCGTCGCGCCCGTGTCACCCTTCGGCCCCTGGGGGCCGGTCAGCGCCTCCAGCTGCTCCGGTGTGAAGTCGCTGTAGGTAAACGCTTCACCCTTCGGCCCCTGGGGGCCTGTCTCTCCCTGTGGCCCCTGCGGCCCCGCCGCGCCCGTGGCGCCGGTGTCACCTTTCGGCCCCTGCGGGCCTGTGGCGCCGGTGTCACCCTTCGGCCCCTGCGGGCCAGTCAGCGCCTCCAACTGCTCCGCCGTGAAATCTGCATAGGTAAATGCCGCACCCTGCGGCCCCTGGGGGCCTGTCTCGCCCTGTGGACCCTGCGGCCCCGCCGCGCCCGTGGCGCCGGTGTCACCTTTCGGCCCCTGCGGGCCGGTGGCTCCCGTGTCGCCCTTCGGTCCCGTCGGTCCAGTTTCTCCCCGCAGCGGCCCCGCCGGCACGTACTGGTTCTGCGCCTCGTCAAAAATCCAAAGCTCGTTGTCGTCCTCTGTCCCCACCAGGTACGCCTGCCCCGGTGTGGAGTTCTCCGGCTCCGGCAGTTCATCGGTGCTGGCTATAAGGCCTCGCAGATCCAGGCCGGTTCCCTGGTCTCCCGGTTCGCCCTTGAGGCTGGCCAGCCAGTCCGCCTCTGTCCCTTCAAATCCGTGGGCCACGGCAATGGCATAGGCACTGAGATAGTACCCCTTTACCTCCGCCTCGCCGTCCGCCGGGTTGTAGGTGCGGGCGTACCATCGCATATACTCGCCGAAAAACTGGTTGAACATCTGCATGGTGTTCTGGTACTTGTCATACTCGCCGTTCCCGAAGTCCACCATGGCGCTCAGATAAACCCAGTAAATTTTATCGTGGGGCGGCTTGGCCAGCAGCGTCGCGCCGCTGTCCGCCGGCCACTGATACTGCACCACATCCTCCACGGCCAGGAGGAAAACTTCGGTCTGCACCAGTCCCTCGACCTCGTTGACCCAGGCCGTTTTCACCTCGTCCGAAAATGCGTTGGGCTTGATGTCGTCGATCAGCTCCAGAACGCCCTGCAATGTCGCCATGTTCTCCTCCTCGCCGTGATTGACGTTTGTTTCCTGTCTTTTCGTAGGGGCGCGCATCGCGCGTCCGTAAGCCTATTCGCTCTGCGCGCCCCATCCAACGCACCTTCCCAAGCCTCCCCTGGAGGGGAGGCCCGCAAGGGAGCGCCGCCAGTGGCGGATGCAGCGACCGCAGCGGTTGGCGTCAGCCGCCGCTGACCAGCGTCGTGCCGCCGGAAATGCCGCCGATGGCAAAGCCGCGCCAGTCGTTGAAGCCAGCGCTGAACCGGGCATAGCCCTTCCAGATGTTCGCGTCGTTGCCGGCCAGTTCGCTGCGCACCTCCAGGTTTACCCGGTCCTGCCAGATTGCGCAGCCGTTCTCCTGGTTATACCGGCTGTCCATGAGGATCCAGGGCTTCAGCCCGGCGGCCAGGAACTCGTTGAGGTACGGCCAAACGATTACGTTCCAGCGGCCAAAGTTGAAGTTGAAGCCGTTGTTGCTGGTGTCCGGGTCCTTGTCCGCGCCGATGGCGGCGAAAACGTCCATCTTCAGCTTGTAGTCGTTGGGAATGATGATGGTCTGCGGCACCACGTCCAGCACCTCGCCGGCGTCGCCCCGGAAGTCCTGCATGGCGCTCTCCATGGCCGCCAGCGCGTCATTGCTGAACGCGTCGGAAAACTGGTTACTCTGCGCCTTCTTGCCCAGCTTGCTGGGATGATCCTTGGCAAACAGGCCCTTCCCATCGGCGCCGATGGTGGAGAAGGTCTTGTCGCCAAACTTGACGGACGCCGCACCACCGGCCGCCCCGGCCAGCAGCGCCGCGCCGAACCGCTCCCGGGTCCGGTAATAGCCAGCCGTAAAGGCGGCAGGCTGCTTTTTGAGGTCCATCAGCTTTCCGTCGTCGATCATCTCGCGGGAGAGGGAGAAAGAGTCCTTCCAGGTCATGTTCTCGATGGTCTTGGAGAAGCTCTCCTGCATCCCGTCCACGGGATAGTTGCCGTTCTCGCCCACCGGCTGGAAGCCCTGCATGGCCGTCATGGTGGTGTATTTTTCGGCCCAGTTGTTGGAGCTGACCATCAGGAACAGCTCTTTAATCATCGAGGCCTGCTCAAAGGCCTCGCCCCGCTTTTCGATGAACATTTTGATAGGTTCCTGGCTCTTGCCGAAGATGCTGTCGTTCAGCCCGGAACCCTCCAGAAACGTAATATTCGCCATTTATGTACCCTCCTTTCTTTCTCAGAACCGCACCAGCACAGTGCTGCCGGCGGCAGTCCCGTCCATGCCGACCACCTCGGCCACGCCGCTGGCGGTCGTCGCCGTCACCTGCAGACCGTCGGTGTGGATCGTCACCTTGTCGCCCAGCTTGACGCTGGTCATGGCCGCCTGAGCCGGGACGCCGAAGATGATGTCCTTCTGCACCCGCACCACGGGGATCAGCTCCCCGGCCGTGCAAGCCGTATCCCGCTCACACATGCTGATATACGTCGGCGCCGTGGTGCCGCTGGCCAGTGCCAGGTTGCCGCTGGTCTGCACCAGCGCCATGCCCACCTTCGGCGTGATGGCCGAGCAGGGCAGATATTCCAGGCCGAGGACGCGGTTGTCATCGACGCTGTGGATCAAAAATCCCATAGTTTCTCCTTTCTGAGCCTATCTGTGGCTCTTGGCATAATGCCGCTTGATTTCGTCGTCCGTGACGCCCGGGTTGAGCTGCCGGTATAGCTGCTTTGTTTCCTCCGGCACCACGACCTCCGAAGCGCCGCTTCGCTCCGCCGCCGGCACCATGTGGCTCTTGCTCTTTACGGCGTTAATCGCGCTCTGCCGCGCCGCCCCAGCCTCCCGCTTGGAAAGCTCCGTAAAGTTGGCCAGCCGGTACGCGTCGGCCAGATCATATCCCCGCTGTACCATGGCGTAGAGCTGCGGATAGCTCTCCATGGTGGTCAAATCCCGGACGCTCTGAATGTTCGGATTGAGTTTGCGGATTTCCGCCAGCTGCTCCTGGACCTTGATTTCAGCCCTGGCACGGTTGGCGGCGGTCTCCGCCTCTTTGGCCCGTCGGACCTCCGGTATGCTCTGAATGAATGCGTCAAACTGCGCCTCGTTCATCCCGCTCCGTTTGAGAAGTTTGGCCCTCTGGTCCGCTTCAAACGCCTGTTTGTAGGCGTCGAAATCCGCTTTGCTTGTGATGGGCTTCTTGGTGTACGGGTCTACAAGCCCGCTTCCACGGAACGCATCATCCAGCACGCGCTGGGCCTCCGCCTGCGCATCTGCCCTGGCCCGCGCGATGGCCGCGTCCCGCTCCTGTTCCGCTTTTCGCCTGGCCGCCGCATAGCGGGCGTTTTCCTCCGCGCTCTGCCCCGGCTGCTCAGAACTCAGCCCATCCTGGTCTCCTGCAGCCTCCTTGGCCACAGTCTGCTCCTGGCCATCGGCCGCGGCAGGTTCGGCGACCTCCTGCTCTTCTGCGCCTGCATTGTCAGCGTCTTCCCGGTTTTCAGCAGGTTCGGCGACCTCCTGCCCTTCTGCGCCTTGGGCCACTTCGACGCCAAATAATGCTCCATAGTCGATCTCCATATGTTCGTTTGTCTCCTTCCGTCGGATTTTTTCGCTGTTCCTGCGATTTTTGCGGGCTATGCCTCCCCTTGCTGCCCAAGGGGAGGTGTCATGGCGAAGCCATGACGGAGGGGATCAGAACCCTTTGTCTTCGCAAATCTCCCCGTGTAACGCTTCTGTCACTTCTTCCCGCTCCGAAGATCGTCTCCGGTTTTGCTAGTGGTCTTGCCCTTCGGCCCATTGGCCGGGAACGGAGCCTTGACCATCTGGGCGCCGCTGTTGCCGATCCGTCCGGCATAGCTGGGCTTCCCGCCGCTCTTCTTGTCCATCGTCTCACCGCCTTTCTGGTGGTTTTTGATCCAGTCTCCCGCCGTCCGCTGCCCGCGTGGCGTCCGTCGCTCCCCTGGCCGGGGCATCCCCCCGGAGTTTCTGAATATCTGAATGTTTCGTAGGGGCCGATGCCCACATCGGCCCGCAAGCCCCCGCGTTGAATGCACCATCAATCATTGTGCCGCACCCGTAGGGGCGCGCATCGCGCGTCCGTAAGCCTCTCCTTGAGGAGAGGTGGCACGGCGTCAGCCGTGACGGAGAGGTGTCCTGACTGATTGGTTTTTATCCCTGTCCGCCCGCACCCGCCATCACATCCTGTGCCGCCTTGGCTCTCGCCTGCTGCACCACTGCGTTGGCCGTTCCCTGGTCCAATCCGGCGGCTGCATGGTCCATCTGCTGGGCCTGCGCCTGCTGCATCTGCATCATCTGCTGCATCTGCATGGCCTGCTGCTGCTCCAGCTGCTGCTCCAGATACTGCTTTGCCTCCGCTGCCATGGGATAGTGGAGCGTTTCCATCTGGCTCCAGAACAGAATCAGCGTCTGCAAATTAGTTGGGTCGCCGAACGCCCCGGTCTGCAAGTTCATCCGCGCTTCCTGCCACATGGCCTCCCGGTTGTTGGCCAGGGGCGCGGTGTCGTCGGTGGAGAAGAGGAATTGATCATTCCAGTACCACTCCCCGGCCTCGTCCTGCTCCAGGAAGTCCCACCGGTTGAACTCCTCATACACCGGGTTTCCCTGGTCATCGTGGGCCGTCACAGGCCGCGGCTCGTCGCAGTATGCCAGCTTAAACTTGAACATCGCCTCAAAAAGCGCCGCATAGGCCGCGTTTTTCATCACGCGCTTGCTCTCCAGCCGTCCGGCGCTCTGCGCCGCGGCAAACTCTTTTGCCTTCCCGCTGGTGGCTGTCCGATCCGCCCGGCCCTGGAAGCTGTCGGTGATCCCGATGACCTGCCGCGCCTCCTCGTATATCTGCGCCAAGTACGCCATGTCCTGCTGGACATCTCCCTCCAGGGTATAAACCCCAATCATGGCCATGTCTGCCGGGCTGTCCGGCCGCAGGGTTTTCATGTCCTCGGCGTTGTTGTCAATGTGCGCCGCCGACGGCAGCGTCACAAAACTGCCGGATTTCAGCAGCTTGTCCAGGATTTTTGCCTCCAGCCGGTTGGTGCTGTTCTGCTGGTCTGCAATCTTGTCCAGGTCGGAGTCGCCCAGGAATTTCCCGTATACGCTGACGTTTTTCTGCAAAATCACGGGGTAGATATTCGGCTTGTAGTACGGCACGCGCATCGGCTCCAGCGTTGTCATGGGCATCGGCAGCCCCATGGCGTCCACCATGGTCTCATCCAGCACCACCCGCTCCACCATGCCGCCGATGGTCGAGCCGTCTGACCGCGTCACCGGATTCGGCATCTCCTCGCTGTCCTGCGCCTCGCTCTCCCATTTTGTCCCGCCGCAGTAGGGGCAGGCCTTCCGCCCCTTCCGCGTCATCGTTCCCGGGCCGCCCGGCGGCGTGCCGTCCATGGTCGGTGCGTCCAGGCTCTCCAGATCCTCCGCCGGCTCCATGGCGCCGCAGGTGGCGCACTTCTTCAGCCGCCGCGCCTGGTAGTCCTCCAGGTCGATGAGCACATAGTCCGAAACCCAGGAAAACAGGCCGATCCCGCCGTTTTGGTTCCGGTAGTACGCCATGTACTGCGTGACCATGTCGTCGCTCGGTCCGCCATCGTCCCCCTTGATCTCGGGATCGTCCTCGCTCTCATCGGATACGTCCACGCCGTAGCGCCGCTGGATGTACGCCTTGGTCTGCGGCATTTTGAGGATGATATAGTCCATGTCCTCCACGCCGGTGTAAACGCCGTCCTGCGGCACGATTTTTCGCGGGTGCAGGACCCGGATCGCCAGCTCTCCCACGGTAGTGTGGGTGCGGAGGCTGTTGTCCCACTCCAGCAGCAACGCCGCGCCGCCCTGGATGGGCACCGTGCGCTCCATCATGTCGTTGATCTGCTCAAACGGCAGCCGGTCCAGCTCGTTTCGGAGCATATCCTCAATCAGTTTGGCCTTCAGCTCGTCCTCTTTTCGGCGGGCCGTGACCTTCGGCGCCGGAATGTTGCTGTCCACCTGGGCCTCAATCAGCTCCGCGCAGATGTTGCGCACGTGGGGCGTCTCGGTTTTCTGATCCTTGGCCACAATGGCCCGGATCGTGCTGCTTCCGGCGTACAGCTCCTCCCGCAGCGTCATACGCGCCTGTTCATCCTCATAGGCCGACTCGTTGACGCTCAGCCGCTCCTGCCAAAGCCGCAGCTTCTGTTCATCCTGTTTTTTCATGCTGCCTCCAATCTGCAAACTTCCTTCTCCCGTCCTGCACCCCGTAGGGGCGGCTATCAGCCGCCCGCAAGCCTCCCCTCGAGGGGAGTTGGCACGGCGTCAGCCGTGACGGATCGGTGTTTCCCGCACCTTCCACGTCCGCCTCGCACCCCGTAGGGGCGCGCATTGCGCGTCCGCTTGGCTCCCCTGTGTAAGGGGAGCTGTCAGCCGCAGGCTGACTGAGGGGTTGTTTATCCCGGCTCCCCCCATTTTTTTCGGAGATACGCCTGCACTTCCGTGCTGGCCCGCCGGTAGTCCTCCCACATATCCGCCGTCCATTTCCGCTTCTCTTCGCTCGGCAGCTCCTGTAAATACCGCTGCTTGGGACGGATGTAGTGGGCGATGGCCAGTGCCATCACGCAGTCGTCGTGGGCGCCCGCCTCTGCCTCCGCCCGTCCATCCTCATTTCGGACGAATGTCAGCATTTCCTCCAGCGTTGTGGTGTGGCATATCAGCTCCACGCTCTCCCGTACCACCTCCACCAGCCCGGCGATAATCACCGGTCTGGTCTTGCTGTTGGTCTGGAATCCATAGGACTTTTTCACCTTGTGAGTGTAGTCGTCAATGCTCTCCCGGACGTATTGCTTCGGATACCGCAGCCGCTCCAGCTCCATCACCGGGAACGTGGAGTAGTTGGTCTCGACGCCGATCAGCGCCGTGTTGTAGTGCATCCCCAGGCAAAATACCTGTTTGGCAAACAGGTCCTCGTCGTAGGTCTGCCGCAGCACCGCCACCTGCTCTCCGGTCCGGTTGTCCAGTACCTGGGCCACAAAGGAGTCGCTGCCGTCTCCCGCTGTGTCGCACCCGATGACATACGGCACACCGGCCTCCGGCGGCTTGTAAATGCTGATGCCGCCGGCCTTGCTGTCGGTCCATCGGATGTCCGTCACGCGCATCCCGTCGTAGCTGTATGTAAAATCCCCCATGGCCGCCGGCTTGATCTTCTCCAGCAGCCGGGCCGTGACCTTCTCGGCGTCAAAGACGCTGGTACCCGTCACGCCCCACTCGCCCAGGCAGTACACCCGGTAGTAGTAAGGGTCTGTGTGTTTGAAATTCTCCAGAGTCCGAATGGCCTCCAGTCTGAGAAATCGGTTGTCCTTGTACGTGCTTTCATGCGTCCTGGTCAGCGCCCGGAAGTTCTCCCGCTCCGTCGTGTCTGAGATATCCAGGTCGAAGAACCGGCGTTTCAGCCAGTGCGTGATGCTGATGGGGTTAAAACTGATGATGAACTGGAGATAATACGGGCACTGCGTCCGCAGCCGGATGTCCAACTGGTTGAAGTCGCTCTCCAGTACCTCGCTGGCCTCCTCGATCCAGATGCCCGTAATGTCAAAGATGGATTTCAGCTTCTCCACGTCATCCAGCCCCGCGAACAGGATCTGACTCCCGTTTCGGAACGTGATGTACATATCGCTGCTCTCGCCCTTCGGGATCTTCTCCACCTGGTCCTCGTAGTACTCATAGGCCTGGCTTTTCAGCTGATTGAAGCAGCTGGTTCGCAGCGTCTTGGCCACCTTCCGCACCACCAGAAACCGGTGCCCCGGCTCCGTAGCCGCCCGCTCCAGGATTTTCCGCCCGGCAAAAATGCTCTTCCCGCTGCCGCCGCCGCCTTTCAAAACCAGGTATCGGTGCTTGTCCCAAAAAAGGGGAAGGAATGTGTCGTTGTTGGTCTCCCGTAGCTCCTTCAGCCACTGCGCCGCCTCCACGGCCTGGTCCAGGCGGCTTTCATTCCTCCGCGCCATGGTCTCTCACAATGGCCTCCGCTTCCTGGAGCAGCGCCAGCTTCTCCTCCATGGTCATCGGCTCCCGCCGCTTCTCCAGGCTTTTCCGGGTTTCCTCGCTCAGCGCCACTTCCTTCCTGTCCCTCCATCCGTAGTTGGCCGTCAGGTTGAAAATCACGCCCTGGACGCCCTTTTCCCGCGTCAGCAGCTGCTCCTGTAGATATGCCTCGATCCTGGCCCTGGCCCGCTCCACAACCGGCCCCTTGGTTTTGTCCGCCGCGTAGTTGGCCCAGGTCCGCCGGTCGATCTCCAGTTCCAGGCACAGCGCCGTGATGCTGGGCGGGACGAAGTACACCAGCCTCCACACGCATTCCCCGTCCGCATTGGTTGCCAGGGAACCATCCGGCAGCGTCACCTGTACCAGCTTCGATATCCGCCGGAAATAGGCGTCCACCGCCTCCTCCAGGCCCTTCGCGCTGTATTTGCCTTTCGGACCGCGCTTTTTCTTCTCCATGGTTTTTTCGGTTTTCGCCAGTTCCTGCTGCATCCCGCCGCCTCCTCTCCCCGGCGCTATATGGATTCCCGCGCCCGCGCGCCCGCACCCGCGCCCGTTCCGTGGGAAATAATTCGTTTTCTATATGCTACTCTCAAAGCAATGTCTCTGAGTCTCAACCTGTTTTACGTGAATTTTCAAACATATAAAAAGCGCCAGCCGCATTCTTCCGAATGTAGCTGGCAAATCAAGAACATATTCACCGTTTTTCACAAAAATCAATTTCCAACATTGCGCACCCAAAAGCCTCCCCTTGAATACCTGCGCCCCAAAGGCTCCCCTGTGTAAGGGGAGCTGTCACAGCTCCGCCGTGACTGAGGGGTTGTTCCTCCGCGTCGTATACACCGCCAATCTCCGCACCGTCAAAGGCCCCGCACTCACAGCCACTTCGGGAACGCCTCATAGTACCGCTGCACGGCCCGGTACAGCGTCGCCTTGCTGATAAAATGCGCCATGCACACCTCCGTGGCGCTTTTGTCGCTGGTTACGAACGCCAGCAGCGCCTGGCTGTTTTCCCCGCCTGCCTCCCGGCACAGCTTCCGGATCTTTTCCTTTTTCTCCGCCGGCAGAAACCGATACTGCCGAGACGTGAAATAAATATACCCCTGCCGGTCATAGCTGCACCGGATACCCCGCTTGTACCTGTACACGCTCCCACCTACCGATCCACGCCGAAAAACGCCTCTCGGGGCGCACCGGAACGACCCGCGAACTCCACCACGTGGAATCTGCCCCGGGGATGTATGTAAACCACAACGCCGCAGATTGGCTTCCGCTTCACCATGTTCCCGCCCTCCTTGCTCCTGTAAAAATCCGGCCCGAAGGTGTCCGGCACGCGCCATACCAACTCCCCCAGGCGCAGCGGCCCGACCTTCCCGATTTTACGTTGTGAATTTTTCATCGTCTTTTGCTCCTTCCTTGTGTCCGCCCCGCTTCTTCTTGGGCGGACGTCTCAAATACCGCACATACTGCACCACGCTGCCAGCCGTGTACGATGACCGGTCCAGCACCCTGGCTCCCGGCTGCACTTTGATTTCGTCATCCACGCAGCCCTCCACAACCCGCTCCCGAATTTCCGGCTTGTTTGCCCCACGGCTCGGGATAAACCGCATCATGCCCGGCACCTCCCGCACCTGCTCGATGAGATACGCCGCCAGGCCCGTAAAATCCACCTTGCTCCAGAGATGCCGAATGTCTGTGCAGTCTCCCAGCTTCCAGCTCTGCCGGATCGCCTCGGCGTCCGCGCCCATAATCACAGCGTGAACGTGCCGCCGCACCAGCTCTCCGGTCTTCCCATCCATGTCCGACGCCACGAACGCATAGCAGAGCTGACGGCCAGACTGCCGCCGCTTCAGCCGCCGGAAAAATAAACTGCCCTGCCGCTGGCATTCCTCCAGCGCCTGGTTCTCATCCATGCCGGCAAAAATCTTCTCCATCGCCTGGTCCGAAAAATTCAGCGTCACCAGAAACCCGGTGCTGTCCGCGTTGCAGTTTAGGAACCTGGCCAGCTGCCGCACCGCATTCCTGTCGTTTTCCTTCCGTCTGTTCCGATCTCGGCCCTTGACCTTCCGCCATTTGCGTTCCCTCGTACCCTCGGGCACGACAAATCGCGTTTTTTCCACCACGCCGTTCCGGCTTATGTACATCCGCTCCATGACTCTCACCTCGCTCTCTCCCCTCTTTTGAAAAATGGTCGTAACTCTAGGCCTAAAAGAACTCCCGCCAGAAACGCGCGCGCGTTCTATATATAATGTATCTGCCGCACCCCGCAAGGCGGCGATCCGCCTCCCGCAAGGCTCCCCTGTGCAAGGGGAGCTGTCACGGCCTTGCCGTGACTGATGGGTTGTTTTCCCCGCATCGGCAGCAACACCGCCGGCCCCACCGCACCCCGTAGGGGCGCGCATCGCGCGTCTGTTTTCCCGGCCCTTCGTAGGGGCGGCGATCCGCCTCCCGCAAGGCTCCCCTGTGTAAGGGGAGCTGTCACGGCTTTGCCGTGACTGAGGGGTTGTCCGCAGAGTGCCTACAGCAACGCCGCGCCCGCGGCGCTCCTGTCGATCCTCTCCATCGTTCCATTCCATTTGTAGGGGCCGATGCCCACATCGGCCCGTTACGCTTTGTCTCTTACATTTATCACCATTTTCGGGCACCACACCGGCGGCTCTGCCCCGTCAAAGCACCGGCGCCGCCCCACTGGATACACCAGCACCACCCGCCCTGCCTGCGTTTGCGGCGCCCTGGCCTCCTCCGGCGTGATCGACCCGCGCAGTTCCTCGCCCAGCCCCCGGAAAGCGCACCGCAGCGCCGCCGTCCCTCTGGGCCAAGCCTCCTCCACCGCGCACTCGCACCCCGCGCAGCTCAATCATCGTCCTCCTTGACGTACCCATTGGCCTCCAATACATCATGTACCGCGTCGATCTGGATGTGCGAGGCAAACTCCATCTTCCGGCAGCATCCGACGTTGAAATGCGCCGTAAACAGTTCCCCATCCCTGCTCTGCGCCACGATCGCAATCCCGTCCGTTTCATGCTCCATGATGTGCCGCACCGCATCTTCCATCCAGGCACATAGGTCTTTGTTTTCAAACATATTTGTTTCACTCCTTCACTTCATGGCTCCCCTGTGTAAGGGGAGCTGTCACGGCTTCGCCGTGACTGAGGGGTTGTCCCGCGCCACTTCGGCAGGCATGGTTTTGTCCCGCCCCTTGCATAGCACTGTGCGTTCTTGCAGAAGATGCAGGTGTCCAAGTTCCCCGTTCCATATGCCATAACGGTTTCCAAGTCACTTACCGCCGCCGCCAGCTCTTTCTCCGCCTTTTTCCACCCATTTCTGCATAAAGTTGCTTCCTGTCTTTCTTCTTCTGCTTCTCGCTCCGCCTTTCCCGCCCGCGCCATCGCATTATAGTACGCTCTTTCCCAAGTGCCCGACGCGTACTTAGCCCATTCCATTGCCTCGTCCAGCTTCTTGGCGCGTTGCTCCGCCTTTTCAGCCCGCTCCTTATACTCAGCCATAGCGCGCTGCAAGGTCTCCTGTGCGGCCTCCGCCGCCTCTGCTCTGGCAAGCAGTTCAGTGATTGCGGTTGCCATCTGATGGAACAATTCTCTTGACTCTGCAATATACCTTGCGTCCGGGTGGTCGATAAAGTTATCAAATCCGTAGTGGTGTTCTTGCCCTGGATATGACTTTGAAAGTTTATCAGCCCGGACCATTCCATGGCTTCCGCGGTCTTTCATCTGTCCTTCATATCGATCATATACCTGGAAAGATGGCAGCGCATCTTGAAGCCCCCACCTTTGAAACCCCATGACATAGTATTTTCCGCTGTGCGTGGTGGTCAGAAGACATTGATGGTTGCACTCGCGCAAATCCCACATCCAAGGTCCAGGGGTTGCCTTTGCGTCTATCTCTCTTGCCTTTTCGGCCAGTTCCTTATAGTCCATGTCAGTCCTCCTCCGCCGGCTTCCTCAACCATTCAAGCGTCACTCGCACAGCCTCTTTCCGTGGAATAAACAGTTTCCCAGTCGGCGCCGATAGATACAGTCTGCACTCTTCCAACCCATCAATTCTGATTACAAGTTGGTCTGCCAGCTCCTCGTCGCTCATGGCGCGGATGCGGTCGGCGTTGGTCTGCCTGGCTGTTCCAGTTTGAAAAACTTTTGTGCAAGCGGACTGCGCACAATATCCAGAAGCGGCTACTCTGTCACATATCACACCTTTTTGAATGCACCAATTTGTTGCCACTCAATTACACCCCCTCACCCGCTTCTCCAGTTCCGCCCATGCTTCCTCAGTCAACGGCCGGCCACACCACGGGCAAAACCTGATTTCTTCGCCCTCCCATCCATCTTCGCTGTCGTAAAAATAAATTTCAGCGTCATCAATTAAAAACTCATGGCCCGAAAAACGGTCGAGCGAGTTTTCCTGGGGTCTGCACCTGCTGCACGGCTTCAACGCCTCCCGGTCGATGTGGGCGGTCTTATGATCGTCCCCCTTCGGATATGCACGATAAAAACTCATGCTCTCCAGGTACATGGTCTGCTTGCCCACATACTGACACCATGCCCATTCAATCTGAGCGCCACGGCTTTGCTCGTAATCCGGAAGAAATGCCACAATGTCAGCGCTGTCCATCATCGCCATGCAAATCCGCATATAGTCTTCAGACAGCAAGCCCTCCGGCAGTTTTGCCGGGTTTAGAACAGTAAATCCCTGCCCCTCTAAATCCTCTTGCGCACAAGAGAATTTCTCCCGATAATTCCTGTCTCCAGTAATTTCCCCGGCAATATACACCTTCACCGAAATACCTCCCTTGCTCATTTTGCAAACCTCTGCTCCCACATCCAGCGCATCACCCGCAGAAGGTCATGCTTTGTCATGGAGTTCAGCGTGGCCGCACCCAGGATCGTGCGGATCGCCTCCCGCTTCTCCTCCACGTCTGCAAAAGGGTCCGGCGAATTGATGCTCTTGCAAACTGCAATCGCTCTTCCAAGTGTCATTGGTTTCATCTCATATCCTCCTGTCGTGTTTTTAAGTGTCAAAACCACCTGTAATTCAGTTCCGCGTCCAGCATCTCCCACCGGAATACGCTGTCATCCGGCGATATCAGCCCATCGTCCTCCAACTGGAACCGCCGGTCAAAGTCGTGGACCGTGTGGCCGTCCGCCTTGAATGTGACCTGGCTGTCATTGTCCCATTTGAGCATCAGCGCCCACAAATCCGGGTAGTGCTTTCGCAGGAGCCGAAGCTGCCCCACGCCCTGGTTATGGCAGAACCAGCACCCGCCGCGGGTCGCGGTGGTATACGTAGGAGAAAGCAGCCCGTTCTTCTCATCCCACTCCCAGCAATCACGCTCAGTCCATCCTGCCTCTACAAGCGGGGAAGTTTTATTCCCTCTCAATACATGGAACCGCCCAGGCTCATCTGCTGCTATTCCCACATATTGCATTGCATCTTTTGGCAGTTTTTCTAACACGTGCTGCTTCAGCCGTGAATTGCACCACGGCCCACGTTGAAACGGCCATCCGTAAATACTCCCTGCGCACTTGCTTTTTGCTTGCCTCCCAGATTTCCCGCATATCATGTAAAAGCAGTCCTGATATGTCCTACGGCTCCTGACGTGTTCAACCTCAATCCCCCACCGCTCTTTGATGATCTTGTCCGCCTTCTTCTTAAACTCCACCATCGGCGGAAGGTCTGCCGGGATTTTGTCCGTTGCCCATACCTCCGCATGAACGATCCTGTCCAGCGGCCACCCCAGCTCCTCGATGGCGCCCAGGCAGGCCAGACTGTCTTTCCCGTAGCTGAGAGATAGGATGTGTTCAGGCATTTTCTCCCTCCGGCGGTCGGCGGTATGGCGGGTCTGGAAATCTGCACCAATAATCAATTCGCTCCCGTTCCTCCCATCTGTTCGCTTTGCAGAAACCCGGTTCATGACCGTACGTTTTTGCCAGTTCGATGGAGTAAAGGTCTTGTTCCACCGTATATTTTCCAGTTTTCAGGTCTAAAATTGCGACGTGATACCACCCCTGCGTTGTCGGAGGTGTTTCCACGCTCACCCAATCGCCCAGCTTGGTGTTGTATTCCCGGTCGGCCTTTTCCGCGATTGCCTCAGCTACAAAATCTACTGCGGCGCGCTCATGCTCCCCCAGCGTTTCTCTGAGTCTGGCCAGCTCGACGAGCGCTTTTTTGTATGTCTGTTCACTGTACCGCATTGTTCAAATCCCCCATCATTTCTATCTCCATGATCCCCCGGAATATCGGGTAAAACTGCCGCCAGTACACCGCGTTCCCCAGCGCCCGCAGCCGATCCGCCCAGTGGTCCTTTTTCGCCGTGATCCTCGGAATATCCGGCTCGTCTATCCAATATCGGTCCATCCAGGCGGGAACGCCATCAGCCACTCCACCCAATCCGGGTTCAGCGTCCCGCTGCAGACCGTCTGCAAATCCGGCGACCCCTGCCTTGTCTCGCAGTTGCTCGGTCCCGTCCCGCAGTTCGCTTTCGGCGTCGGAAGCAAATCTCTTGCAATTCTGGTTGAAAGCGAGTCCTTTCCCGGTTCGCTCACTCTGCTCGGCGGGATCGTAATCGTGTCCTTTCCATCGCTCGCCCTCGGCGTTGGAAACATCGCCACAACCTGGTCCAGTCTCGCATAGCTCTGCCCGCCCGTTTTCCCGATATGCTGGACCGTTCCATTCTTGGTCATATGCGGGTTTATTTTCGTTCTCCCGGCATCTGATGCGCTCGGTGTCGGCCAAAGCACAACGCCCGGAAGCCCATTCCTCGGATCTTTGGATATGTTCCCTCGTTTTTCCGCATCGTTCGCTCTTGGAGTCGGCCACATTCTCGCAGCCATTTCCAAGCCAGGCCGCCCACTGCTGTCTCTCTGATTTGGTCCCCCGTGGTCCGCAATCGTCGCAGTTACGGTGGGCCATAATCGCGCATCGATCACGTCTGTGGGCGGCGTCAACGGCACAAGCCGGAAATACAATCGCCCCCGCTTCGTAGCCTGCGGCCTCCAGGTCAGATAGCGCCTGGTCGAGACCCATTGAGACGAACCCACCAACATTCTCACCAATGACCCAAGCGGGCCGGATTTCCTGTATAACTCTAAGCATTTCCGGCCAGAGGTAGCGGTCATCGTCCTTGCCTCTTCGCTTCCCGGCAAGACTAAATGGCTGGCACGGGAATCCGCCGGAAACAACGTCAACTGTTCGTAACCCAGTCCGCTCATAGAAACTCTCCGACGTCAGCGTCCGGATGTCCCGCCACCGCGGCACCGCCGGCCAGTGCTTTTCCAGCACCTTTGTCGGATAGTCTGCCCACTCGCACTGCCCCACGGTCCGAAACCCGGCCATTTCCGCCGCCAGGTCCAGGCCGCCGATCCCGGTGAACAGGCTTAAATGCGTCAGCGCCACGCCGTTTCCCTCCATCCCGCTCCGCTTTTCTCCGATACTGCGCCGCCACAGCGGCCACATTGGAAAACTTCATCCGAAGTCCACCTCCATCTGCTCCGCCGGCGGCTCGTAGTTCATCCATATCGTCTCTACAGCCATAACTGTTGACGTAGTCTGTGACATCGTCTGATCCTTTCGCCACCCGCTGAGCGCATCATTGTAAAGTGCATTGTCATAGCCGGACAATACAACCTTTGCCTTTGTCTCTGACAATATCCGAAGAAGTTCTTCCTGCTGGGCATCGTCCATCTCATTCCGGTAAAGCCTACCGGATTTCCTGGTCGATCTCACATATGGCGGATCGACATACATCAGCACATCCCGATTGTTGTATCGCTCTATGAGCCGAAGCGCGTCCATCCGCTCAATTTGAACCAAGTTCGATGTATTCCCTCGCAGCCGTTTGGCTGCCTCGTCAATCACGTCCGTAATCCCAGCCCACTTGCAGGCAGTTCCACCGATTTTCATCTGTTTGTGGTTTCTCCAGCCGCATTTCCCGTTCATCTTGGCTCCAATTGCCTGCGTCGTGCGAACCATAAACCGTCTTGCCCGTTCTAGTTCATCATCGCAAGGCTCAAAAGCGCTGTCATATTCCTCCCGGCTGTATGGAGTCAATTCTAATTCCCGTTTCAGCTCTTCCGGGCGCTCCCGTAAAACGCGGAATAGATTTACCACATCTCCGTCAAGATCGTTGATCGTCTCCACTGCCCCGGGCTGTTTGTTGAAGAACACAGCCCCGCTCCCAAGAAACGGCTCCAGATACACCATTTTCTCGTACCCTTCCGGGAAATGGCTGATGATCCACTCTGCTATGGACCATTTGCTTCCTGGATATCGGAACACGGCTTTCATCCCGCATTCTCCCGCGCCTTCCGGATCTTCTCCTCCAGCGCCTCCAGCTTGCCGATATAGACCTCGTCGTCCATATCCAGCATCACATGGAGCTGGTTGAGCATGATCTCAGCGTCGGCCCACTCTCCCTGCAGCTCCGCCATGACCTCTTCCCGGCTCCGGTACCCAGACTTTTCGCAGCACAGGAGGCGGTTGATCGCCGCCGCCAGTTCGCTCAGCTCCTCGGCGGCTTTCATCAGCTGGGCTTCCCGGCCCCAGGTCTCCACGGCATCCTCATAGATGCCCATTTCCCACTGTTCCATGGTCAGCTCGTCCATGCTCAACTTCCTCCATCTACGTTGACGCCGCGCGCTTCAAGTGCTTGTGTCCAATATGCCTTAATATTTTCCGGACAATGGGCCATGGCATCCCGCCATGTAGGCCATCTCCCATTTTCGTCATAAAACTTATATTGATACACTAAACTGTCCCGATTGTGAGGCATTTCTTTATCGTGTGCCACAGCACACATTGGACACGTCCCCTCAGGGGTCTTTCCCAGAAGAATGATCCCGTGTTTTTCTTTTAGGTATGACATTTTCAGATTCTCCTTTTTCTCGTGTACGCCCTGGTCTCCCAGGCATCGTCTTTTTCACTGTAAAAATGTTCCCGTGCCGCAGCGGTCTTCGTCTGCTGTTCCGCGTCCTTTTCCTTCGGCTGCCGCCGGATTACCTGCCCGCACCGATCCGGCGAATTCAAACACCGCTTGTTGCAGTCTTCCCGTGCGCAGTCCGCGCAGCATAAACCGCCCCTCTCCTTTTTGCAGGCAAAAATCCTGCATCGCCGTTTGTCGTTGTACAGCAGTTTCCAATTCCCATTACTCATGCCGCCGCACCATCCGCTCCGCCTCTTTGAGCATCACCATCCTGTCCCGGACAAGTTTGTCGATCACGCGGCCCTCATTCCCGCCGTCCATGGCCGCCAGCCTCCCCAGGTTGTGCGCCGTCTGCGCCGTTACTAAAACCGAAATCCTACGCATATTTTTCTGCCTGCTCACTGTGTTTCCCTCCCATACTGAATATCTGCCTCCACGCCCAGCAATCCCGGCCATCCCTTCGATGCGCTTTACAATCTGCTTTTGCTGATCCCCGCGCACCAGCCGCGCCGCGCTGCCCATCAGTCCGTACCCTTCCCGGTAAACATGGCCGCGATGGCCGCCAGCGCAAACCACACGCCTGCCGCCGTCATCAGCCCCCAGGCCTCGGCGTGTACTGCAACCCCAGCCATGGCAGCACCGGCTCCCACAAACGCCCATGCCGCGATCTCCATGCCTCGCCGAAATCTCTGCTCGACGCGCCGCCTCCGCATCTCCTTCTGCCGCTTCACCTCCAGCAGATATTCCCGCCGGTTGTTCCAATCGATCTCCCGCGCAAAGCGCACCCGCTCCTGGTTCTCCATGGTGATCCGTTCCACATCCGTCATAGCAAAGCTCCTTTCAAAAAATCGCAGCCCACCAGGACTGCGTTATTCTCAATATTTCTGTTCTGCCTCCCACCGCACCTTATGCGCCCACATAAATGCCTCGCACCTCGTAGGGGCGGCTATCAGCCGCCCGCCTGGCTCCCCTGTGAAAGGGGAGCTGTCAGCCGAAGGCTGACTGAGGGGTTGTTCCTCTGGGTTGTATGCACGATCTATCTCCCGGCCCCCGCAGGGGCCGGGGTGGGAACGATCCACACTGTGTCCGCAGCGCACGTCCCATCGCCTCGTTCCCCGGGACGTTCATGCAAGTAAGGGAGGACCCGCCGGCCTGTCCACGCCGGCGGTGGAGCGCGTGACGGGCCTCGAACCCGCGAAGGCGGCTTGGAAGGCCGCCGTGTTTCCGCCTACACCACACGCGCATATGCTAGTCCGCACCGGTCCACGCCTTTCGGCGCACACCCCGTCACTCCGGCGCGGCTGGGGCGTTTGGAAAGGGCCGCCGGCCATGCCCAACCGGCGGTGGAGCGGATAACGGGGATCGAACCCGCGCCCGCAGCTTGGGAAGCTGCTGTGCTGCCATTACACCATATCCGCATATCTTCGTCTTGTAGGGGCCGATGCCCACATCGGCCCGCAATTCTCTTACCCGTCCGGGCGGCTGTCAGCCGCCCGTGTTTTCCTTCTCTTCCAGTCCCCCCGGTTCTCCCTCCGGCCCCTGCGGGCAAGGCCCCGCCGGCGGGTCCTCCGGCAGTTCCAGGCTGAACAGGCCCAGGCGCATTCCCATCCGCAGCCCGTCCAAATACGCCCTGCCGTATCCCGGCTTCTGCTTTTCCAAATCCTTCGCGATTGCCCGGGCCAGGAATGTCGTATCAGATAGGAGTTCTGTCATACTGCCTTCAAATTCCACATTGACAGTTACTTCCCCGTCGCTTCTTTCTATGATTGCCTTAATCATCCTGTCCTCCTTTGAATTTGATCCATGGTGCAGGGGGATGGATTCGAACCATCTGCCGTCGGTTCTTCACGCCGCCGCGCATCCGTACGCGCCTCCCCTGCCCGAATTATCGTGCCTGCGGGATGATCCTCGCGTGATCGTCCTCCCACCGTACCACCATGCGCTGGCCGATGGCGTTGACAACCCGTACCTCATTGGGCGCCGTCGGCTCCAGCGCCCATAAGTCCTCCACGGAGATCCCCATCTCGTCCAGCCATATCCCGATTTTGAACTGCGCCACGGTGTTCGCCCGGAACCCGTTCGCCGCTTTCTGCTCCATGCCGTTCCGCTCCTTCCTCGAAGAATTCTGCCTGGCCGCGGAATAGTTCGTTGAGCCATGTTTTTTTGATCCAGGTCCCCAGCCGCTGCTTCTGCTCCGGCGTCAAATCGTCCGTGCATACCAGCTGATCGCCCATATGTACATACGATACCGTGCGGATCGGCTCTTGCTTCCTTGCCATGGTCAACACCCCTTTCGGTCCATCCTATTCCGCCGCCGGTTCGTCCTATTCGGTTCTTAGCTTCTTGGAAATCTTCCTGGCGCATACCCGGCAGAACTTCATGCCGTCCACGTCCAGCATATCGCCATGCACGCCGCCGCACACCGCGCACCGCTCTTCCGCCTTCCGCAGCACCATGCCCGCATCCGTCATCCAGAATTCCATCCGATCCGTCGGCCGGATGTCCATGCTGTCCCGCAGCTCCTTGGGAATGACAATCCGTCCCAAATCATCCACCGGTCTGGTCATCCCTGTGTGTTTCATGTTTCATGCTCCTTTCCAGCATTTCCTTGTATTCGCCCCGCCGCCCCCGGCGGATCAGCCTGGCCATCAGCGCCCCGAAAGCACCAACGCCCGGCCAATCCGCTCGGATGGTAGCGTGGTATCCATAACTCATGCGCTCTTGCCTTCCATCGTCTCCTTCTGCACCGGCTCCAGCCCCATGCCGATGGCCACACCCAATAGCGTGTACTGCCGCTCCTCCGGCAGCTTTTTGCTAGCGCTCAGAATATCCTCCACCAACTTCTTCCCCCGCTCCGTCAGCTGCTCCATGCTCCTCACCTCCTCTCTTTACCTCATGCTCCAGCATTTTCCGCACGGCGAAAAACCGCACCGTCACGCCCTTCTCTTCGTTCTCCTGGGTGTAGTCCACGCGAACCTGCCGCGCCTCCGTGTCCCGGCTGAACCGCAGCGACCCCGGGCAGCTGTTGGCCGCCATGGCGATGAATTCCAGCGCCCACGGCGCCTCCACCGCCTCTCCGCTGCTCGTCTGCTGGAACCCCTGGTATCCCATCTGCTCCAGCCCCCGGGCCGTTACCCGTTTCCGTGCCATTGCCCGTCCCCTCCCTCTATCCGCTCGTCTTGTTATTCGATACATTTCGTGATATACTCGTTTTGCAAGGCATTGCCTTGCTGTCCCTCCCCGCGCCTCGTCCCGTTGCTCCCCTCCCCCGCGAAAGGAGGTGACCAATATGGACAGGTACCCGTTTTTCAGGCCGGACGGTTGGATTAAATCGGAACTCCACGATTTCAATCGCGCCGTGTCAGATGAAGAACGCCGGCTGATGCTTCTGAATTTCGGCTATGACGAACCCCACAAAGAGGAAGCGCACCGTCTCTTCCCTGATATGCCGGACTGACCGGACGTACCGCCTCGGCTTCCCGCCCTGGCGGTATGTTTATGTCTGGCACCACAGATCGTCCGCGCTGATCTCCAGCACATCGCAAATCCGCAGCAGCTCGTTGGCATCCAGCTTCCGCTGCTTGTGCAGCGCCGCGTTCAGCTTCTGCCGCGTCATCCCGGCTGCTGCTGCCAGCTGCGCCTGTACCACGTCGTGCGCATCCAAGTACAGCTTCAAGCTGTCCCGAATATCCACCTTCGCAAAGAAAGCATTGATTTCCGAAATGTGATGGACTGCGTCTCCACCAGGATAGCGATACACGCCAGCGACCTCTCCATCCAAAAGCGGCTGAACGCCTACCAACACGGCTTCGTATCCTCCGTTCCCTTTGATCTTCTTCGGATAGCCCATCTCAATAAGCTCTTCAACAGCATTCATAGGTTTTCCCCCTTCTCCATTGCACCCCTTCCAATTCCATGGTAGAATGTGGATTGAAAGGAGGTGATCTCATGTCAATGATGCCAAAGCCGCCGTATACCCTTGACGGGGATTATTCTGAATTGGAGCAGCGTGTGGCACTTACCTATACCCACGCTGTCTTTTCAGACTTCCTCGCCCGTAATCCCGGTGCGTCCTCTTCGGAACGCTTCGATTTCTTTCTCAGCACGTTCGAAGCTTCCCTCGACCTCGCCGCGAAACTGCGTTATGATCTCTCCTGATTTCTTGATCACGTGCCTGTACTCCTGTATGACCACGGTATAGGCTTCTTCCAGGTCATGCAAACTTGCCCCTTCCGCTGCCGCTGCCGCAATCAGCGCCAGCGCCAGGGGCTTTACTTTTGGCTGCCTGTAAAATTCCGAAATGAATGGCATCCCCTTCACCTCCCTTCCCCGTTGCACCCCCGCCCGCTCCGCGGCAGAAAGTAAACCTATTGGTGACTCACTGAATAAAAAAAGAAATCACTGTTTCTACAGGAATTTCAAGAGCATTACTCATCGCATTGATATCAGATACTTTCGGGCATCTTTGTCCAAGGATGGTTTTGCTCAATTTCTGCTTGGTCCACCCCATTTTCTCTGCCATTTCCATATCTGTCTTAAATTTTTTCTTGATTTCTCTTCTAAGCTGTTCGTTAACCATTTTATCCCTCCTTTGCTGTAATCCTTTTGGTGACATCATCAATATATCATACACTTTTCGTTTTGTCAACATATTGGAGATTTTTCTTGTTGCATTTTTTGATTACATCGTGTATAATCGTCCCTAAAGGAGGGACTATATGAAATTCGGTGAAAAACTTAAGTTTATTCGTACTACTCTTAACCTTACTCAACAAGAATTAGCAGATCAACTCGGAACAACAAAACAAGCAATCAGTCGTTATGAAAATAGTGAACGTGAACCAAATATAAAGACTGTAAATTCTTTTGCAGAAAAACTCGGTGTTAAAGTTACTTTATTGGCGGATGATAGTTTCTATTTTCCATTTCCAGATAAGATCAAATCTGAGAGAGAACGCAGAGGATGGAGTTCAAAGCATCTAGCCGAGCTTGCACATATGAGCGAGTCCAGACTTATTGAACTAGAAAATTTCGAAGACTTTCCAGACCCTGTCGAACTAAGCAATATTGCTGAAGCCTTATCTTTCTCAACTGATCATCTCTTGGGTCGTGAATGGGCAATTGGTTCTACACTCCCCACTCTTAACGATAATGAATTGTCCTTGCTTCTCCAATATCGAAAGTTAAATGATATTGGAAAACAAAACCTTAAACAATATGCAGATTTCTTGGTATCATCCGGAAATTTCAAGAGGTCTGTTCAATCAACGATCTCAAATTCCACCATTGAAGAGCGCGTGGAGGCCTACCGCCAGGAGCTGATGGCCGAGGAAAAGGGGGCGGACGGGTCCTCTCCTTCACCGCCCGCCGCCAACGCATAAAAAAATAGCCGGTCCTGGCGTCGGACCGGCTATTTTCTATTCAGAAAGGATATGCAATATGGGACTTGATACATTCGCCACAGGTCTTTCTCACGAAGATAATTTTCACGGGTCCTATGGCCGTTACAGTGCATTCATAGAAGAACTTATAAATCATGTTTACGGCACAAAATGCAGAGAAATTTTTCGGCGTGGACGTTGCGACGGTTTTTGTGACGGAAAATACATCGGCCCGCTCACAGAGGAAGATATGTCCATCTGGAATTCGCAAAGCAATGATGACCTGAACATACTGATCTGCCATCCCGATGATCGCGGCCAGTTCTCACCTGATGAATGCCGTAAAATTTACAATGCAATCAAAGACATTCAGTTTGATCTTGATACAACTACGTATAGTGGAAAATCTGTTTGTGAAACCCTTGAAAAATTCAAGAAAATATTTCGTCATTGCGCCCGCCGCCGCGTCAACCTGTACTACCGATAACCGGACCCGCCAAAGCCTCCCCTTGAGGGGAGGTGGCACGGCGCAGCCGTGACGGAGAGGTGTTTTCCCCGGCCCCCCAAAGGCTCCCCTGTGTAAGGGGAGCTGTCAGCCGCAGGCTGACTGAGGGGTTGTCTCCTTTTCCCGTCTTATTTTAAACAGCAACTGTTTTATCAACTGTTATAACAATTTTTATTTCAATTAGCCAGTTGTTCTATTTATCTATAAAAAAACACCCGACGAGTACCAGTCGTCGGGTGCCGCTTTCCAGTATTTGAAGTATAGACCATCCAAAACTGATACAAGCGCCGTATCCTCTACATTCTGATTATAACATATATGTGTTAACTGTCAACCCGAAAGGATGATCCCCATGCCCGCTCCCCAGTCCCCCGTGTTCGCCGCTGCCTATATCCGCGTCTCCACCGATGACCAGGCGGAACTTTCCCCGGAGTCTCAGCTGGTGGAAATTCAAAAATACTGCAAAACCCATAACCTCATTCTGCTCTCCGACCATGTCTACATCGACGCCGGTATTTCCGGCAAGAAAGCCGACCGCCGCCCGGAGTTCCAGCGGATGATCGCCGCCGCCAAGTCCAGCCCGCCCTTCTCCGTTCTCCTGGTCTGGAAGTTTTCCCGCTTCGCCCGGAACCAAGAGGAAAGCATTTTCTATAAATCCATCCTCCGCTCCAAGTGCGGCGTGGACGTCGTTTCCATCTCCGAGCCGCTGATCGCCGGGCCGTTCGGCTCTTTGATCGAGCGCATCATTGAGTGGATGGACGAATTTTATTCCATCCGCCTCTCCCAGGAGGTCAAAAGGTCCATGACCGTCAACGCCCAGAAGGGCAAGCTGCAGGCCACGCCCTCCTTCGGCTACCGTGTGCAGGACGGGATGCTGATCCCTGTCCCGGAAGAGGCTGCGCTGGTCCAGGAGATTTTCCAGTCCTTCGCGGACGGCCAGGGCTATACGGCCATCGCCCGCTCCCTCAATGCCCGCGGTGTCCGTACCCACCGGGGGAACCCGTTCGAAAGTCGTACAATTGAGTATATCATCCGAAACCCCGTCTATATCGGCAAACTCCGGTGGAACCCCACGGGCCGCACCCGCCGGAACTTCACGGACGAAAATATCATTCTCTCCGACGCGCCCCACCAGCCCCTGGTCTCCCAGGCGCTTTTCGATGCCGCCAATGCCCGGACGAACGCGCTCAAAGCGCAGTTTGGCTACAAGGCCCGCCCCACGTCCGAGCTGAAGCACTGGCTTTCCGGCGTCGTCCGCTGTGCCTCCTGCGGCACCACGCTCATTTATCAGCGCGCCCATGGCTATTCCTATTTCCTGTGCAATAACTATGTCAAGGGCCGCTGTCAGCACTCCCAGCGCGTCCTGCCCGATGCCCTGGAGGACGCCATCCTGGCCCGCTTGGAGGAGGACGCAGCGTCCGGCCTGTCCCTTTCCTTCCAGGTTTCCGCCGTCTCGTCCCCCTCCATGCAGCAGATCACGGCGCTGCAAGCCTCCCTCCGCAGCCTCCAAGCCAAAAAGGCCCGCCTCCAGGACGCCTACCTGGCCGGCGTCATCGACCTCGAGGATTTCTCCGCCGCCAGGGAGTCCATTGTCAGGGATATGGACAGCACGCGATACCAGATCAAGAAACTCACCGCCCAGACCGATCCCACCGCCATGAACGCCGCCATCCGCTCCCACATCAAGAAGGCGCTTTCCACCTTCCATTCCCCCAGCGCCACGCTGGAGATGAAAAACGCCGCCTTCCGCTCCCTCGTCGAGCGCTGCACCTACGATAAAGAGGCAAACCTCCTCACCATCACCTACCGCGCCAGCATATAAAAAAACAAGCGCAGCCCCCGCCGCGCTTGTTTCCCTCCGAAAAGTTCAGAATATCCGGTGTTTTTGCGCTTCCCACAACCTCGCCCATTTTATAGCCTATTGGAGTATGGAGGTCCAGACGGAGAATTGGGCGCCTCGCTGCGGTATCTCAGCCAGCGCTACTCCATGCCCTATCCGGAGCTAAAGGGTTTGCTGACCGACATCGGCACTGAGGAGCTGGGCCACCTGGAGATGATCGGCGCCATTGTACATCAGCTCACGCGGAAGCTGACCGACGCGCAGATGGAGGAGAGCGGCTTTATGCCCTACTTCGTGGACCACACCGCCGGCGTATACCCCACCGCCGCCTCCGGCTCCCCCTGGTCCGCGGCGTCCATGGCCGTCAAGGGCGACCCCATCGCCGACCTGACGGAAGACCTGGCCGCTGAGCAGAAAGCCCGTGTCACCTATGACAACATCCTCCGCCTGAGCGATGACCCGGACGTCAACGACGTCATCCGCTTCCTGCGGGAGCGGGAAATCGTCCACTTCCAGCGCTTCGGCGAGGCGATTGAGCTGCTGCGCCAGCGACTCAACTCGAAAAACATCTACGCTACGAACCCGGCGCTGGATTCCTGATCGAACGCCAAAGGGTGCTGCGCGGTGCGCAGCACCCCAGCGTGTCGAAAAAGTGTTTTCGCCACGCTGCCTTAGTTTTTTGCAACTTTATAAAAGTTGCAAAAACACTCTTATTGAACGCGCAGGGGGCCCTTTGCCCCCTGCGCCCATCCCCCGCTGCTCTGTTGCGGAGGTTTTTATCATAGTTTTTCGACAGTCTCGGGGGCTGCGCGGTGCGCAGCACCCTTTTTATGTCCGTTCAAAGCCCAGGTACCGCGTGCCCTGAAAGGTAAGTCTGCCCCGGTCTCCCTCGGCCAGCATCCCGTATTGATAGCCGTCCATCCGCAGCTCCATCCGGTCGCCGCTCGCAACCTGGAAGGTGACGAAGTAGGTGGTAGACGTGGAGGTATGCCCCATGTGGCCCGCGCCGTTGTGATGGTGGTGGCGGGAAACATTGGTCCGCTTCGTCACCACTGTGGCCTCCACCGTCAGCCGGGGGGATTGGTTATTCTTGTGCCACTGGCCGATTCCGCGGATCATGGTGGCAAGGAACACGCCGATAATCAAGAAAAAAACCAGGAAAAAGAGGATCTGAAAGCCGCCGCCAAAGAAGAAATCCATAATCTGCTCCTTCTGCTAGAGAATTTCCCGGAGCTTCTCGAGGAAGGCCTCCTCGCCCCAGGTGTTAATTTTGAAAAACAAAGCCTGGCTTCCGCCGGCGGTGATGGCAGAGAGATGCACTGGGCCATCGCTGGATTGAAATAGCGTCACATTGAGGCTCACTCGGTTGCCGCCGGCGTAGCTATATCGCTCAAAGACCCGGACGCTGCACCGGGCATCGCCGCTGCGAAAATCGCTGGCATCCTCCAGCGAAGCGGACACGCTGCCCTCCAGAATCCCCTGTTCAATCCGCCGGAGCAGGTGGTCAAAATTTTCTTGCAGCGTCTTTTCCAGTTTTGCCATGGCATACTCCTTATAAAAACGAGATGCTCTGCGCCGCCGCATCCACCCGAACCGAAGCGCCGTAGGGCAGCACCGTGCGGGGGTAAGCATGGCCGAAATTGACGTTATAGAGAATGGGCAGCGCCGGATCGTCGATCACCTGGCGATAGATCTCCTTATATTCCTCGTAGAACACTTCGTCCTGAGGCTTACCCACAATCAAGCCGCTGATCTCCCGGAAGGCCCCGGTAGCCGCGATGGCCTCCAGCTCCGTCCGCACCAGCTCCGGCGCTGGCTTTTCCTCGCAGGTCTCCAGGAACATGATCTTGCCGCGCCACGCCTCCCGCTCCGGGAAAATGCGATACCGCCGGGAAAGTTCCGCCTGGTCGGCATAGCGGGTCGAGGTCAAAATATCGTACAGGCTCTCCAGGCAGCCGCCCAGCAGTTCACCCTCGAAGACGCCCGGCCCCTGGAGCAGCTGAAAGCCGTGGGTCTCCCGATGGGCAATCCGCTCGGTGCCCACCGCCGCAGCGGAGAAGTCCGTCCGCTCTTCGTACCAGGTGTCACTGGGGCGGATGGGCGCAGGGTTTCCGAAGTACGTCTCCACCGCCGCCCGGGTATAGGGCAGCATGGTCTTCCCGGCTTCGGCAAAGTCGCAGAGGAAACAGGGACCGTAGAAGGTCTGGAGGCCCAGGCGGTGGAACATCAGGTGGTTGTTGGTGGTGTCGGAGAAGCCGGAGAACACCTTGGGCGTCCTCAGAACCTGTTCCCGGAAGGCCGCGTCCTCCATCAGGTACGGCAGCAGCCGGTAGGTGTCGTCCCCGCCGATGGCCGTGAAGACGCCCCGGATGGAGTCGTCGAAAAAGGCTGTTTTCAAATCCTCCGCCCGGTATTCCGGGTGATCGTGCAGCGCCGCCGCGCCATCCAGGGCGTGGGGCATGAAGACCGGCTCCAGGCCCAGCTCCCGCAGACGCGCCGCGCCCAGCTTGACGCTGTGGGGATTCTCTCCCAGCATCCCGCTGGAGAGGCTGACGATGGCCACCCGGTCTCCCCGACGCAGGGGCGGCGGGCTGACGAGACGTGCCATGGGGCATCCCTCCTTTGGGGCTATTGTAGCAAACAAAGGGCCGCGGCGTCAAGCCGCGGCCTGAGACTGTCAAAAAACTATGATAAAAGCCGTTGCAACAGAGCAGCGGGGGATGTGTGCAGGGGGCAAAGGGCCCCCGAAGGTGAATTGCCAGCAGGGCAAGAGAAGCTGGCCTGGGCCATGCTCGTTCAATAAGGTCGTTTTTGCAACTTTCTTAAAGTTGCAAAAACAGGGGACAGCGGGGCAAAAATACTTTTTCGACCCGCTGGAGCCGCGCCGTCAAGCGGCGACCTGCCGCCGCCGCAGAAGATATGCCGCCGCCACAGCGGAAGTTTCCAGCACATAGGCCACAACAAAGCAGAAGTTCCGAAGCGCCACGCGCTGCTTTGCCGCCGCTAAATCGCTGTAAGTGTAAACCGTGATGGGAAGATAGTTCTCTCCCCCATAGGAAATCCGAAACACGCTGTAATTGCGCCGCTGGTATGACACCAGCACATTGCCATTCTCGTCTTCCAAGGTAGAAGGTGATATCTCCTCCGGTGCAATCGACGTATCCTCCGGCGCCGCCTGCTGGTTGGCCTCACTGCCGAAACCGGCACATCTTCTTCCATATAGGCAGCAAAACTTGCGAAGTCCGTGAAGGTGGTTCCCACCATGGTCTGATAAGGGCCAAAAAACTGGTTTGCCGCCCAATGGACCACTGCCGTGGTCAGCAGCAGCGCCGCCAGCACCAGGGCGCATTTTCCCTGCAGCCGGCGGCGTTTCCAATAGATATCCTCCCGCGCCCCCAGGCTGAGAACGCCGCGGCGCACCAGGGCAGCCTTTACAAAATACCGGGCGACGCCATAGATTACCAACCCTATTGCGCCTCCAACAATGCCCAGCAGCAGCGCACTCCCGGCGGACAGGCCGAGATAGGCGTCCACCAGCAGCAGCGGCGCATTGAAGCCCAGCAGCACCAAGGTTAGCCCAAAGGACCAGAAGGCCAGACCGATAACGGATTGCCGGTAGGATTGCAGCGCCTCTTCCGGTAAGTCCGAATCCGCGACGCTGGAAAAGGCCTGGTTCATAAATATCGCCTGGCAGACGGCTCCGGCCACCAGGAACAGCGCGCCGATGAAAAAGCCCAGCACGGCCTGCAAAAAAGCCAGATTGCAAATCAGTGCCGCGATCAGGCCCGCCATGTCAAGACCCACTGCAATCATCGATTGACTGCGGTACCGGGATAGACCGGCCTGGAGCAAACGCCGCCGTTCCCGCTCCCCTTTCGCCGTGGTGGCGGCGTCCACCCGGTCGGCGGGCGAACGGCGCTCTCCCCGGAGCAGCTCGTCGCAGCTGACGCCGAAGATTTCCGCCAGCACCGGAATGATGGCCAGGTCCGGCGTTCCCTCGTCCCGCTCCCAGCGGCTGACGGTCTTATCAGATATATGGAGCCGTTCCGCCAGCTCTTTCTGCGTCATGCCTTGGGCCTTGCGCAGCGCGGCCAGAAAGCTCCCAAAAGTCTTGGCTTCCATGTGTATCCCTCCTTGTGTTTCTAGGGCCATTCTACCGGAATGAGAGTGAGAATGGAAGGCCCAAGGCTTGGAACCTCTCTCAGAATCCGAGAATCCGCCGCTTGTGGCCGGAGACCTTGATTTTTCCGCCAGGGCGCGATAAGATAGAACAAAATTCTCTAGGAGGTATCCGCCATGAACGCTGGCATGAATCGGCAGGAGGCACTTGCTCTGCTGCGGCAATATAATTCCGAACCCTTCCACCTGCAGCACGCCTTCACTGTGGAGGCCGTGATGCGCATTCTCGCCCGGGAGCTGGGCCAGGGAGACGAGGATTTCTGGGCCACCGTGGGCTTGCTCCACGACGTCGACTTCGAGCAGTGGCCGGAGGAACACTGCAAAAAAGCCCCGGAACTGCTGGCCCCCGCAGGCGCCACAGAGGAGCTCATCCACGCGGTGGTCTGCCACGGCTACGGGCTCTGCTCCGACGTGGAGCCGGAGCTGGAGATGGAAAAGGTCCTCTTCGCCGCCGACGAGCTGACCGGCCTCATCTGGGCCGCTGCCAAGATGCGCCCCTCCAAGAGCTGTAAGGACATGGAGCTTTCCAGCCTCAAGAAGAAGTTCAAGGACAAGAAGTTCGCCGCCGGCTGCTCCCGGGATGTGATTCGCCAGGGCGCGGAGCGCCTGGGCTGGGAGCTGGACGAGCTGCTGGGAAAAACCCTGGCCGCCATGGCCGAGAGCGAGGACACCGTGGCCGCCGAGATGGCAGCGCTGGGGTGATGCGCTTCTTTTGTTGACAGACAAAACCGGGAACAGTCCAAAAACTGTTCCCGGTTTTATGTTCAATTTTATATTTTTTCCATTCGTACCTGGTCGATCAGCGGCAGGATCATATCCAGCTCCGGGGCATTGGAGCCACTGCACATGACGCTGGCAGCGCTGACGGCGATGGACCGCCGGGCAGACTCCTCCAGCGAGCAGCCGGCTGCGATGTAATGGGCCAGAGAGGCCATCATGGCGTCGCCGGCGCCCACCACACTGACCACCGGCACCTTGGGGGCATAGCCCCGGAACGTTTGCTTCCGGGTGACAAACACGGCGCCCTCACTGCCCATGGAGGCAGCCACCAAACCCACACCGCGGTCCACCAACTCCCTGGCACCGTCCAGTACGTCGGTATCCGTCACCATGCGGCGGCCCAGCAGCTCGGAAAGCTCTTCCCGATTGGGCTTGATGATGTCGGGCTGTGCATTGATGGCCTGGCGCATGGGTTCTCCGACGGTATCCACACAAGTATAGACATTCATGCCGTGCAGACGCGTCACCCATTCAGCCAAGCGGCTGTCCGACATTCCCGGCGGGTTCTTGCCCGCAAATACCACCGTATCTCCGGCCTTGACAGCGCGTGTCAGCTTATGCCATACAGCTTCCAGCGTAGCTTCGGTGATGGGACTGCCGGCCTCGTTGATATCCGTGTTGGTCTGAAGCAAGGGATCGATAATTTTGATATTCGTTCTCGTGACTTCGCCGGTCAGGACCATATCATTGGGCAGGGACATCTCATCCATAGAAGCCTGGATGTAGCCGCCGGCAGCACCGCCCAGGACGCCCAAAACCAACGTCTTACCGCCCAGAGCCTTGACGACCTTGGAGACATTGATGCCCTTTCCGCCGGGGTCCAGGCGCGTAGCACTGACTCGGTTGACCGTATTGACCGCAAAGCCCGGCAAAATCACGGTCTTATCCAATGCAGGGTTCAGGGTGACAGTAATGATCATGGCACGTTCCTCTTCGTTCATGATGAAAATATTTCATACCTATTTTACGACTTGAACAAAAAAAAGTAAAGTGTCGGGAACCTTTCCGCCTCAATTTCGTCTGTTTGACAGAAGGACTTCCAAATATTAGATTAGAATTTGCATTTCTCAACAAAGTGTGCTAGAATAGGCGGGACATTGTCCGCTATTTTGGAATGAATTGGAACACTTTTCTTTATTTTTCGATGTTCCGTATTGGGCAGCACTGCCAAGTGCCGCCTCGCACCAGGACTCAAGAAAAGGAGCGTAATTTCACTTGAAACTATTTGGTACCACGCGATCCGGTTCCCGACTGCCGCGAAACCGCAAAGCCATTTTGGCCACTGCCGCCGCGGGCGATTCCGCCGTTGCCTCCTACCCTGCCAAACGGCGCAATCCCCTAAAGGGTCTGGCCATCTTTCTGGGCTGCTTACTGCTGATTGAGATTCTCTACTTTGTTGCCATCTACTCCGACAACAGCTTTATCTCCAAGTGGCGCACCATCTACATCGAGACCGCCATGGACACCCTGAGCCACAAATGGCTGGCCACAGCCATCATCCCCCCCGACATCATCGAAGACGTGATGGATCAGCGCCGCCAGGCCATTGAGCAGCAGATCGGCATGAGTTCCAGCTGGAACAAAGAAGACGAAGAGCAGGACGCCGCGACGGTGGAAGAAGAGACCGGCCCAGACGAAATGGAGGCCGACGTGGAGGTACCGCCGCAGGTGGACCCGGAAGAGGTGGCGGAGGAAAACTTCTACACCCTCTTCTATGAGATCGACAAGCCCTCCTTGGAGGCCTACCTGAGCGAGCATCCCGAAGCCCTGCAAAACGGCTGGGACAACCTCTACATCAACGAGGCCGGCCTGGACGACAGCGGCACTTCCATCCAGACCATCCACGGCGAGCAGGTCCTGGCCATCGACGCCAAGAACCAGGTTCTTCTGGTGCGGGTCTCCGGCTCGGGCTATCTGGGTGTGCTGGCCATCGCCAAGGATCCCTCGCGGCTGAGCCTGTACCCCTCCAGCCAGCTGGGCGTCACGGGTGAATACTCCGGCACCATCGCCGAAAATCACAACGGCATCATCGGCATTGCCGCCAGCGGCTTTATTGACCCCAACGGAAACGGCAACGGCGGCACCCTGGCCGGCTATGCCCTCTGCGACGGCACCGCCTACGGCTCGGCCCACATGGGTTGGGGCTACAAGCGCCTGGAACTCCACGAGGACGACCTCTTCTATATCAAGGATGCCAGCGACGCCGTTTCTGAAGACGCCACCGACGCCGTGGAATTCCAGCCGGCGCTGATTATCGACGGCAACATCGTGGTGGACTCCAACTGCGGCTGGACCGCGCTCCAGCCCCGGACCTGCATCGGCCAGTCGGACAAATACGAGATTTTGATGCTGGTCATTGAGGGCCGGATGCCCCTTCGCTCCACCGGCACCCACGTCATCGAATGCGCCGAGATTCTCAAGCGCCACGGCTGCATGCAGGCCATGAACCTGGACGGCGGCACCAGTGCCATGATGTGGTTTGACGGCGAATACATCACCAAGTGTTCCAACCAGAGCCTGCCTTACGGCCGGCCTCTGCCCACTGCTTTTGTCTACAAGCGGGCGGAATAAACGGGAAAACTTCCCCGCGCTGCAAAAAATCCCTGGAGATCCGAGGATCTCCAGGGATTTTGATTTACTTCCGGCTGTCCTTCTCACGGATGGCCACGCGGCGGATTTTGCCGCTGATGGTCTTGGGCATTTCAGAGACGTACTCGAAAATCTTGGGGCACTTGTAAGAAGCCGTGTTTTGGAGGACGAACTGCTGCAGCTCCCGGGAGAGGCTGCCGTTGCCCGCATAGCCGTCGGTGAGGACGATGGTGGCCTTGATGCGGAAGCCGCGGCCCAGGTCCGGCACGCCGGTGACGGCGCATTCCAGCACCGCCGGGTGCTGCATCAGCACGCTCTCCACCTCGAAGGGGCTGACGCGGAAGCCGCAGGACTTGATGACGTCGTCAGTACGGGAGACATAGGTGATGTAGCCGCTTTCATCCATGGTCGCGAGGTCCCGGGTGTGGTAGACGCCGCCCTCCCAGACCTCATCATAGGCGGCCTGGTCGCCGCAGTAGCCCATGAAGATTCCGAAATGGGTGCCGTCCGCCGGAGGCACCACCACGATCTCGCCGGTCTCGCCGGGGGCGGCTACGGTGCCGTCCTCCTTGCGCAGCTCGATGTGATACAGGGGCGTGGGACGGCCCATGGTGCCCAGGTGGTGGGGCTGGCCCACCAGGTCGGCGATCATCAGCGTGGACTCGGTCTGGCCGAAGCCCTCCCGGAGCTTGAGGCCGGTCTCTGCCTCAAAGCGGCGGGCAATCTCGGGGTTCATGGCCTCGCCGGCTGTCACTACATCCTTGACCGAATCAAAAGCGCCGGAGGTGATGCCGCGCTTGACGAAGAAGCGGTAGATGGTGGGCGGCGCGCAGAAGGTGGTGACGTGGTACTTCATGATCACATCCATCAGCGCCCGGGGGTCGAACTGATCGTAATCATAGACCATAACGGGAGCCTCGCAGAGCCACTGGCCGTAGAGCTTGCCCCAGGCGGCCTTGCCCCAGCCGGTGTCGGAGACGCTCAGGTGGAGGCCGTCCTTGCGGACGTTCTGCCAGTGCTTGGCGGTGAGGATGTGGCAGAGGGCGTAGGAGTGGTCGTGCATGACTGCCTTGGGCTCACCGGTGGTGCCGGAGGTAAAGTAGAGGAGCATCGGCTCCTTGGCCCAGGTCTCCACCCGGTCCAGCGTCTCGGGGGCGGCCTCGATCTCGGCATTCAGGTCCACAAAGCCGGGCATCTGCCCGCGGATCAGAAATTTCTCCACGCCGGTCGTGTCGCACTTCGTAAGCTCCCGGGGGCCGTCACTGTTGTCCGCCGTCACCACCACGGCCTTGACGTCCACAGCCTGGATACGGTAGGCGATGTCCGCGGCCATCAGCGTATGGGTGGCAGGAATGGCCACGGCGCCCAGCTTGTGAAGGGCCACGATGATATACCAGTACTCATAGTTACGCTTGAGCATCAGCATCACCCGGTCTCCCTTGCCGATGCCGTGGGCCTTCAGCACATTGGCCGCCTGGTTGCTCAGACGTGCCATTTCGCCAAAGGTAAAATACCGCTCCCGATCCTCCTGGTCGCACCAGACCATGCAGAGCTTCTTCGGGTCCTTTTCCGCCAGAGCATCCACCACGTCATAGCCGAAGTTGAAATGCTCCGGGCACTGGATGGCAAACTCCGTGAGAACGCCGTCGGCATCATAGGTCTCTTTGACAAACTGCTGATAAAATTCCATGGTACCTCCTACCGCAAAATCGGATTATATAATAGCAAAAACGGATTATTAAGTCTGGAAATACGCAACCTTCCGGTTGCGTATCCATATTATACTGCCTCTGGGCAATCCTGTCAACCCTGAAGAGCCGCGCAAAGGGACCGGATATACGCCGGCTCCGTACCGCAGCAGCCGCCCAAAATCACAGCGCCGGCCCGGTGCAGCGCGGCCATATGGCGGCCAAATTCTTCTGCGTTCATGGAATAGCGGGCATTTCCCTGCGCGTCGATCTCCGGCATTCCGGCGTTGGGCTTGGCGATGACCGGCACGGTGAGGCTCTCCCGGAGGGAGCGGATCACGCTCTCCAGCTGGTCAGGGCCCACGGAACAGTTGATGCCCACGGCGTCGGCCCCGAAGCCCTCTAGCTGCGGCGCCGCCTCAAAGACACTGCCGCCAAAGTAGAGCATCCCGTCGGCAGTGACAGAGAAGGAGCAGCAGACAGGCAAGTCCGCACCGGCCATGCGGCAGCCCTCCAGGGCGGCCATGGCCTCCTCAAAGCCCATCAGCGTCTCGCAGAGGATCAAATCCACCTCGGCGTCCACCAAGGCTCTGGCCTGCTCGGTGTAGTATTCCAGCATGGTCTCATAGGGCACATCGGCCCGGCCCATGGTGGTCACGTCGCCGGCCACCCAGGCTTTCCCCTGGGCCGCCTCCCGGCTCAGGGCCACCAGCCGGCGGTTGATGGACGCCAGCTCTCCCTCCAGCCCGTGCTGTCCGAGATAAGCACGGCTGGCAGTGAAGGTGGGCGCCAGCAGCACCTGGCTCCCTGCGGCCACATAGGCCCGCTGGAGCCTGAGAATCGCCTGGGGATGGTCGAGAATCCACTGTTCCGCGCAGACGCCCTTGGGCATCCCGGCCTTCATCAGATTGGACCCGGTGGCGCCGTCCAACAGCAGCGGACCACAGGTCATGCGTTTGGCAAATTCCGTTCTGGTCATCTCTTCAGCTCCTTAGTCCGGCGCAGGATTTCCTGGAGCATGGTCCAGGTCCGCTGGACCGAGGCCACGTCCATCTTTTCCCGCACAGTGTGAATCTCCAAGAGGTTGGGACCAAAGGAGATGCACTGGAGGCCCGGCAGCTTTCCGGCGAAGACGCCGCACTCCAGGCCGGCATGGATGGCCTCGATCACCGGCTCCCGGCCGTACTGGCGGCGGTAGACGTCCGTCACCAAATCCCGCAGGGGCGAGTCCTTCTGGTACTCCCAGGCCGGGTAGTCCCCCACATAGGAGACATGGCCGCCCAGCAGGGATGTCAAGCGCTCGATGCGGTCACAGACCCACGCCTTCTCCGAAGCCAGGCTGCTGCGGACGGCAAAGGTAGCGGTCAGCTCCCCGGCAGCCATCCGGGCGACACCCAGGTTCAGGCTGGTCTGGACCAGGCCGGGGATATCCATGCTCCAGGTCTGGATGCCGTGGGGCAGGAGCAGCAGGGCGTCGGCCACGCGGCGGGCTGATTCCGCCGTGGTGACGGCCTCGTGGTCCTCGGCCCGGGGGTCCTGCCGCCACTCCACCGTCAGCCCGGGGTCGGCGGTCTGGTACTCCCTGCGGAAGGCCTCGCCCAGAGCGGCGACGATGGCCGCGGCCCGCTCCACGTCCGCCTCCCGGATCACCATGGTCGCGACGCACTCATTGGCAATGGCGTTGTCGGCCTGGCCGCCGACGACGGCGGCCAGATGGACCGGCAGCTCGGCCGTGAGGGCGCTGAGGACGCGGCCCATCAGAAGGTTTGCGTTGGCCCGGCCCTTGTGGATCTCCACGCCGGAGTGACCGCCGATGAGTCCCTTGATGATCACGCCGCAGAAGACGCCGTTGACCGTCTCATACGCCACCGGCACGTGGCTGGTGGCCCGCACGCCGCCGGCGCAGGACACGGTGAAGACGCCCTCCACCTCGGAATCGATGTTGAGCATCATTCGGCCCTGCAGCATCGCGGGTTCCAGCTCCACGGCGCCCAGCATGCCGATCTCCTCGCCGGTGGTCAGCACCACCTCCAGCCGGGGATGGGGCAGATCCTCCGCCTCCAGTGCCGCCAGCGCCATGGCCACGGCGATGCCGTCGTCTCCGCCCAGGGTAGTTCCCTCGGCCCAGACGTAGGCCCCGTCGGTCCGCAGACGCAGTCCCTCTCGGGTCATATCCAGGTCACAGCCCGGCTCCCGGTCACAGACCATGTCCAGGTGGCCCTGGACAATTACAGCGGGGACATCCTCATAGCCCGGCGACGCCGCTTTGATCAGCACCACGTTCCCAGCCTCGTCCTGATAGACCTCCAGGCCGTGGCTTCTGCCGAAGGCCGCGCAGTAGTTGCTCAGGGCCTGGGTGTTGCCGGAGCCGTGGGGAATGGCGCAAATTTCCGCAAAATAGTGCATCACCCGTTGGGGGTTCATCGTATCAAGCACAGACATCGTTCTGCCTCCTCATAAATGGACAGGATATAAGTATGGTATCATCAGCCATCCTTTTCTTGCCACGCCAGGGGCGAGAAAAAGGACTTGAAATGATAAGTAGAATAGCCGCCATGCGGCTATTCTACCACAGAACCGAGAAAAAGCCAACGGCACTGGAACATTTTCCTTGACGGGGGTGGCCTTTTGGAGGATAATAGAAAAGACACCAATGGAATTCACAAGGCAAGGAGTGATTGTATGTACCAAATCGGTGTGGACATCGGCGGTACCAATATCAAAATCGGCCTGGTGGACGATGCGCTGGAAATCGTCTCGCGTATCTCCATCCCCTTCCCCCATCTGGACGGTGCGCAGGTAGCTGAGCGCATCGCGGCGGAGTGCCACAAGCTGCTGGCCCTCAAAGGCCTGACCGAGGACAGCTTGGACAGCGTGGGCGTTATCGTCCCCGGCAGTATCGACGCCACCGGCTCCACGGTTCTCAACGCTTACAACCTCAACTTTCACAACGTTCCCCTGAAAGCACAGCTCCAGTCTCACTTTTGCAAGACCCCCGTCTTCCTTGCCAACGATGCTGACGGCGCGTGTCTGGCGGAGTTAGGCAAGGGCGCCTTCCGGGGCTGCAAGACCGCCGTTCTCTTTACCCTGGGCACCGGCGTGGGCGGCGGCCTGATTCTGGGCGGCAGAATGTTCACCGGCGGCAAGGGCCAGGGCGTGGAGCTGGGCCATATGCCACTGGTGGCTGGCGGCATCCCCTGCACCTGCGGCAACCTGGGCTGCATTGAGTCCTACTGCTCCGCCTCCGCTCTGGGCCGCGCCGGCGCCAAAGCCATGGAGGAGCATCCCAAGAGCTTGCTCTTCGCCAAGTCCAACGGCGACGCCTCTGCCATCGACGCCAAGCTGGTGGTGGACTGCGCCAAGGAGGGCGACAAGACCGCGCTGGCTGTGTTCAACAGCTATATCGACTACCTGGGCTCCGCCTGTATCTCCATGATCCATCTGCTGGACCCGGAGGTCATCGCCCTGGGCGGTGGCCTATGCCATGCCGGAGAGTTCCTCTTCGCCCCGCTCCGGGAGAACGTGGCCAAGAAGTGCTTCTACGGGGACTTCGCCAAGATCGTCCCCGCCGTCATGGGCAACGACGCCGGTGTCATCGGCGCCGCCATGCTGGGAAGCAACGCCATGGAACACTACTCGTAACCAACAACACTTTAGGAGGATCATAACATTATGCTGCAATTGGATCGTACCGGCGCCGCCAGCTTCGGCGCAGCCATCAACCAGGCCGCCTGCGAGGCTGCCATCCAAACCCTGGTCAACGGCACCGGCGCCGGTAATGACTTCATCGGCTGGGTCAATCTGCCGGTCAACTACGACAAGGAGGAATTTGCCCGCATCCAGGCCGCCGCGCAGAAAATCCGCAGCGACTCCCAGGCTCTGGTGGTCATCGGCATCGGCGGCTCCTACCTGGGCGCCCGCGCCGTGATCGAGCTGATCAAAGGGCCCAACCACAACGTTCTCTGCAAGGACGACCCCGAGGTCTATTTCATCGGCAACGGCCTCTCCGCCGACGCCGTGATGGACACTGTCGCCATGCTGGAGGGCAAGGACTTCTCCATCAATGTCATTTCCAAGTCCGGCACCACCACCGAGCCCGCCATCGCCTTCCGTCTCTTCAAGGAGCTGCTGGAGAAGAAGTACGGCAAAGAGGCCGCTAAGGGCCGCATCTATGCCACCACCGACAAGGCTCGCGGCGCTCTGAAAACCATGGCCACCCAAGAGGGCTACGAGACCTTCGTGGTGCCCGACGACGTGGGCGGACGCTACAGCGTGCTGACCGCCGTGGGTCTCCTGCCCATCGCCGTGGCCGGTATCGACATCGAGGCCCTGATGGCAGGCGCCGCCAAAGAGCGGGAGGACTGCATGGCCCAGGGCGTCAACTCCGTAGCCGCGCAGTACGCCGCCCAGCGCCAGGCTCTCTATGGCCAGGGCAAGAAGGTGGAAGTGCTGGCCGCCTATGAGCCTGCCTTCCGGTTTATGGCCGAGTGGTGGAAGCAGCTCTACGGTGAATCCGAGGGCAAGGACGGCGTCGGCATCTTCCCCGCCTCTGTGGATCTGACCGCTGATCTCCACTCCATGGGCCAGTATATCCAGGACGGCGAGCGCTTCCTCCAGGAGACTGTGGTCTTCTTCGACAACGTGGACGCCTCCGTGGTGGTTCCCGGCGACGAGGCCAACCTGGACGGTCTCAACTACCTGGCCGGCCGAGAGCTGAGCTACGTCAACACCAAGGCCATGGAGGCCACCCGGGCCGCCCATATCGACGGCGGTGTGCCTGTGTCCGTCCTGCATCTGCCCAAGATCTGCGCCGAGGAAGTGGGCCGGCTCATCTACTTCTTTGAGTTCGCCTGCGGCGTGTCGGGCTATATGTCCGGCGTCAACCCCTTCAACCAGCCCGGCGTCGAAGCCTACAAGAAGAATATGTTCCACCTGCTGGGCAAGCCCGGCTATTGATCGGTTATAAAGGGCCAGCGCCGGACGCGAATGCGTCCGGCGCTTCCGTTTTGCTCGCTATTTCTGGAGCTTTTCATTGATTTTTTTCATCTGAATCCGCACCGCAATGGTGATGCCCAAATAGATCAGCACGTAAAGAACCAAAAAAAGCGGAAGGCAGCCCAGGGCGCACGCCAAAAGGGTCTCCCCATAGCCGAGTACCATACACGCCGCCACGGTGACAGCGTAGGAGAGCAGGAAGTGCAGCGCCGTCGCCGCCAGCAGGTTCAGCCGCTCCTGGTCAAAAAGGCCGCTGGCCACGCCGTAGATCACCGAGGCGCCCATCCAGACGGTGATCTCCAGGGCGCTTCCATAAGTATCCTGCATAGACCACAGCAGAATCAGCTGCACCAGCATTCCAACCAACAGCCCCGTTCTCGCCCTGATCCATACTTGTTTCCAGTTCATTTCGCTACCTCCAAAATATACTGACGAAATTGCTTGACGTACTTACGGGAGAGAGAAAGGCGGGTCTGATTCTTGAGATGCACCACATAGTTTCCCGAAAACTCCGCGGCCACGGAGGCTACCTGGGCCGTATTGACCACCACGCCCTTACTGATCTGGACAAAGCCCTTCCCGTAGAGTCCCTCCGCCAATGCGTAGAGCTTGTGGCGTACCTCCAGGACTTGGTTCCCCAGGTGCGCGTAGACCCGGTCTCCGGCGGCCTCAAAGTAATCAATCTCCTCGGCCCGGTGGATATATTCCCGCTCCTGCGCGTAGAGGAAGAGCTTCGACATTCCTCCGCAGCACTGAAGCGCCTCCATCAGCCGCGGTATCTGTGGATCCTGGAGGTCGCCGCGGATGACCAACTCCAGCTCCGGGTTTGCCCCTTCTTCCAAGATAATTCTCATGGTTTTCCCTCCTTGTGCCATCAGCATAGCACAGACGTCCTGCGTTGTCGCGGCAAATCCGGCCAGTGGTGGAAAAGCGGCGTCAAGTGGTCAAGGCGCCGGGGCATCCTGCCGGGGCGTCCGGCCCAGCAGCCGCCGGTCGCCTCCAAAGCCCACCAGATCCGCCAGCAGCCACCCAATGGGCACTGAAACCCAGATGCCGGTGACGCCGATGGCGGGAATGGCCGAGAGGCCATAGGCCAGGGCCACCCGGGTGCCCAGGGAGATCACCGTCAGCACCACCGACATTCCGGGCCGTCCCATGGCACGGTAATAGCCATACAGCAGGAACAAAAAGCCAATCAGGCAGTAAAAGCTCCCCTCAATGCGCAGATACGCCACGCCGACGGCCAAAATCTCCGTCTCCTCCGGCCGGACGAACAGCAGCATCAACGGCCGGGCCAGCAGGAACACAGCCAGGGAAAGGGCGGCGCCGAAGATCGCCGCCGTGGCCACGGCGCTGCGGATTCCCGCGCGAATCCGCTTCTCCTGCCCCGCGCCGAAATTCTGAGCTACGAAGGTGGAAAACGCATTGCCGAAATCCTGCACCGGCATATAGGCAAAGGAATCGATCTTTACAGCCGCCGCAAAGGCCGCCATCACCGCCGGGCCAAAGGAATTAACCCGGCCCTGCACCATCAGAATACCGAAGTTCATCACCGACTGCTGCACGGAGGTGAGGCTGGAAAGGCGCAAAATCTCCCGCATATCCCGCCGGTCATAGGCAAAATCCGTCCGCCGCAGGCGGATGGCAGGACAGCAGACGAAGGCATAGACCGCCAGGCCCAGCCCCGCCACATACTGGGCAATCACCGTGGCCGCCGCCGCGCCGGCGACGCCCCAGGAAAACACCAGCACAAACAGTAAATCCAGGCCGATGTTCAGCAGGGCCGACACCGCTAGGAAGATCAGAGGCGCCAAAGAATTGCCCAAGGCCCGGAGCAGGCAGGCGAAGTAGTTATAGAGAAAGGTGGCAGCAATTCCGAAGAAAATGACAAAGAGGTACGTCCCCATCAAGTCCCGCAGCGAAGCCGGCACCTGCAGAAGCGTCAAAATCGGCTGGAGCAGCAAAAAAACTGCGGCGTTGAGAACCGCCGTAACCGCCGCGATCAGGCCAAAGGACAGCACCATCCCCCGCCGCAGCCGCTCCATCTGCCGCTGGCCGCAGCAGATGGAGAAGAAGACGCCGCTGCCCATGGAGAGGCCCAGGAGAATGGAGGTCAAAAAGGTCATCAGCGTATAAGAGGACCCCACGGCTCCCAGGGCGTCGCTGCCCAGGTATCGCCCGACGATCAGCGTATCCACCACATTATAAAGCTGCTGCAAGAGATTTCCCACCATAAACGGCCACGCAAAGCGCAGCAGCCCCCGGGTGATGGGGCCCCGGGTCAAATCCTGATTCATTGCGTTCTCTCCTTTCCGGGCCTGTCCCGCTCTTCCAGCAGCATCTGGCAGAGGGTTCCCGCCGCCGGACTCAGGGGACGGGCCGGGTCCGTCACCAGGCAGACGTTTCGCTCCGGCAGCGGCTCCGTCAGCCGGATTTCCACCACGCGGCCCGCTGTCAGCTCCGGCGCTGCCAATCGCTGGGGCAGGAAACCCAGGCCCAAGCCACCCAGGACCATGGGTAAAATCTGGCCGGTGGTATCCACCTGGAGGTCCGGTGCGAACACCAAGCCCCGGGCCGCAAAAAAAGATTGGTATAGCCCATAGGCCTGGGTCTCCTGGCCCAAAAAGACCAGGGGCTGCTCCAGCAATTCCTCCAAAGACAGGGGCCGGCGCGCCAACGGTGCAAAGGCGGCGTCCCCCACCACCACGTCCCGGAAGACCGAAAGCGTCTCTCTGTGGAGCTGCCCCAAATGCTCCGGCGAGCTGACCAGGGCCAGCTCCACCCGTCCGGCCCGCAGCTCCTCCAGGGCCTCGGGCGTGGGATGGTTGGTGATCCGCAGCCGGATTCCGGGATAGGCCCGGTGGAACCGCCCCAGCACCGGCAGAAGCATGGTGTGCAGCGCCGTCTCCGTGGCGCCGATGGTGACGAGCCCGCTCTTCAGGCGCCGTCCGCTCAGCAGCTCCCGCTCCCCTGCTTCCAGGTGCGCCTGCGCCGCCTGGACATGGTGGAAAAGCCGCTCTCCCTCAGCGGTCAGCGTCACGCCCCGGTTGGACCGGAGAAAGAGCGCCGTTCCCAGCTCTTGCTCCAGATTCTGAATGGCCCGGGTCACGTTGGGCTGGTTGCTGTGGAGGGCCTGCGCCGCGTGGGTCAGGCTCCCCGCCTGGGCCACGGCATAAAATATCCGGTATAAATCGTAGGATACCGCCATGGGCATCTCCTCCTGCTATGTCAAAATTACATACCAGCCAGTAGAAATATACATTGTACATATTTTGCTGCTCTTAGTATAATACCTGAGGCAGCGGGGCGCAAGCCTCTTGCCATCAGACAGGAGATGACACCGATGAATCAAGACCTCACCACAGGAAAGCCCAGCAGCGTTCTGTGGAAATTCTGCCTGCCGCTCTTCGGCAGCATCGTATTCCAGCAGCTCTATAACATTGCCGACAGTCTGGTAGCCGGACGGTTCGTGGGCGAGAACGCCCTGGCCTCGGTGGGCAACAGCTACGAGATCACGCTGATCTTCCTGGCCTTCGCCTTCGGCTGCAACATCGGCTGCTCCGTAATTGTCTCCCAGCTCTTCGGAGCGAAGGAGCATCGGGAGATGAAAACTGCCGTCTCCACGGCGGGCATCGCCAGCGGCATCCTCTGCCTGGTACTGATGGCCCTGGGCCTGCTGCTGGGCCGGCAGCTCCTGCTGCTGATCCAGACGCCCCAGGAGCTGATGGCTGACAGCCTGCTCTATTTGAACATCTACCTCTACGGACTGCCCTTCCTGTTCTTCTACAACATCGCGACAGGCATTTTCTCCGCTCTGGGAGACTCCAAGACGCCCTTCTACTTCCTGGCAGCCTCCTCCACGGCCAACATCGCGGTGGACATTCTGTTCGTCACGGCCTTCCAAATGGGCGTGGCCGGTGTGGCCTGGGCCACCTTCCTCTGCCAGGGCATCAGCTGCGTGCTGGCTGTGGTGGTGGTACTGCGGCGGCTGAAGGCCATTCTCGTGGCCGGGCCTGTGCCGCTCTTCTCCTGGCCCATGCTGGGACGCATCGGCAGAATTGCGGTACCCAGCATTTTGCAGCAGAGCTTTATTTCCGTGGGCAACATCATCATCCAGGGCGTCATCAACGGCTACGGACCCGGCGTCATCGCCGGCTACTCCGCGGCGGTGAAGCTCAACAACCTGGTCGTCACCTCCTTCACCACCCTGGGCAACGGCGTCAGCAACTTTGCGGCCCAGAACCTGGGAGCCTGGAAGCTGGATCGAATCCGCCAGGGCTTCCGCGCCGGCACCAAGATGGTCTGGGCGCTGTGCGTTCCGCTGGCTGTGGCCTATTTCTTCGCCGGTCGGTGGCTGCTGCTGCTGTTTTTGGAGAATCCCTCCCAGGCCGCCATGGACACAGGCCTGATCTTCCTGCGAATCTTGTCGCCCTTCTACTTCGCCGTGTCGGTCAAGCTGGTGGCCGACGGCATCCTTCGGGGCACCGGCGCCATGACCCAGTTTATGATCGGCACCTTTACAGACCTGATTCTTCGGGTGGTGCTGGCAGCCACCCTCTCCGCCCTCTTCGGCTCCACCGGCATCTGGTGCGCCTGGCCCATCGGCTGGTCTATTGCCACCTTCCTGTCGCTGGTATTCGTCAAGACGCTGAAGCTGGAAAAGCGCGCAGTGGCGTAGCCGCCCCCTGTGGGTGGGCGGGATCATCATGGACCAGCCTAAAAGAAATCCGGTGCAGTGAGGAAGACTGCACCGGATGAAAATTGCGTATATGGTTCAGCGCTTGGCGGCGTCGGCTGCCTGATCCAGCTTGAGGTTGCGGAAATAGAGGCAGACGTCGATGGAAACCATGATGATATTGGGGATATAGAACCAGAAGGCCAGATTGAAGTTCTTCAACAGAATTTTGGAAATAATGCCGCAGATATAGCCGAAGAGGATGAACAGCGTAAAGGGAAGGCTCTTGCCCTTGGTGGTCCGGCTGCGGTAGGACTTGAGAATGTTGAGCGGCCAGGAGATACCAAAGGAAATAATCATCAGAGTTTCGAGAATTTCAGCGACAGTCATGGTTCATTCAACCTTTCATACTGTAATTTGGCGAAGCGATCAGCCCCGTCAAATGGGCGCGGTCTGACGGCTTTTGCCTCCTTGTAGGGAGGCAAAAGCCGTCAAATCATTTCTCGCGCCCTGATGCTGTATCTTATTTCAGCACATTTTCTCTGCGGGCATAGTCCGGCAGCAGTTTAGGAGAGACGGCGTCGGTCTCGATACCGGCCTCCTCCAGCATCTTGCGGAAGGCATCGATATGCGCCAGCGTGGGCGTGCCGGGCACCACATCGCGGCTCTTGGCCGCGGCATGCTTGCCGGCGTTGCGACCAAAGACGATGACGTCCAGCAGGCTGTTGCCCATCAGGCGGTTGCGGCCATGGATGCCTCCGACAGCCTCGCCGGCCACGAACAGGTTCTCCACCATACTCTGGCCATCCACCGTGATCTTCACACCGCCGTTCTGGTAGTGGAGCGTAGGATAGACCAGAATCGGCTCCTTACGGATGTCAATGCCGTACTTGCCGAACATCCGCATCATGGCGGGAATGCGCTTGGCAATGGTGCCCTCGCCGTTCTTGATCTCGATCATGGGCGTATCCAGCCAGACGGCGTAGCCTGCGGGCGTCTTGACGCCGTTGCCCCGGGCGGAACACTCCCGGATGATGGACGCGGCGGAGACGTCCCGGGTCTCCAGCGGGTTCATAAAGGCCTCGCCGTTGGCGTTGATCAGCATAGCGCCCAGGGAGCGGACCTTTTCTGTGACCAGCGCGCCGAAAATCTGAGCCGGGAAAGCCGCGCCGGTGGGATGGTACTGGAGGGTATCGGGATACAGGAGCTGCGCGCCGACACGGTAGGCAAGAATCAGGCCGTCGGCGGTGGCACCGTAGTGGTTGGAGGTGGGGAAGCCCTGGTAGTGGAGCCGCCCGGCGCCGCCGGTGGCCAGGATCACGGTCTTGGCCAGGGCCAGCTTCAGCTCTCTGGTCTCCATATTGAGGAGGACAGCGCCGCAGCAGCGGCCCTGCTGGTCCAGCACCAACTCAATGGCGGCGGTGAAATCCACCACGGGAATCTCGCGGTTGAGAACCTCATCCCGCAGCGTCCGCATGATCTCGGCGCCGGAGTAGTCCTTGGCGGCGTGCATCCGCTTGCGGGAGGTACCGCCGCCGTGGGTGGTGATCATGGTGCCGTCGGGCGCCTTGTCAAACTCCACGCCCAGGTCGCTGAGCCAGCGGATGGCCTCGGGCGCGTCGGAAACCAGCTTGCAGAGGAGATCCTTCTGCGCGGCGAAGTGGCCGCCGCCGTAGGCGTCCAGGAAGTGCTGAGCCGGAGAGTCGCCGGGCTTATCGGCGGCCTGGATGCCGCCCTCGGCCATCATGGTGTTGGCGTCGCCCATGCGAAGCTTGGTGACGACCATGACCTTGGCGCCGCTCTGGTGGGCCTCGATCGCCGCGGAAGTACCGGCGCCGCCGCCGCCGATGACCAGCACATCGCACTCGTAATCGGGCTTGGCGAGATCGATCTGGCCGGCGGTGATACGGGAGTTGGCCTGGAGCAGCGCCGCCAGCTCGGTGGGCACTTTTTCGCCCTTGTTGGGACCTACCTGCAAAACCGCGAACTTCTCCGCCCGATAATCAGGGTGGAACTCTTTCAGAAGCTGGTCCTTCTCCTCCGCCGTCATGCGGCGAGGGTCCAGCTTGACGTTTTCCGCCCGGGCCGCCGCCACTTTTTCTGCGGATTCCCGCATGATTGCGTCTTGATACATGGTTGCAGCCTCCTTATTTCTCAATCTCGCGGTTGTTGTAGAGCGCCTGGATCTCCTCCAGAGGCTTCTCCATCAGCGCCTCAATCAGCGGCACATAGTCGCCCCGTTCGATCTCCGCGATCCGCGCGTCCAGATGGTCGCAGTGGGGCGCCAGATACTTACCATTGAGCCGGCGGGCCAGCATAGCCACCTGGGGATGGGAAATCCCCGCCGGGCAGCGGGAGGAGCAGATGCCGCACATGACGCAGTCAAAGGACTCCTCGGCGCACTTTTCATATTCGCCCCGCTGGGCGTAGGCAATGTACTGCATGACATTGAGGCTCTGGGGACAGGCCTTGGTGCAGGCGTTGCAGCCGACGCAGGAATAGATTTCGGGATAGAGCTGCATCATAATCTGCTCGGTGGGCTTGACCTTCTCGATGTCATAGACCTCTTTCACCAGGGGGAAGAAGGGCAGCGTGGCCACATACATATTGTCCTGCACCTGGGTGGAGCAGGCAAGACACGCGTGCAGCTCCCGATCCCCGGCAATTCGGTAGAGGGTGGCACAGGCGCCGCAGAAGCCATTGCGGCAGCCGCAGCCCCGGACCAGCTGATAGCCGGCATACTCCATGGCCTCCATAATGGTGGCGCTGGCCGGCACCTGGTAGCGCTTGCCGAAAAGAAAAACATTCACCATTTGTTCCATCGATATTTCTCCTTAATACTCGTCCGGCAGTTCTGTCATCTGATCCAGGCGGAAGACGGGGCCATCCTTGCAGACGTACTTGTCGCCGATGTTGCACCGGCCGCATTTGCCCAGGGCGCATTTCATTTTCAGCTCAAAGGTGGTATACACCTGATCCCGCTGAAAGCCCAGCTCCTCCAGGCCGGCCAGGGTAAACTTGATCATGATGGGCGGGCCGCACATAACCACGGTCTTGGAAGTGTCGAAGTTCAGCTCCTTGACGTAGTTGGGCACGAAGCCCACGTGGCCGTCCCAATCGGGCTGCTCCCGGTCAATGGTCAAGTGGACGTTGATGCCGTCCTCGGCCATCCACTCGTCCAATATCTCCTGGTAGTCCACCAGGTCCTCCTTGCTCCGGGAACCGTAGACGATATCCAGCGTGCCGTAGTTTGACCGGTTGGCCCGGACGTAGTTGATGACGGAGCGAACCGGCGCCAGGCCGATTCCGCCGGCGATGATCAGGAGATCCTTACCTTTCAGCTCTGTGTCCACCGGGAAACCGTTACCGTAGGGGCCCCGGATAGTCACCTGCTGGCCTGGCTCGATCTCATGGAGCCAGGTTGTGACACAGCCGCATTTTTTGATGGAGAACTCCAAGTAATCCTCGTTGGTGGGTGAGGAAGTAATGGAGAACAGCGCCTCGCCAATGCCGGGCATACTCAGCATCGCGCACTGGCCGGGGATATGCGCAAAGGGCTTTTTCCCGTCCAGCCCCACCACCCGGAAGGTCTTGACGTCCGGCGTGTCGGTGCGGACATCGGTGACGACGCCGATCATGGGAATCAGGGGATCTCGTTTCAAACTCATTGCGCTCCCTCCCCCAGTGTTTTGATGACCTTGACGATGTTCATGGAAATGGGGCATTTTTGCAGGCACCGACCGCAGCCGACGCAGCCATAAATCCCCTCATTATTGGCCGGGAAGTAGACCAGCTTGTGCATGAACCGCTGGCGGAACCGCTCCAGCTGGGTGGGGCGGTTGGTGCCGTGGGCCATCATGGTGAAATCAGAGTACATACAACTGTCCCAGCAGCGGAAGCGCTTGATCTCATGGCCGGTGTTGAAGTCCTTGATGTCGTAGCACTGGCAGGTGGGGCAAACGAAGGTGCAGCTGCCGCAGCCCAGGCAGCTCTCGGAGAGCTGCGCCCACTGGGGAGAATTGAACTTCTCCATCAGGTGGTCGCCGTCAAAGCCGGTGAGGTTCAGGTCCTTGAGGGGCAGCTTTTCCGTGATGGCGTGGATGGCAGCTTGAGCAGCCACCACGGCGTCCTCGCCGCCGTTCTGTAGCATGGGCAGAGACGCCAGGAGCTTCTCACCCTTCTTGGTATTGGCCCGGAGGCACAGCCACTGGCCCGCCTTCCAGGCGGTGACGTCCCCGGCGGGATCCGCCGGGTCGATGCCGAAGACGGTGCAGAAGCAGGTCTCCTCCGGCGCGCCGCAGGCCAGGGTGATGACCGTGGCGTGGCTGCGGCGGTTCTCATAATAGGTGTCCTTGGGGTCTCCCAGGAAGACACGATCCAGGATATCAAAGCTGCGGCAGTCACAGGCGCGGACGCCGAAGAGGATGAAGTCCTCGCCCACGTCCCGGCTCTCAATGACTTCGATGGCCTTGCCCGTCACCTTGAAGTCCACCAGATTCTCCACCTGGGGGAAGAAGAGGTCCTTGGCACTGCGGCCCGTGTTGAGGGCTTCGGAAAGCTCCATGCCCGACTCATACCGGGTGAACTGGGCACTTCTCCCCTGCTGGACCGGCAGATACAACGCCTGCTGCGCGGCCATGGCCTCCAGCAGCTGCGGCAGCGCGGAAACGGCGATTTTCTTCATCCTACATCCCCCCTCTTCGGTTCCGGGTCGCCCTGGTTGAAGTTCAGCAGCGGCGGGCGGGTATCGGGATCGGCGCCGGCCTGGTAGGGGCCGTAGATCTCGTTGATATCCTTGATGAACTTGCGGTTTAAGAGATGCAGCGGGATGTGCTGCGGACAGACTCGGGAGCATTCGCCGCAGTCGGTGCAGCGGCCCGCCACGTGGAAAGCCCGAATCACATGGAACAGCTGCTCCTCAAAGCTGTTGGCGGCAGCCTTGTTCTCCACGCCGGATTTTGGGTTGTCGAAGACGCACTTTTCGCAGCTGCACGCAGGACAGACATTGCGGCAGGCATTGCAGCGGATGCACTTGGAGAGCTCCTGCTGCCAGAAGGCGAAGCGCTCCTCCGCCGTCATGGCCTCCAGCCGCTCCACCTCGTCGAAGCGGCCCGTTTCCCGCTCTTCGCCCTGTTCGCCCAGCAGCTCGTCGAAAATCACCAGCTTTTTGCTCTTACAGAACTTGCACCGCTCAGCCAGCACGGCCTCCCGGGCGATCTCCTGCTGCCCGTAGAGCGTCTCAAAGGAGAGGGTTTCTCCGGTGAAATCGCCGCCGGTGACACCCTTGATCCCGGCCTCGCGAATCTTGTCCATGTCGCACATACCAGGACAGCTGAGGCCCACGATGTAGGTATTCTCCCGCCAGATGCGATGCTCCTTCAGAAGCTGCTGGAAGGAGTAGGTGTCGCAGGGCTTCAAGAACGCGCCGATCTTGCCGCCCTTGCGGCTCTCGGCAATCAGATACTTGGAAAAGTTCGCGCCGCAAAAGGCGTTGTAGACCAGGTCCTTTTCGATCTCCTCCACGGTGGTGAACACCGCCGGGGTCACGTCATAGAAGAACTCGCCGGTTTTCCAGCCGAGAATCCGGTCGCAGGTTCCGCTTTGCAGCAGCTCAATGGCTTTTGCTCTCACTTGCTCTTGCATCGCAGATCCTCCAGTCTCTTATTCTCGCCCAGACGGGTAATGGTCTCGACAAAGTCGTTCATGGTGGCGGCAAACTTGGCGCCCTCGGCGGCGGAGACCCACTCCACCCTGGTCCGGTCCCGCTCAATGCCCAGATACTCCAGCATATTGAAGAGGAGCGTCATTCTCCGGCGGGCATAGTAGTTGCCGGTGGTGTAGTGGCAGTCGCCGGGGTGGCAGCCGCAGAGGATCACACCGTCGGCGCCCCGCTGGAAGGCCCGGAGAATGAACATCGGGTTCAGCCGGCAGGAGCAGGGAATGCGGATGATCTTCACGTTGGCGGGATATTGCAGGCGGTTGGTGCCGGAGAGATCGGCGCCGGCATAGGAACACCAGTTGCAGCAAAAGGCCACAATGGTCGGTTGAAACTGTCCGTTTACTTGCATATCGCATCCACCTCCGCCATAATTTGCGCATTGGAGAAGCCCTTGAGGTCCATGGCCCCGGAGGGGCAAGCCACCGTGCAGGCGCCGCAGCCCTGGCAGACAGCCGGGTTGACCTGGGCCACCCGCCGCTTGAGCGTGGTGCGGCCCGGGCCGCGGAAGTCCTTGTCGATGTAGGAAATCGCGCCGTAGGGACAGACCTTTTCGCAGGCGGAGCAGCCGTTGCACATCAGCTCATTGCTCTCGGCCACGCAGGGATTGCAGGTGAGGTGATCCTTCACCAGGAGGCCGATGACCTTGCTGGCGGCGGCTCCGGCCTGGGCCACGGTCTCGGGGATATCCTTGGGACCCTGGCAAGCGCCGGAGAGGAAGATACCCGCCGTGGGGCTCTCCACAGGCCGCAGCTTGGGGTGCGCCTCGGTGAAGAAATCGTTGGTGTCCATGGAGGCGGTGAGCATCGTCGCCAGAGGCCGGGCGGACTTGTCCGGCTCGATGGCCGCGGCCAGCACCACCATGTCGGCCTCGATCTTCAGCTGCTGGCCGCCCAAGAGGTCGGCGGCCTGGACATAGAGCTTGCCGTTCTGGGGCGTGACCTTGCCGACCATGCCCTTGATGTAGTGGACGCCGTACTCCTCCACAGCCCGGCGGTAAAACTCGTCGAAGTTCTTGCCGGGGGTACGGACGTCGATGTAGAAGACGTATACCTCGGTGTCCGGGTACTTCTCCCGGATCAGCATGGCGTGCTTGGCGGTGTACATGCAGCAGATCTTGGAGCAGTAGGGCTTGCCCTTCTCGCCGCCGTCGCAGCGCGAGCCCACACACTGCACAAACACCAGGGTGTGGGGGTGCGTCTTGTCCGAGGGCCGCAGCAGCGTGCCGCCGGTGGGGCCGGCCGCGTTCATCAGCCGCTCCAGCTCCAGGGACGTCACCACGTCCGGCGACTGGGAGTAAGCGAACTCGTCGAACTGGTCCAGCTTGATGGGGTTATAGCCCGTCGCCACAACAATGGCGCCGTACTGCTCTTCCACCAAGGTGTCCTGCTGCTTATAGTCAATGGCGCCGGCGGTGCAGACCTTGGAGCAAACGCCGCACTTGCCGGTTTTGAGCATGGTGCAGTAGTCCGCGTCGATGGTGGCGATCTTCGGCACCGCCTGGGCGAAGGGGATGTAAATGGCCCGCCGGGTGTCCAGCCCTAAGTTGAAGGCGTTGGGCACCTTCTTCTGGGGACACTTCTCAGTGCAGAGGCCGCAGCCGGTACACTTGGTCTCATCCACGTACCGGGCCTTGCGGCGGATGGTAACGGTGAAGTTGCCCACGAAGCCCTTGACGGCCTCCACCTGGGAGTAGGCGTAGATTTTGATATTCTCGTTCTGGGCGGCGTCCACCATCTTGGGGGTGAGGATACAGGCCGCGCAGTCCAGGGTCGGGAAGGTCTTGTCGATCTGGGTCATCTTGCCGCCGATGGTGGGCTCCTTCTCGACGATGTCCACCGGGAAGCCGGCGTCGGCGATGTCCAGCGCCGTCTGGATGCCGGCGATGCCGCCGCCGATGACCAGCGCCCGCTTGACCACGGGGCTGGTGCCGGCGGTCAGCGGCGCGTTGAGCAGGACTTTCGCGATGGCGGCCCGGCCCAAAATAATGGCCTTTTCCGTACCGACGGCCTTGTCCTTGTGAATCCAAGAACACTGCTCACGGATGTTGGCAATCTCCACCATATAGGGGTTGATGCCAGCCCGCTCACAGGTCTTGCGGAAGGTATTCTCGTGCATCCGGGGAGAGCAGGAGCAGATGACCACGCCGGTGAGCTTTTGCTCGCGGATGGTGTCCTGGATCAGCTCCTGGCCCGCCTGGGAACACATATACTGGTAGTTGGTGGAGAACACCACGCCGGCCTCGTGGGACAGGGCCTCCGCCACGGCCTCCACGTCCACGGTGGCGGCGATATTGCTGCCGCACCAGCACACAAATACGCCAATTCTCTGCATGGTTCTCCTCCTTACCTTCTATATTTGCGCAGCGCGCTGGTGACGGCCTGTTGGGGCAGGGCCTCCTCCAGCAGCGCGGGAATATCCTGCGGTTTGAGATGGTTTTGATCCTGCTGGCGGATGACGCTCAGCCGGACGGTCTCCACCAGCGCGCCGGGCTTGACGCCCCGGGGACAGCGCTCGATGCAGGCAAAGCAGCTCAGGCAAAGATAGATTCCCTTGGAGGACATCAGCTCCTCCAGGCGGTCATTGACCACCATGTCCACAAACTGATGGGGATGGTACTCCATCTCGTCGTAAGCGGGACAGGTGGCGGTGCATTTGCCGCACTTCATGCACTTCAAGGGATTGACGCCGGAGATCCGGCGGATGGTTTCGATGGAGTCTCTCATGCCTCCGCCTCCTTGATCCCCAGAGCTTCCGCCAGAAGCTCGGTGAAATAATAGATCGGCATGGTGCCGCCGTTCTCTCTGAGATTGTACATACACAGCGGGCAGGCCGTGACCAAGGCTTCCGCCCCCAGGGCGGCGGCGTTATCCAGCACAGCGGCCACCCGCTTTTTGGCAAAGTCCCGGTTCTCCAGGGTGACATAGCCGCCGCAGCACTCATTGCGCTGGGCGTAAATGACCGGCTCCGCGCCGATGGCCCGGAGGAAGTCCTCGATGATGGTGGGATTTTCCGGGTCGTCAAAGGCCAGCTCGCTGCTGGGCCGGAGCAGAAGGCAGCCGTAATAGGCGCCGATCTTCCGCCCGGTCAGGGGCTTGACCACCTTTTCTTTGAGCTTGTCAAAGCCCACGCTGTCCCGCAGGACCTCCAGATAGTGCAGTACCTGGGCTTCGCCGTGGTAGGGATTGTCCAGCTTTAAGTAATTGTTGGCCCGGTCGCAGATGGTCTCATCGTGCTGCATATCGCCGTTGACCCGCTTAATGACGTGGTGACAGGCGGAGCAGAGCGTGACCAGGGGCCGGCCCAAATCCCGTGCCGCCGCCAGCGCCCGGACCGAGGAGAGGCGCAAAGCGATCTCATCCCGGGCAATGGGGTAAACCGCGCCGCAGCACTGCCACTCGGGCAGCTCTTCCAGGGTAATCCCCAGCGCCTCCATGGCTTCGCGGCCCCAGCGATCCAGGTCCTTGGCCCGGGTCTTGAGGGTGCAGCCGGGAAAATAGGAATATGTCATCGCGTCCTCCTCAGATCATCTGTTCAGGGTGGAACACCTCATCAAACTGCGCCTCGGTGAGGAAGCCCAGGGCCACGCAGGCCTCTTTCAGGGAGATGTTCTCTTTATATGCTTTCTTGGCGGTCTTTGCCGCGTTTTCATAACCGATGTAGGGGTTCAGCGCCGTCACCAGCATCAGGGAATTGTGGAGATTGTGGCGCATCTTCTCCCGGTTGGCCCGGATGCCCACGGCGCAGCGGTCATTGAAGGAAGTAATGGCCTCGGCCAGCAGGCGGGCAGACTGGAGGAAGTTATACGCGCACACGGGCATAAAGACGTTCAGCTCGAAGTTGCCCTGGCTGGCGGCCATGCCCACGGCCACGTCATTGCCCATGACCTGCACGGCCACCATCGTGACGGCCTCGCACTGGGTGGGGTTGACCTTGCCGGGCATGATGGAGGAGCCGGGCTCGTTCTCAGGGATGAAAATCTCTCCCAGGCCGTCCCGCGGGCCGGAAGCCAGCCAGCGGACGTCGTTGGCAATCTTCATCATGTCGGCGGCCAGCGCCTTCAGGGCGCCGTGGGCAAAGACGATCTCGTCCTTGCTGGTGAGGGCGTGGAACTTGTTCCCGGCCGTGCGGAAGTCCTTGCCGGTCAGGGCCGCGATCTGCTCGGCCACCTGGACGTCAAAGCCCTTGGGGGCGTTGAGGCCGGTGCCCACAGCGGTACCGCCCAGGGCCAGCTCCTTGAGGGGCGGCAGACTCAGCAGAATCAGCTCCCGATCCCGCTGGAGGCTGGTGCGCCAGCCGGAGATTTCCTGGGAGAAAGCGATGGGCACAGCGTCCTGCAAATGGGTGCGGCCGGACTTGACCACGCCCTCATTCTCCCGCTCCAGCCGGAGGAAGGTGTCCACCAGCAAGTCAATGGCGGGAATGACACGGTCTTCCAGCACCTCCACGGCGGCGATATGCATCGCCGTGGGGAAGGTGTCGTTGGAAGACTGGGACATATTGATGTCGTCATTGGGATGGAGGAGCTTTTTGCCGGCCAGCTCATTGCCGCGGTTGGCAATGACCTCGTTGGCGTTCATATTGGACTGGGTACCGGAGCCGGTCTGCCAGACCACCAGAGGGAAGTGATCGTTGAGCGTGCCGCCGATCACCTCGTCACAGGCCTGGGAAATGGCGGCGAGCTTCTCGTCCGTCATCCTCTCCGGCTTCAGGGAATGGTTGGCCAGCGCGGCGGCCTTCTTCAGCAAACCGAAAGCGTGGATGATTTCCCGGGGCATGGTTTCGATCCCCACGCCGATGGGGAAATTCTCGTGGGAGCGCTCTGTCTGCGCGGCCCAGTACTTGTCGGCGGGAACCCGGATTTCACCCATGGAATCATGTTCCGTACGGTATTCCATTGCTACTCCTCCCAATGCTCAAATTTTGGATTACTCGATGTTGCTGATGACCTCTTTCAGCCGGTTCGCGCTGTTGTGGAGCTTGGCTACCTCATCCTCGGTCAGCGCGTTCATGATCTTGCCGCGGACGCCGTTGCGATCCACGATGGTCAGTACGCTCAGGCAGACATCCTCGATGCCATACTCGCCGTGCATCATGGTGGAGACCGTCAGGGCCGTGCCGGCGCCGGAGAAGATGCACTTGCAGATGTGGCACACGGACATGGCCACAGCGAAGAACGTGGCTCCCTTGTCCTTGATGACCTGCGCGCCGGAGGTGCGGACATATTCCTCCACTTCCTCCCGGGCCGCCTCATCGCCGGTCCAATGAATGCGCTCAGAATCCGGGGAATGGGTGGCGTAATAGTCGATGTGATTGTTGGAGATATGGGCAAGAGACCAGGGAACAAAAGAGGAATCGCCATGTTCGCCGTAGACGTGGGCGTGGACATTCTTGGGGCTCACGTGGAACTGCCTGGCCAGCTGCGCCTGGAGACGGCTGGTATCCAGGATGGTGCCGGAGCCGATGATCTGGTTCTCGGGCAGGCCGGACACCTTGTGGAAGACGTAAGTCAGCACGTCCACCGGGTTGGACACGATGATATAAATGGCATTGGGCGCATGGGCTACAATCTGCGGCGCGATCTGCTTGATGATGTTCACGTTGGACTGGGCCAGCTCCAGCCGGGTCTGGCCGGGTTTCCGGGGCAGGCCGGAAGTGATAATGACCACATCGGAGCCGTCGGCGTCGGAATAGTCGCCGGGGCGGACGATGGTAGGCGTGCCGAAATGCGCGCCCTGGTAAATATCGAGCGCCTCGCCTCTGGCCTTCTGGGTGTTGATGTCCACCAGGACGATTTCAGAGGCAATACCCTGAATGGTCAGATCGTTGGCGATCGCCGCGCCGACACTGCCGGCACCGATGACTGTGATTTTGCTCATTGCAATACCCTCCTAAGTTTTCATACATTTTTCTTACATCTTACATAGTATAGCAAAAAATCTGCCGAAGCAGTTATGCTTATTTTGGAAACGCTATATCATTTCCGATATAGAATCTCCCTGGAAACCCTGGGAAATAATCTTAAGCAGCCCATTCTCTATATCAGTTGGGATATAGCTTTTTCGATGAAGCAGCGCGTCTCGATAGACGTCGGTATTATCGGAGCAGTCCCGCTGAATCAGGCCCCAGTGCCTGAGGTCGTCCGGCGAGGCCGGCGAAATCCAGATATATGATCCTGGAATGGTATGCAGCAGGCACACCTGCGCCAGCCGGTCCACCGAGTAAATCCGCCGCCGCGGTTCGCTGCCCCTGGATTCGGACTGGCGGAACGTATCGCCATGGGCGATCTCCACAAACGTCTCCAGGTCCGATTGGAAAATCTGCGGTTTTTGCGCCAGGGGATGGTTCGGGTGCATCATCAGCTGATAGCGATAATCCCTCAGCACCTGAAATTGCAGGCTCCGGAGGCTTGCCTGATCCCGAAAGTAGTCTTCATATTCCGAGCGGAACCGGATTACCCCCAGCTCCGTATCGCCTTTATCCAGCATTTCCAGCGTCTGTCTGGCATGGCACTCGCGGATTTCCGCGTCCACCGACCCGCTCTGGCAGCACTGGGCCAGATAGCGGGCCGTCGCATCCAAATACCGCCCGGACCGCGGAAAGCATATCCGGAGCCGGCTCTTCACTGGCCCGCTGCGGCCCAGCGCCTCGATGCTGTCCAGCTCTCGCAGAATGCGCCTGGCGTATTGCAAAAAGAGGGCGCCGCGGTCTGTCGGCGTAACGCCGCGGCTTGTCCGCTCAAAAATCGCAAATCCCAGATCCTCCTCCAGTTCGTGAAGCACGCGGCTGAGATTTGGCTGGCTGAGAAAGAGATTTTTAGCGGCCTGGGAAATGGAACGGGTTCGTTCGATTTCCACCAAATATTGAAAATGCTGGGTGTTCACTGCCTTCCTCCCGTTTTCACCCGTAAGTTGCTCTGTTTTCGATATTTTGTTATCGGTATTTAATTATAGATATTCAAAGACTGATTGTCAAGTAAATTCACCGCAGTTACGCCCTGCGGTTCTGACAAGATTTCATGCAAAATTCATAAGTTTTTCGTCAATCTCACAAAAACCAACATAATCAATCACAATATCGTGCTTATTCTTGCAAGATAACCGCTTTTCCCGTCATTTTTGCTGCACCCAGCAAACGCGCCGCGCTCTGCAACGGTTTTTTTCCAAAAAAGCCCGGGCAAACGCCCGGGCTTCAGCGTGTCGAAGAACCTCCGGAAGCGGAAAACAAGCCTCGCAGAGTTTCGCCGCATCTCCGCGCTAAGAGCCGCCGCAAGCGGCGGTTGCGCTCCGAAACGCGCCTGCGGGCGCAGGCAGCGGCGAAAT
>DVHE01000021.1 GCA_018712245.1 Candidatus Avoscillospira avicola | reverse complement strand
TAGACAAGCAGCAATACAATCGCATATCGTTTCTCAGGGAGAATGTTGATTTATGTCACATTCTCCCTTTTTTCATTTCAGAAACGAGGTGATTGTTAAAGTGAACACACAAATCATCGCCGTTGCCAACCAGAAGGGCGGCGTCGGCAAAACGACTACCTGCGCCAACTTAGGCATCGGGCTGGCGCAGGCCGGGAAGAAAGTGCTGCTGATTGACGGGGACCCACAAGGCAGCCTGACTATCAGCCTGGGCCACCCCCAGCCGGACAAGCTGCCCTTTACCCTGTCCGACGCGATGGGCCGTATCCTGATGGACGAGCCGTTGCGCCCCGGTGAGGGTATCCTGCACCACCCGGAAGGCGTTGACCTGATGCCCGCCGACATCCAGCTCTCCGGCATGGAGGTCTCTCTGGTGAATGCCATGAGCCGTGAGACCATCCTTCGGCAGTACCCTGATCATTCTCAACCTGGGTGCCCCGCTGGACTACCACCTGATCCTCAATGCCGGACTCTTTACCGCGATTTACATCCTGACCCGGGCAGTTGGAAAAATCGGCGGCGCGGCCATCGGCGCCCGAATTTCAGGCGCTCCTGCCACCGTGCGGAAATATCTGGGGCTGACGCTCATGCCCCACTCCGGCGTCTCTCTGGTGTTGACCGGCATCGCTATCTCCTCTCTCACCAGCTCTTTCAGCCAGTACGGCGATATTGTGCGAGGCACCATCGCCGCAGCCGCAGTCATCAACGAGGTCATTGCCGTATTCCTGGCACGAAAGGGGTTCCAGCTTGCCGGCGAACTGAATGCCGCGGTCTCCTCTCAGGGCCAACCTGGGCCGGCAGATTCCCACTGATACAAGCGCATATTTCTACAATATAATCTTGTAATGAGAGATACAGCGTTATATCGTAGGTTATGGAGCCTGCGGCGCATGTGCCGGGAGCTTCCCGCATAACCGAGTTTGGAAATTCACAAATCGTTCATTCCCCTGGATCGCCTCTTATTGTATAATCGAGTTATGCTATAGACAGAGGTATACGGGATGACATTTCTCTCAAACATCAGAAGTGCAGACAAACGGCTCTCCCCCGGCAGAATGGTGTGCAGCACCGCCGCCATTGTGCTGCTGGGTATTGCATTGGGGCTTTTCTCCAAGTACCTGGATTACCGTCAGGGACAGCTTCCGGCTGTTTTGATGTTCCTGGACGAGACTTTTGATTTACATAATTTCCTCGGAAGATTTGCCATCTGGATTTTCCTGGCCGTCGGCTTATCCGTTTACAGCAATTCTCCTGCACGGGCAGCGATCAACGTATTCGCATTTTTCGTCGGGATGGTTGCCAGCTATTATTGGTACTCCACCTTTATCGCCGGTTTTTTCCCCAGAAGCTATGCGATGATTTGGGCTGGTTTTACAGTTCTTTCTCCTCTGCTCGCCTTCATTTGCTGGTATGCAAAGGGCAACGGCTGGATTTCCCTGGTGCTTTCGTCGGCAATCTGCGCAGTCTTATTTAATTTGACATTCGCTTCCGGGCTGACTTATTTCGACCTCCGCTCTGTCTTGGAATTGATTACGTTCCTTTGCTGCCTGGCCATGCTGCGGCGCAGAACCGTCAAGGATACTGCGGTCATGGCAGCCCTGGCCGTGGCGATAGCCGTTGTCCTTCATGCGTTTGTTCCCCTCTACTTTTAACAGCAAAGGATGCAGCAGCTGCTCAAAACTTTCCTTGGAAAGGTCGGATGGAAAATGCCCAACGAATATGATAACGATATGTTCTTTGCCCAATATGCCGCGATGGACCGCAGCAAAGGCGGACTGGCGTCCGCTGGAGAGTGGCATCAGCTGAAGCCTCTGTTCCCTCCCCTGAACGGCATGGCCGTACTGGATTTGGGCTGCGGCTATGGCTGGCACTGCAAATTTGCCGCAGATCAAGGCGCAGTCAAAGTACTGGGCATTGACCTGAGTGAAAAAATGCTGGAACAGGCAGCGCAGAGAAATCAGGATGCGAAGATTCAATACCGGCATTGTGGGCTCGAGGCCTATGAGTACCCTGAAAACGCCTGGGATGTGGTGGTATCCAATCTGACCCTGCACTACGTGGAGGATTTGGACTGGGTGTTCCGGAAGGTCTGGCAGACGCTGAGACCCGGCGGTACATTCCTTTTCAATATCGAACACCCCGTTTTTACGGCCGGCGTCCATCAGGACTGGGTCTACGGTGAAGACGGAGCCCCCAAGTACTGGCCCGTGGATGATTATTTCAGGCCCGGTCAGCGGGTGACGCGGTTCCTGGGCTGTGAAGTGGTGAAGCAGCACCATACCCTCACGCAAATCCTCATGGGGCTGCGCAACTGCGGCTTTTCCCTGGAGGTGGTGGAAGAGGTGCAGCCATCGGAGGAAATGCTGGCGATCCCGGGGATGCTGGACGAAATGCGCCGGCCTATGATGCTGCTTGTTCGGGCCAAAAAGCCGGCAGGCCAATGATGGGCCCACAAGCCTGAAGCAGGGCAAGGCCATCGGAGTAAATTCCCTCCATTTTTTTGGTTTTTGGAAGGCTCTTTGATGTGGGCCTGTTGTCCGCCAAATTACAAATGGACGGTATACCTCAAAATCCGGTTGCGGGCAGCCGCACATGGGTTCAATCCCCACCCGCTCCGCCATCTTTTCAAAAAGCGTCTGGTTTGCTTCTGCTGACCAGACGCTTTTCCGTTGTTTTGGCAGGAACACCGGCGGAAGTTTCCTCGCGTGAAATAGAAGGCCTCCGAGGATATGCAGCCTTGCATTCTGGGCACATCTCACGCCAAAGGCCCAAAGTGCAAGGCCAAAGTACCCAAAGTGCATTGTTCCGATGTTCCGAAATTTGCGATACGCTACAATAAGAGGAACATGGCAGCCGCCCAGGCTCCATTAAAGGGCTGGGTAAATGGCGAAGGAGGAGATATCTATGCGATACTGCGGCAGAAGCACGGCGCAGATTTCCTTTCCCTTGGGAGGCATCGGCACAGGCAGCATCGGCTTGGGCGGCAACGGCCGCTTCCTGGACGTGGAGATCGGCAACGCCCCCAACAAGGACAGCAGCGGCGAATTTACCCACTTTGCAGTCAAGGCAGAGCGAAATGGGCGCGTGCTGGACGCCCGGGTCCTGCAGGGAGACCTGCAGCCGCCTTACGTGGGCCATGGCGGGCGGCCCTTGTACACCGGCTACGGGTTCGGGCCGGATCGGGGGTCCATGGCGGGGATGCCGCACTTTGCCGACTGCGAATTTGACGGCGCATTCCCCCTGGCGCGGCTCGCGTTTTCGGACGAACACTTTCCGGGCAGCGTGGAGCTGCTGGCCTTTAACCCGCTGATTCCCACCGATACGTTTGACAGTTCGCTTCCGGCGGCTTTTTTTACCATTTTGATACGAAATGATACGCAGGAAGCAATCGAATACACCGTGGCCTTTTCACTCCGGAATTTCTTTACGGAGACCGGGGCGATACATCAATTTCTGCCAGCGGAGGGCCGAAAGGCGCTATTCCTTTCGAACACGGCGGACCGGAATACCACGGACTACGGCGATTAGACCATGGCGACGGACGCCGAGCGCGTCAGCTATCAGGAATACTGGAAGCGCGGTGGCTGGATCGACGGCCTGCATACCTTCTGGCGGGAGTTCACCTCCCCCGGCCCGCTGCCGCCCCGGATCTATGACCCTGCGGCACGGCGCAGCCCTCAAGCCGTGCCCGGGGACATGGCAGTGCTGGCGGCCCATGTGGTGGCCGGGCCCGGTGAGACGCGAACGGTGCGCTTTGTGCTGACCTGGAGCAAGCCCTGGCGGACCAACACCTGGGAACTGAAGGACCCGACCCTCTCGGAAGAGGAGATTTATCGGCGGCGGACCCAGCCGTGGAAAAACTACTACGCCACCCAGTTTGAGACGTCCCGGGAGACAGCGGCCTATTGTCTGGAACAGTTCTCGCGGCTGGAGCGGGAGACCCGGGACTTCCACGACGCGCTCTTTTCCTCGACGCTGCCGCCGGAGGTGCTGGACGCGGTATCGGCCAATCTGGCGGTTCTGAAATCTCCCACCTGCCTGCGGCTGGAGGACGGCTCCTTCTATGCCTTTGAGGGGGTACACCAGCGGGAGGGCTCCTGCGAGGGCACCTGCACCCACGTCTGGAGCTATGCCTATGCCCTGGCCTACCTATTCCCGGAACTGGAGCGCAGCGCCCGAACCCTGGAATACACCTATTCCATGCAGCCCCACGGCGGTATGGGCTTCCGGGTTCAGCTGCCCCTTGGCTCCGAGCCGATCCACTTCCGTCCCTGTGTGGACGGCCAGTTCGGCAGCGTGATTCGAACCTACCGGGAGTATATGCTCTCCGGGGACCTGGACTGGCTTAAAGGCATTTGGCCCCAGGTCAAGCGGAGCATCGCCTTTACCTGGAGTGTGGAAAACCCGGACCGGTGGGACCTGGACCGGGACGGCCTGATCGAGGGACGGCAGCACCACACCCTGGACGTGGAGCTCTTCGGCCCCAACAGCTGGCTCAGCGGTATGTACTTGACGGGCCTCCAGGCAGCGGCCCGGCTGGCTCGCATCCTGGGGGAACCGGAAACTGCTCTGGAATATGAGGAGATGTTCCGGCGGGGCCGAGAGAAGCTCAATGAGACGCTGTTCAACGGCAGCTACTTTGTCCAGCGCCTCGACCTCACCGACCGGGGGC
>DVHE01000020.1 GCA_018712245.1 Candidatus Avoscillospira avicola | reverse complement strand
TGCGCATCGGAAATCGCACTTTACACTCCAAAAGGTTCGACAGCTTTTCGAAGAAAACCGAGAACCTTTGGGGGTGCAGCCTTTTGCGCTATTGTTATTGGATATACCACTTGCCGGCGACCTGTACGGCCCGAACGCTTTGGCCCTTGGTGAAGCTGTCACCGCTGCGGGCGGGCGCTGCTTCCACGGCAGAGCCGGAGAGGCGGATGGTCAGAGGCGCCACGGCCTCCACCACTGCGGTCTCATAGGTGACGGCCAGCACCTCTTCAAACTGGTGGTCGCCATCCTGGTCCAGCACGGTGATGGTGGAGTTCTCCGGCAGAGTGTCCAGCACAGCGGCTTCAGCGGCGGCGTAGTTATAATAAACGGCCGCGTCGGCAGAGACCTGATAGTCCGTCAGCTGGCACAGGTCCTTCAGCTCCTTGAGGCTCTGGAACGTGTAGCTCACGGCGGAAGTGGAGACGCAGGGGGTGCCGACCACTTGGTTGTTGCGCACGTAGATGTCCACGCACTGGCCCACCAGGCTCAGGTCGCTGGAGACCTGGAAGGCGGTGTGACCCTGGAGCTTGGTGACGCCGGATTCCAGCACACCGCCGGTCAAAAGATCGGCGCACGCATTGCCGGTGACGACGCCGGTGTAGCGCACCACATCAAACCGCGCCTCCAGGAAGGAGACTGGATTTCGGAGGGCGTCCATCACATAGACTACGGTACCGTCTTCGCTGTAGCCGTCGATGGCCCAGCTCTGCATGGCGTTGTAGATCAGCAGGCAGGCGTTGTCCCGGTTGACCGGCAGGGCGGGGTCGGCAGAGAAACGGGTGTAGATTCCCTGCGATTTGGCATCTGCATCCACCTGCTCCGCCCAGGTTTCACCGGTGTAGCGGTTGCTGTCGCTGCCCAGGGCGATCAAAAGCATTTTAGCCAGCTCCCGGGCCGTGACCGGGTCACTGGGGCGGAAGAAACCGTTGCCGTCCCCGGCGACGACGCCCTGCTGGGCGCAGAACAGAATGGCACTTTCAGCCCAATGGCCGGTGACGTCGGTGAAGGTGACGGCAGCGTCCTGCAGCTGCGGGGTGTCGGTATAGAGGAGGGAAATGAGCTTGGCCGTTTCGGCCCGGGTAATGGTGGCTTGGGGCCGAAAGGTCCCGTCGGAATAACCGGAGATCATACCCAGATCCACCAAAAGCATCACTTGACTGCGGTTTTCTATGGCGTTGAGGTCCCGGAACGCCTGCTCCTTCGCCGAGGCGGCGGGGATCACAGCAGACAACAGGCAACCCAAAAGCAAAAGTGTGATAAACATCCGTCGCATGGGCGCGGCTCCCTTCTGAGGAAATTGATACTGCCATGGTACCACAGTCCGGTTGGATGCGCAACGGCACGGGGTAGATTGTTACATAATTGTAATGTTCTGCGCCGCTGCGATCCTAATGGAAAAGGCGGCTCTGCGTCAGCGCAGAGCCGCCGGAGACTGTCAAAAAACGATGAAAAAAGCCTACGCGATAGAGAAGCGGGGGGTGTGTGCGGGGGGCAAAGGGCCCACTGCACGTTCAATAAGGGTGTTTTTGCAACTTTCTTAAAGTTGCAAAAACTAAGGCAGCGTGTCGAAAAGACTTTTTCGACACGCTGAGGCGGCTCCGCGTCAGCGCAGAGCCGCCAGAATCATTACCAGGCCGTAGAGCAGCGGCTGGTGGAGAAGATATAGGAAAAGAGACATCCGCCCGCACCAGCAGAAAAACCGGATGGGTTTGCACTGGGCGTTGACCCGGGGCAGCAGCGAACGCTTTTCCCGGTAGGCCGTGCGGCCCAGCGCCGCCCCCAGCAGGAACCAGCCCAGATGGGGAAACAGAGGAAAATAGTCCGACGAGGAAAAGCCGGCGCTGGTGAGTCCCAGGGGAAAGAGCCATCCTGGCGATACATGAAAGGTCTGGAACCAGTAGCCCAATCCCACCACCGGAAGGCCAATGGCCACCATGGCCCAGGTGGGCAGCCGCCGCAGCAGCGGCCAGAGCAGCATGGCGATGCCCAGTAGGTGCAGCACGCCAAAGCGCACTACCACGCTGCCGCTGTCCAGCCCCAGCCATACCATGGCCAGCGTCACCAGCGTGACGGCCATGGCGCAGCCGAAGACGACCAGGCCCCGGCGGAAGCTCCGGCGGCCCAGGGTGACGCAGATGCCCGACAGCACCACGAACACCACGCCGCCGTACTGCTTGACGAATTGGAAGACGGCGCTGTCATAGCCCAGGGAGACCCCCAGAAAGTACTTTAAGTCAAAGAGCAGGTGCACCAGGATCACTGCCAGAATGGCGATGCCTCGGAAGGCGTCCAGCTCCCAGATTCGAGCCTTGGGTGCGTCCATCGGATCATTCCTCCTGGCTGGCGGCCTTGGCTTCCTCCTCTTCTTCGAGAACGCGGTAGGCTACCTTGCCCACCAGGGTCTTGGGAAGCTCGCTGCGGAACTCGATTTCCGTGGGCATGGCGTACTTGGCGATATGCTCCTTGCAGTAGGCCATCAGCTCGTTGCGGACTTCGTCGCTGGGCTCGATGCCCGGCTTGAGGACCACGAAGGCCTTGACCCGCTGCATTTTATAAGTGTCCTTGACGCCGATGACGCAGGAGAGCAGCACCTTTTCGTGGCCGTCGATGACGTTCTCCAGCTGGCCGGGGTAGACGTTGTAGCCGGAGGTGACGATCATCCGCTTGATCCGCTGGGAGAAGTAGACGAAGCCGTCCTCGTCCATCTTGCCCAGGTCGCCGGTGTGGAGCCACAGACGATTGTCGGCGTGACGGCGGAGGGTGTTGGCCGTCTCCTCTGGATTGTCCACATACTCCATCATCACCGACGGGCCGGTCAGGCAAATCTCGCCTTCCACGTTGCAGTCCACTTCCTCGGTGGTGCCGGGGCGGCAGATTTTATAGTAGGTGTCCGGGAAGGGAACGCCGATGGAGCCGGGGCGGTGGTACTCCTTGGGCGTTAGGCACGAGGCCGTGACGCACTCGGTCAGGCCGTAGCCCTGGCGGATTTGTACGTTGGCATTGTGGGCGGTGAGGAACTCGTCCACCTTCTTTTTCAGCTCAATGGACAGGCTGTCGCCGCCGCAGAAGACGCCCTTGAGGAAGCTCAGGTCGGCGCCCTCCAGATTTTCGGCCCGGAGCAGGGCCTCGAAGAGCGTGGGCACGCCGGGGATGATGTGGGGCTGCTTCTTCTTCAAAAGCTCTGCGTAGGTCTTCACGTTGAACTGCGGCACCAGAATGCAGCAGGCGCCGCCCACCAGCGCGGTGTGGATGCCGATGCCCAGGCCGAAGCCGTGGAAGACCGGCATGACCGAGAGCATTTTCAGCCCGTCGATGGGGGCGAAGCCGCTGGCCGCGATGGTCTGGAGCGCCAGGGCGTTGAAGTTGAGGTTGCTGAGGAGGATGCCCTTGGTGGTACCGGTGGTGCCGCCGGAGTAGAGGATGGAGGCGCCATCCTCGGCCCGGCCCAGTTTCTTGGGCAGGGGCTCCTTCAGCCGCCGTCCGCCGGCCAGAAAGGCGTCCCAGTGGAGGATGCCCTCGCCCCGGGCGGGTACCTTGGGGAGCTTGCGGCCCTGGGTGAGGGAGTAGCCCACGGCCAGCAGGGGCTTCAGCTCGTCCTTGATCCGGGCGATCAGGATTGTCACGGGCTTTTCCAGCTCGCCCTGGATGGAGGCCACTTTGGGGTAAAACTGATCCAGCGTCAAAATGGCCTTGGAGTGAGAGAAGTTCAGATAAAAGGCAATCTCCTTGGCAGCGGAGAGAGGATGGATCATATTGCTCACCGCGCCGATGCGGTTGAGGGCGTAGAAGCTGTCCACCGCCTGGGGGCAGTTGGGCATACAGATCGTCACGCGGTCTCCCTTGCGGATGCCCATGGCGTAGTAGGCCCGGGCTGTCCGATCGATGCGCTGGAGGAACTCGCGGTAAGAGGTCTTTTTGCCCATGAACTCATAGGCGGGAAGGTCGGGGAATTTTTCACCCGCGGCCTGGATCATCTGATAAATGGTCTTTTTGGGATATGTAAGGTGGGCGGGCGTGGAGCCGTAGAACTTGCACCACGGCGCGGAGGCGAACATGGACATGGGGTGGGTCTCCTTTCGTGACCAGAAATGTGAGGCACATGGAATTCCGGCGTCTAGCGAGGGCTCAGCAGCCGGGCGATGGGGGTGCGCCGGGCTTCCAGGGCGCCGACAGGGCAGAATTCCTGGCAGCAGAAGCAGCCGATGCAGATTTTACGGTGGATTTTTGGCTTTCGATTCACCAGCTGAATGGCCTTGGCCGGACAGATGGAGGCGCATTTGCCGCAGCCAATGCACCGCTGTGCTGTCAGAGCGGGGTGAGGGGAAAGCGCGGCTTGGGCGATGCGTCCGAAAACCTCCCCGGCCTTCCCCGGCAGCACCGACCGGAACAGCGTGCTGCCCAGCGGCGGCAGGACGAAGTCCGGCACGCGGTAGGCCGCGACGTCGCCGCCGGTGACGGTGTAGGCCGGAATGCGGCCCAGGGACCGGGCGGCCTCCTGGGTGGGGACGGTGTCGCAGCCGATCAAGGCGGCGCAGACTTCGTCCAGGGCGAAGGGGTCTTCGCTGCCCAGCACCAGGCCGAGGTGGCGGGGGTCGCCTGATCCGGGCCCGTTGCCTTCCATGGCCGTCACAGCATCCACCAGGTGCAGCCGGGGCCGGAAGTAGCAGGGCAGATCCGTGAGCATCTTGGCAAAGTCCTCCCGGCGGGAGAAGCGGAAGTGGTACTCCGGCTTCATGGCCCCGGGGACGGTGCCGAAGAGGTTCTTGACGGCGGCGGTCATGCCCATCATGCCGTGGGTCTTCAGCTTGCAGAAGTTAATGAGCGCATCGCAGGAATCAAGCCAGGCAGTGTAGGTGAAGTGGTGGAGTACCGCGCCCTGGGGGAAGTCGGTCTCCCGGACGGCGCAGTCGGTGTTCAGCACGGCGCCGGCCTGTTCCACAACCTGGTAGCCGCTGAGGTGGTAGATCCGCTGGAGAAACGCCGGGGTGAAGAGTCCGCCGGGGCTGTCGCCTACCACCACCGACGCGCCCCGCTCCCGGAGGAGCTGTGTCAGCGCGGCCACCATGGCAGGGTGGGTGGTGACGGCCTTCTCCGGTGCGGCGCCGGAGACCAGATTGACCTTGATACCGATTTTCATCCCGGGCTTTACCCAGTTAAGGTCTCCGCAGACAGCGCGCAGCGCCTGGCGGCAGTGTTCCATCTCATAGTCTTCGCAGGGCTGGAGCCGAACCTGGACCACGGCGCGGCCTCCTTTCCGTACACTTTTAATTTTTGAAGTATCCGCCGTATTATACCATACGTGCCGGCAAATGGCAACGCCGCAGTGCGAAAATCTCTACAGGCTTATTTGCCGCCTCAGGCGGTTTCCTGCAGGTACCAGGCGATCAGCAGGTCTGCCGCCTTGCCGTAGGATTCCACGCCGTCCTCCTCGTCAAAGGCTTTGAGGTAGGCGTCGTTGACCTGCTGGGCGGCGTCCTGCACGGCACCCTCATAGGGCTCGTAGTGGGCATTGGCCCGGCGGCAGTCGGCCCGGAGCGTGTCGGACATCCCGTCCCAGATGGCGGAGGCCATTTCCCGATCCGCGTCATAGAGGGCATTGTAGCAGTAGATAAAGGCCGAGTACCAGCCGGAATACTGAAACGCGAGGTCCGGGTGGGCGGTGGAGGCCAGGAACGCGGCGAAGTTGGCCTCATCCTCGGCGGCCACGGAGAGGTAGTGGGCCAGCTCGTGGCACATGGTAAAGGGGAGAGAGGCGGCATAGGTGTCGGGGTTGACGCCGCTCTCGCCGGTGAAGGCCACGAAGATGCCGGTGGTGCCGGTGTAGCTGAAGAGGTCCGCGCCCAAAAGGCGCTTGACGGTGGGCAGCTTTTCCACCGCGAAGAAGTCGTACTGCCGGCCCAGGGCCGCATAGCCTGCGCCGGCGGATTTGGCCATGGCCGAGAAATCGGTCTTCAGGTCGCCGGCCTCGGTGCGTTCCACCTGGTCGGCCAGGGCGGCGGCCTGGGCGGCCATGTAGGCCGTGGCATCGGTCAGCTGCTCCTTGGTGTAGCCGGTGACGGTGAGCCCCACCTGCTGAGAGATGGAGGGAGCGTAGTGATTGAGGCCCCAGAGCCCCACGAAGAGAAAGGCCAGGATGCTCAAAAGGAGCGCCACCCCGGCCAGCCAGCAGAGGAAGCCGCGCTTCTGGGTGAAGGTCCGCACCAGCGTATAGAGGAGCAGCAGCACCAAGAGAACTGCCAGCACCTCCCACACCGCAAAGGGGAAGGGCGAGGCGATGCCGCCCAGGAAGGCCATCGCCTGCCGGGAAAAGTCGGTGTAGAGGTCAAAAAACGCCGGCACATAGGCCGCCACGGCCACCAGGGCCAGGGTCAGCAGCACAAAGACGGCGGTGAGGATCAGTCGTCCGATGGTTCGCATGAAGAGGTTCCTTTCTGGGAGAGTTTGGAACGCGGCGGGTTTCCCGGCGCAGTTGTGTTATTATACCACAATTTCCCCCAAAACAAAAGCGCCCAAGGCAACCTGCCGAAATCCCCGGCCCGGCAGGCCGTTTCCTTGACTTTTGCCGCTGCTCGGATATAATAAAATACAAATTTACCCGCCGCCCGGCAGCCAGCCCGGCGGTATAGGAGGAAAAGGCGCCTATGCTGAAAAACACCGAAAAAACCATGGAAAAGATCGTCGCCCTGTGCAAGGGCCGCGGCTTCGTGTTCTCCGGCTCGGAGATCTACGGCGGCCTCGCCAACACCTGGGACTACGGCCCCCTGGGCGTGGAACTCAAGAACAACGTGAAAAAGGCCTGGTGGAAGAAATTTGTCCAGGAGAGCCCCTACAACGTGGGCCAGGACAGCGCCATTTTGATGAATCCCCAGACCTGGGTGGCCTCGGGCCATCTGGGCGGCTTCTCCGACCCACTGATGGACTGCAAGGCCTGCAAGGAGCGCTTCCGGGCCGACAAGCTCATCGAGGACTACTGCGCGGAAAAGGGTATTGCCCTGGAAAAGCCCATCGACGCCTTCTCCCAGGAAGAGATGGCCGCCTTTATTGAGGAGCATCAGGTGCCCTGCCCCACCTGCGGCAAGCACGACTTCACCGGCATCCGCCAGTTCAATCTGATGTTCAAGACCTTCCAGGGCGTCACCGAGGATGCCAAGAACACCGTCTATCTCCGGCCCGAAACGGCCCAGGGCATCTTCGTCAACTTCAACAACATCCAGCGCACCACCCGCCGCAAGCTCCCCTTCGGCGTCTGCCAGATCGGCAAGAGCTTCCGCAATGAGATCACCCCCGGCAACTTCACCTTCCGCACCCGGGAGTTTGAGCAGATGGAGCTGGAATTCTTCTGCAAGCCCGGCACGGACCTGGAGTGGTTCCAGTACTGGCGCACCTTCTGCCACGAGTGGCTGCTGGGCCTCAATATTAAGGATGAGAACCTGCGCCTCCGCGACCACGATCCCGAGGAGCTGTGCTTCTACTCCAAGGCCACGACGGACTTTGAGTTCCTCTTCCCCTTCGGCTGGGGCGAGCTGTGGGGCGTGGCGGACCGCACCGACTACGACCTCTCGCAGCACCAGAAGACCTCCGGCGTGGACATGACCTACTTCGACCAGGAGCAGAACGAACACTATATCCCCTACGTGGTGGAGCCCTCCCTAGGCGCGGACCGCGTGACGCTGGCCTTCCTGGTGGAGGCCTACGACGAGGAAGTGGTCGGCCAGGACAAGAACGGCAAGGACGACATCCGTGTGGTCATGCACTTCCATCCCGCGCTGGCGCCCTTCAAGGCCGCGGTGCTGCCCCTCTCCAAGAAGCTGGCCCCCAAGGCCACGGAAGTATACCACAGCTTGCAGAAGGACTTCATGGTGGACTACGACGAGGCCGGCTCCATCGGCAAGCGCTATCGCCGCGAGGACGAGATCGGTACGCCCTACTGCATCACGGTGGACTTCCAGACCATCGGCGATGAGAATACGCCCGCCGACAATGCCGTCACCATCCGGGACCGCGACACCATGGAGCAGGTCCGCGTGCCCATTTCCGAGCTGAAAGCTTGGCTCACCGACAAGCTGGCGTATTAAGCAGGTGAAAACCGCTCCTTGCACAGGAGAGCCTTTGGACCCCCTACAACCGTTTATAAGGAGGAACATCCATGAAAGCCATCGTCACCGTAGTCGGTTTGGACCGTGTGGGCATCATCGGTGAGCTTTGCACCGTTCTCGCCGGGATGCAGATCAACATTGTGGACATCAGCCAGACAGTCATGCGGAACTTTTTCACCATGATCATGCTGGTGGACACCGGCAGCGCCAACAAGACCCTGGATGAGATCGGCGAGGTGCTGCACCAGAAGGAAGAGGAGATGCAGCTCTCCATCCGAATTCAGCGGGAAGACATCTTCCAGGCCATGCACCGAATCTGAGCTTGAAGCCGGAGCGGGTTTCCCAGCCCGCCCCGGCTTTCCACGATTGAGACAGGAGGTTTATTCATGCTTCTCAGCCACTCCGATATCATGGAGACCGTCAACATGATCTCCCAGCAGCACCTGGATATCCGCACCATCACCATGGGCATCACCCTGCTGGACTGCGCCGACCCCGACCCGCAGGCCGCCGCTGGAAAGATTTACGATAAAATCTGCCGCTGCGCGCAGAACCTGGTGCCCACCGGGGAGCGTATCGAAAAAGAACTGGGCATCCCCATCGTCAACAAGCGTATCTCCGTCACCCCCATGGCCCTGGTGGCCGGGGCCAGCGAGACCGAGGACTACGTCCCCTTCGCCGTGGCCATGGACCGGGCCGGACGGGAATGCGGCGTGGACTTCATCGGCGGCTTCTCCGCGCTGGTCCAAAAGGGCATGACCGTGGGAGACCGGCGCCTCATCCAGTCCATCCCCGAGGCGCTGGCCAGGACCGGCATCGTCTGCTCCAGCGTCAACGTCGGCTCCACCAAGGCCGGCATCAACATGGACGCCGTGGCGCTGATGGGCCAGGTGATCCGCCGCACCGCGGCTCTCACCGCCGACCAGGGCGGCATGGGCTGCGCAAAATTGGTGGTCTTCTGCAATGCCGTGGAGGACAATCCCTTTATGGCCGGCGCGTTCCACGGCGTGGGCGAGCCGGAAACCGTCATCAACGTCGGCGTCTCCGGCCCCGGCGTGGTGTACCACGCCCTCCGGAAGGTCAAGGGAAAGCCTCTGGACGTGGTGGCCGAAACCGTGAAAAAGACCGCCTTCCATATCACCCGCATGGGCCAGCTGGTGGCCCAGGAGGCCTCCAAGCGCCTCAACGTTCCCTTCGGCGTGGTAGACCTCTCCCTGGCGCCCACTCCCGCCGTGGGTGACAGCGTCGCCCGCATCCTGGAGGAGATGGGCCTGGAGACCTGCGGCACCCACGGTACCACCGCCGCCCTGGCCCTTTTGAACGACGCGGTCAAGAAGGGCGGCGTGATGGCTTCCAGCAGCGTGGGCGGCCTTTCCGGCGCCTTCATCCCGGTCAGCGAGGACGAGGGCATGATCGCGGCGGCCTCCTCCGGCGTCCTGACCCTGGACAAGCTGGAGGCCATGACCTGTGTCTGCTCCGTGGGCCTGGACATGATCGCCGTCCCCGGCGACACCTCCGCCGAGACCATCTCGGCCATCATCGCCGACGAGGCCGCCATCGGCATGGTCAACTCCAAGACCACCGCCGTCCGGCTGATCCCGGCCCTGGGCAAACAGGTGGGCGATATGGTCTCTTTCGGCGGCCTGCTGGGCGAAGCGCCGGTGATGCCGGTCCACGGCGAGAGCGCCGCGGAGTTCGTGGCCCGCGGCGGCCGCATTCCCGCCCCCATGCAGAGCCTGAAAAATTAAAGAATTCATCATTCCCGTGATTTTCCCTCTGGAAATATCACGGGAATTCATGTATACTAATAGCAGAATCGGGTATAAGCACAGACAAACCGAAATCTACGGCTTTTGGGTTTGAGATTGTTTTCAAAGCCGGGCCGGCAAAAAAGGAAGGATAGTATGGATCAAAGCAAACGTAAGCTGCTGGCGCTCAACGCGGCCAAGGCCCGCCTTCTGGCCGTGCAGATGGTGCATGACGCAGCCTCCGGCCATCCTGGCGGCTCCCTGAGCTGCATGGATGTGCTGACCACCTTGTATTTTGACGTGATGCACGTGGACCCTGCCGATGCTAAAAATCCGGATCGGGACCGCTTTGTCATGTCCAAGGGCCACTGCTCTCCGGCTCTCTATCCGGTACTGGCGCTGCGGGGCTTCTTCCCGGTGGAAGACCTCAAGATGTTCCGCCGCATTGAAGGACATATGTCCGGCCACGTGGAAATGCACCATGTAAATGGTGTGGATATGTCCACCGGCTCTCTGGGCCAGGGCATCTCCACTGCCGTGGGCATGGCCCTCGCCGGCAAAGTGCAGAAGAAGGACTACCGGGTCTATGTCATCATGGGCGACGGCGAGATCGCCGAGGGCCAGTGCTGGGAGGCCTTTATGTCCGCTGCCAAGTACAAGCTGGACAATCTCTGCGCCTGCATCGATGTCAACGGCCTGCAGATCGACGGCAGAACCTGCGACGTCATGCCCTCCGAACCTCTGGACAAGAAGCTGGAGGCCTTCGGCTGGCACGTTATCAAGATCAACGGCCACGATTACGACGAGATCGAGAAGGCCTATGAAGAGGCCAAGACCGTCAAGGGCCAGCCCACCATGATCCTGGCCGCCACCACCAAGGGCAAGGGCGTCTCCTACATGGAGAACAACGCCGGCTGGCACGGCAAAGCCCCCAACGACGAGCAGATGGCCCAGGCCCAGGCCGAGCTGGAAGCCGTCATCAAGGAACTGGAGGGTTAAACCATGGGTGAAAAAATTGCAACTCGCGCCGCGTACGGCAAAGCGCTGGTGGAACTGGCGGAAAAGTATCCTGACCTGATGGTCTTTGACGCCGACCTGGCCGGCGCCACCATGACCAAGGATTTCTCCAAGGCCTACCCCGATCGCTTCTTCGACATGGGCATCGCCGAGGGCAATATGGTCGGCGTCGCCGCCGGTATGTCCACCTGCGGTCTCAAGCCCTTTGTCAACACCTTCGCCATGTTTGCCGCCGGCCGTGCCTGGGAGCAGGTCCGCAACTCCGTCTGCTACCCCCACCTGAACGTCAAGGTCATCGGCTCTCACGGCGGCCTCTCCGTCGGTGAGGACGGCGCCACCCACCAGTGCATCGAGGACTTCGCCCTGATGCGGGCCATCCCCGGTATGCTGGTTCTCTGCCCCTGCGATGGCTATGAGATGCGCCTGGCCACCGAGGCTCTGCTCAACTATGAAGGCCCTGCCTATATGCGCCTGGGCCGTCTGGCGGTGGAGACCGTCACCGACGAGATCCCCGGCTACAAGTTTGAGCTGGGCAAGGGCGTCGTTTTGAAGGACGGCACCGACGTCACCATCATCGCCGTGGGCATGAACGTGCAGATGTCCCTGAAGGCCGCTGAACTGCTGGCTGCCGAGGGTATCTCCGCCCGGGTCATTGATATGCACACCATCAAGCCGCTGGATACCGAGCTGGTCCTCAAGGCCGCCCAGGAGACCGGCTGCATCGTCACCACCGAAGAGGCCAACGTCCTCGGCGGCCTGGGCGCCGCCGTGTGCGAGTACCTTTCCGGTACCTGCCCGGTCCCCGTCGTCCGCCACGGCGTCAACGACGAGTTTGGCCGCAGCGGCAAGGCGCCCCTGGTGCTGGAAGCCTACGGCATCACCGCGGAGAAGATCGCGGAGGACGCCAAGAAGGCTATCTCTATGAAGAAATAATGTTTTTATCGAAAAGACCCGCTGCCTCGCGCAGCGGGTCTTCGGACTGTCAAAAAACCTCGCTGAGAACTTGTGCGACAGAGCAGCGGGGAATGTGTGCAAGGGGTTAAGACCCCTTGCGCGTTCAATAAGGTCGTTTTTGCAACTTTTTGAAGTTGCAAAAACGGGGGA
>DVHE01000019.1 GCA_018712245.1 Candidatus Avoscillospira avicola | reverse complement strand
CATCCACCTGGTCATCGCCACCCAGCGTCCCTCGGCGGACGTCATCACCGGCCTCATGAAGGCCAACATTCCCTCGCGCATTGCCTTCGCCGTGGCCAGCGCCATGGAGTCCCGGATCATTCTGGACACCGCCGGCGCGGAAAAGCTGGTGGGCAAGGGCGATATGCTCTATGCGCCCCTGGGACAGGGCAAGCCCCGGCGCGTTCAGGGTTGCTTTATCACCGACGATGAGGTACAATCGGTGGTGGAATTTATCAAAGGAAACGCCGCGGCGGACTACGACGCCGCCGTCATGCAGGAGATCGACCAGAAGGCCAAGGAGAGCGGCGGCAAGTCCGGCTCCGGCGGCGCTTCGGCGGCCAGCCTGGACGACGGCGAGAGCGAGGGCGACGAGCTTTTGCCCGCCGCCGTGGACGTGATTTTGGAGACGGGCCAGGCCTCGGTCTCCATGCTCCAGCGGCGGCTGAAGCTGGGCTACGCCCGGGCCGCCCGGATCGTGGACGAGATGGAGGAGAAGGGCATTGTCGGTCCCTTCGAGGGCTCCAAGCCCCGGCAGCTGCTGATTACGAAAGAGCAGTGGCAGCAGATGCAGGGCCTGACGCCGGAAGCGCCCGCAGCCGACGAGCCGGAGGCGGCGGAGCAGCCTGAAGACCTCCCCTGGGACGACCGAGCCGCCCCACCGGAGCGCCCGCGGTGAACAGACCCGCCTGCAGCGGGTTCGGGCCGATGTGGGCATCGGCCCCTACGGAGCGCCTGCGCCAAACGCACCAGCCAGCGATTTGCTTCGTAGGGGCGCGCATCGCGCGTCCGCGCCGCGAAGCGGCCTCTTGCGGAGGGTAAGATTGTTGCACAAGGCCATTTCACCCGCCGCACCAAAGGCCCCCTTGTGCAAAGGGGGCTGTCATGGCGTGAGCCATGACTGGGGGATTGTGACCCCTCCGTCAGGCCTGCGGCCTGTCACCTCCCCTAAAGCCCTGCGGGCGTTAGGGGAGGCTTGGGCGGGTGCAACCGGTTTTTGCATTCGCAGGGGACGATGGGGCGGGTTGCCTTCCTGGCCCGTGTTGCGGCCCGTCAAGGCAAGCCGCATCTGGGCCGCTGCGTTTTGCGCGAGTCTGCCGCAACTGAAATCGTATGTAAAGGCCCTTCGGCCTTTGCAAATATAAAATGCGCTGCATCCGGGGAAGCCGGAGCAGCAGCAGGAGGTTAATCCAATGCGAGAAAACGAAACCAATTCCCTGAGAAAGACCAAGACCCTGGTGGGTATGGCCATCTTCACCGCCATCGTGGTGGTCTTGCAGCTGATGGCCGGTGTCATCAGGCTGGGGCCCTTCACCCCGTCGCTGGTGCTGATCCCCATCGTCATCGGTACGGCCATCTACGGCGTTAAGGCCGGCGCGTGGCTGGGCTTTGTCTTCGGTGTGGTGGTGCTGATTGCCTGCATTACCGGCACGGACCAGGGCGGCTACCTGATGTGGGGCGTCAACCCCGTGGTCACGGCCCTGATCTGCCTGGGCAAGGGCGTCGCCTGCGGCGCGCTGTCCGGCCTGGTCTATAAGGCCCTGCACCACAAGAGCCAGATTTTCGCCACCGTCCTGGCCGCCGTGGTCTGCCCGCTGGTCAACACCGGCATTTTCTGCCTGGGCGCCGTGGCCGTCTTCAAGCCGCTGCTCCTCTCCTGGGCCGCCGCCTGGGGCGAACAGACCGGCCGCGGCGCCGTCGACCTGGTGACGTACGTCTTCCTGGGCCTGATCGGCCTCAATTTCCTCATTGAGCTGGCCGTCAATGTGGTGCTGAGCCCCGTGGTGGTTCGCATCCTCAAGGCCCGGCTCCAGTAATCCGGTTTCGAGCATCCCCCGCCTTGTGGCGGGGGATTTTTGGTTCTACGGCCCGGCCTGTCCGCATACCTTATACCGGAGGGGATGTACATTGCGATGGACAGACTTTGCCCTGGACAAAGCCGGGGCCAAAACAATTGCTGAATTTCAGAGCCATTACGGGCTTCCCGAGACCGGGGAGGCCGATCTCATCACCAGCCGGGCCCTGTGGGACTACCTGGTGGGCTACCGGTGCCATCGGATGGCGCCGCGGGAGACGCTCTACCAGGTGGCGCAGGCCTACGGCACCACCATTCAGGCCATCTGGGCCGGGAACTGCGGCCTGCCGCCGGGGGGACCGGTCCCGGGGCAGCTGATCCGCGTGCCCATCGACTGCCCGGTGGTGCCCTGGAACGCACCCTTTGAAAGCGCCATGGAAGAGGTGTTCCTGGAAGGGCTCCACGCCCGGTGCCGCTGGATCTCTTCCGCGCCCCTGGCCACCACGGCGGGCGGGCGGCGGCTGTGGGTGATCCGGCTGGGCACCGGTGGCCGCCGGGTCCTGCTGACCGCTGGGCACCACGGCAATGAGTGGATCACCAGCCTTCTCCTCTGGCGGCTGCTGGAGGACTACGTGACGGCTCTGCGGGAAGAGGGCCAATTTTACGGCATGCCGGCCCGCAGCCTCTTCCGCCGGACGACGCTGTGCCTGGTGCCGCTGGTCAACCCCGACGGCGCCGACCTGGTACTGGGGCGGGCCTCGGCGGCGGAGGTGGCCCGGGCCCGGGTCCTGGCGGCCAGCCAGCCCCAGGTGCCCTTTCCCCGGGGCTGGAAGGCCAACGGCGCCGGAGTGGACCTGAACCTCAACTATCCGGCCCGGTGGGAGCAGGCCAGGGAGATCAAGGCCGCCGCCGGCGTCACGGCGCCGGGGCCCCGGGACTATCCCGGGGCGGAGCCGCTGGACCAGCCGGAGACCCGCGCCCTCTATGACCTGACGCGGCGCTTTGCCCCCCACACCGTGGCCGCCTGGCACGCCCAGGGAGGCGAAATCTATGCCGCCGACCCGGAGGGCATGGTGCCGGATTCCGCCCTGGCAGAGCGCCTGGCCGCCGCCTCCGGCTATCACCTGACCAGCCCGCCGCCCGAGAGCGCCAACGGCGGCTACCGGGACTGGTTTATGGCGGAGTATCGCCGCCCGGGCTTTACCATCGAGGCCGGCCGGGGGGAAAATCCCTTGCCCCAGCGCGATCTGCCGGCGCTCTACGAGGAAAACCTGCCCATCTTTGCCCAGCTGCTGGCGGGGGGCTAACGCCGCCGCGCCCGCTGCCCGTTCCGCTTCTGCCGACGACCGTCCCGGCAGTCCGGGACGGTCGTCGGTGCGTTCAGCACATTGTACAAAATTGAAAATTTTCCGCCGATTTGAACAGGCTTTTTGAAAATTTCAAGATATTGACTTTTCCTTCCCTCGGAGCTACTATATATTGTATGCGACAAGATACGACGAGGAGGAGAACGATGAACGTAAGAAAGCGCAGCGGCAAGGTGGTGCCCTTTGAGGCGGCGTATATCCACCGGGCCATCTCCCTGGCTTCGGCAGCCGCCGGCGAGCGGGACGAGGCCGCCATCGACGCCGTGACCCAGGCCGTGACCGACAAGCTGGCGGCCATGGGCCGGGAGATTATTGACATAGAAAAAATTCAGGACACCGTCGAAGAGATGCTCTTTGAAACGATGCACTACCAGACGGCCAAGGCCTATATCCTCTACCGGATGGAGAAGGAGAAGGAGCGCACCAGCGGCACCTGGCAGGAGGGCCTTCTGAGCCGGGAGTTTTTGAGCCCCTATAAGCACGCGCCCAACCCCATGGGCCAGCTGGGCGCCTTTGTCTACACCCGTACCTATTCCCGGTTCCTGCCCCGGCTGGGCCGCCGGGAGTTCTGGTGGGAGACGGTCCGCCGGGCCGTGGAGTACAACTGCTCCCTGGCCCCCACCTCCCGGGACGAGGCCGAGAAGCTCTTTGACAACATCTATCACCTGCGGCAGTTCCTCTCTGGCCGCACCCTCTGGGTGGGCGGCACGCCGGTGGCTGAGCAGTACCCCATGGCCAACTACAACTGCGCCTTCACCGTCATCGACGACTTCTCCGCCTACCACGACCTCTTCTACCTCCTGATGGTGGGCAGCGGCGTGGGCGTGCGGGTCCTCCAGAGCGACGCCGACCAGCTGCCTCCGGTGCGGACGGATTTGAAGATTCTCCACAAGTCCTACGATGCCCGGCCCGTGGCCGAGCGGCTGGAGTTCACGGACCTCAACTTCACCCGGGACACCGCCACCATGTCCATCGGCGACTCCAAGGAGGGCTGGGCCCAGGCCTTGCAGCACTACTTCGACCTGCTGACCAACCGGGAGTACGTCTCGCTGAAGAAGCTGATCGTGGTCTACGACTCCATCCGGCCCAAGGGGGAACGGCTGAAGAACTTCGGCGGCACCGCCAGCGGCTTCGGTTCCATGATGGCCATGCTGGACAAGATCCACAAGGTCATCGAGGCAGCCGGGAAGCGGAGCCAGGAGACCTGGACCAACCTCAAGCCCATCGACCTTTTGGACATCGCCAATATCATCGGCGAGAACGTGGTCTCCGGCGGCGTGCGGCGCACCTCGGAGATCGGCCTCATCGACGCCGACGACGAGACCTGCATCCAGGCCAAGAGCCAGCTCTACCGCAGCGTGGGCGGGCGCTGGGAGATCGACAAGTCCATCGCCCACCGGCAGATGAGCAATAACTCCATCTACTATCGCAAGAAGCCCACCCGGGAGAAGCTCCACTGGCACCTCCAGCAGATGCGCTACTCCGGCGAGCCGGGCTGGATCAACGAGGAGGCCGGCAGAAAGCGCCGGGAAAACTTCAACGGCTGCAACCCCTGCGGCGAGATTTTGCTGGACAGCCACGGCCTTTGCAACCTGACCACGGTCAACGTCATGGCCTTTGTGAAAAACGGCGTGCTGGACAAGGCAGGGCTGATGGAGGCCCAGCGGCTCTCGGCCCGGGCCGGCTACCGGATGACCTGCCGTACCCTGGAGATGCACCGGTGGAACCAGGTGCAAAAACGCGACCGGCTGATCGGCTGCTCCCTCACCGGCTGGCAGGACATGGTCAACGCCACGGCCATGACCCGGGAGGAGCAGGCAAAGCTGCTGGACGAGATGCGCGAGACGGTCCACCAGGCGGCGGCGGAGATCGCGGCCCGGCTGGGAGGCTCCAAGCCGCTGCTGGCCACCACCCTCAAGCCAGAGGGGACGCTCTCACTGCTGCCCACGGTCTCCAGCGGCGTCCACTACTCCCACGCGCCCTACTACATCCGCCGGGTGCGGATCACCGCCACCGACCCGCTCTGCCGCGTCTGCGAGGAGCTGGGCTACCCGGTGCTGCCTGAGGTGGGCCAGGACCCCGACGATCCCACCACCAAGGTCATCGAGTTCCCGGTCAAGGCGCCGGCGGGCCGCGTCAAGGCCGACGTCTCCGCCATCGAGCAGCTGGAGAACTACAAGCTCTTTATGACCCACTATGTCGATCACAACTGCTCCATCACCGTCCACGTTCGCGACAACGAGTGGGACGAAGTGGAGCAGTGGGTCTGGGACAACTGGGACGACGTCGTGGCCCTGTCCTTCCTCAGCTTTGACGACAGCTTCTATGAGCTTTTGCCCTACGAGGCCATCGACGAGGCCGAGTACGAACGGCGCAGAGCGGCCATGCGGCCCTTCAACCCCTCGCTCCTCTCGCGCTACGAGCAGGAGGAGAGCGAGCTGGACCTGGGCCTTTCTGACTGCGCCACCGGCGCTTGCCCCATCCGATAAGTCATCGCTCTCCCGCCGCCGGGTGTTCCCGGCGGCGGGGGAGGGGGCTGACCCTGCCGGTTTGAGCCGCATCCCGCTGATTTTGGGCAGCACCGCACAATTGTGTCTGCTGCCTTTGAAAAAATGAAAAAAGTGCTTGACAAATCGGGGGGAGCTGTGTATAATCATTCTTGCTTGTTGAGCTGCTGGTATAGCTCAGTTGGTAGAGCAGCTGATTTGTAATCAGCAGGTCGGGGGTTCGAGTCCGTCTACCAGCTCCAACCTCTTCAACAAGGAACCGAATATGGGGGAATTCCCGAGTGGCCAAAGGGGGCAGACTGTAAATCTGTTAGCAGTGCTTTCGGTGGTTCGAATCCACCTTCCCCCACCAAAAATCCCGAACGCAACAGCGTTTGGGATTTTTACTTTTTTACTGTTCACGCTTCACTTTTCACTGATCCGACTGCATTCCCGGGATTTTTGGAAGGGAATAGGTTATAGTGAAGCGTGAAGAAGGATAGCCCGCCGCACCCGGCGCGGCTTTTCCACTCCACAGACAAACCCCGGTAAGCACCATGCAGTGCTTGCCGGGGTTGTGTATCAACGTGTCCGATGTTCCTTGCCCGCCTGACCGCGCTGCCTGAGCGCTACCGCCGAACGTACCGGCCAAAGCCTCCCCTAACGCCCGAAGGGCTTTAGGGGAGGTGGCGCGCGAAGCGCGACGGAGGGGTTGCCGTAGGGGCGGCTATCAGCCGCCCGGATACGGTGCCGGTTTGCAGGGGGCCTTATAAAAGCCGCAGGTGCCCTCGGGCGCACATACAATGCGCCCCTACGGCGGCGACGGAGGTACTGCGGTACGAAGGGCCTTTTGCAACCACTGTACTAACCTCCAGAGGCCGCTGACGCGGCACGGGCCGATGTGGGCATCGGCCCCTACCTTCCTCCACCATATCCCCTGTCTTTGCTGTAGGGGCGGCTATCAGCCGCCCGGATACGGTGCCGGTTCGCAGGGGGCCTTATAAAAGCCGCAGGTACCCTCGGGCGCATATACAATGCGCCCCTACGGCGGCGACGGAGGTGCGGCGGTATAAACGGCCATATCAAACCGTCGCACCCTTCGCGAGAGGCCGCTGACGCGGCCCGGACGCGCGATGCGCGCCCCTACGATGTGTAGCGGGAGAATGCACGTAAAAACTGCCGCGTGCGATGCCTCGCCCTGTTCCGGGGTAGGGGGTGCGGCCTTTGAGGAAACTCCTGTAGCCGTAACGGCTGGCCGATTCTACTGGCCCGCGCGAAGCCGGGAAGGGGCAGGCAGTATGGAACGGAAGAGCCCTGTGGAGCGTAACAGCTTGGGCAATGCCTCTCCTTGGGATGCACGCCGCACAGCTCCACGGGGGACCGGGGGCCGCAGCCCCCCGGCGCATTTTGGGAACTTTTCTGCGGTGAAAAGTTCCCCGCCGGAGGCAAACAAGCCCGGCGCGACTGCGTGCTGCTGTCGAACAGACCCGCCTCCGGCGAGTTCGGGCCGATGTGGCCTGCAAGGGAGCGCTGCCTGCGGCAGAAAAAGCGACCGCAAGCAGTTGGGCAGCCGCTTGCCTTGGCGGACCGCTACGCGGGCCGGAAAGGCTTAGCGGCAACCCGGACCATCGGCCCCTACGAAGGTTCAAACCACCGGCTTACAACGGCAAAAGCCTCCCCGAAAGTCCACAGGGCTTTCGGGGAGGCTCAGCAGTATCATCAACCGCGGCGGTGCCGCAGGTCATGCCGGAGGGGGGGATAGTGAAAAGTGAATAGTGAAAAGTGAATAGGGAATAGGGAATAGGGGCGCCCTGCGGGCGCGTTATCCCCGCAGCTTGGCGGGCAGGTCCGGGTCGGGCGTCACGTAGACGGTGCGGTATTCGTGGTAGATCACCATGCCGGGCTTGCCGCCGGCGGGCTTTTTCACCTGCTTCACCGGCGTCACATCCACGGCCACGTTCTGGCTCTCCCGGGCCTGGGAGTACCACGCGGCCAGCATGGCGGCCTCGGTGATGGTCTCGTCGGCGGGCGTCTGGCCGCCGCAGGCGATGACCACGTGGCTGCCGTGGAGCTTCTGCACGTGGAGCCACAAATCGCCCTTCTGGGAGTCCTTCAGCGTCAGCTGGTCGTTCTGGCGGTTGTTCCGGCCCACCCGGATCAGGTAGCCCTCGCTGGAGCGGAACTCCATGGGCCGGGCCGGGGCCAGCTTCATCTTTTTCTTTTTGTCCGTGTCCCGGACGTAGCCGCCGGCCACCAGCTCGGCGCGGATTTCCATGACGTCCTGCTCCGTCTCCACGCGCTCCAGCTCGTCGAGGATGCTGTGGACGTACTGCAGCTCCACTTCGCCCTTTTCGATCTGCTCCGTCAGCACCCGCTGGGCCGTCTTGGCCCGGTTGTAGTCCTTGTAGAACTTGGCGGCGTTCTGCTGGGGCGAGAGCTGGGGCGAGAGGGGAATGTCGATCTCCCGCATCTCCGGGTCGTAGAAGTCCACGGCGGTCAGCCGCGCCTGTCCCTTCTGCATGGCGTGGAGGTTGGCGGTGACGATGTCTCCCAGCTGCCTGAGGCGCTCCCGGTCCGCGGCGGCAGCCAGCTCCTGGCGCTGGTTCTGGAGCTTCCGGGCTGTCCGGTCCCGGAGGTTGACCATGGCCTTGTGGAGGCTCTGGGTCTTCTGGCGCATCCGCTCGGCGTGGTCCCGCCGGGCGTAGAACTCGTCCAGCAGCGCTGAGAAACTGGGCATCTCCCGGGAGGCGACATAGGCGCCGTACTGCCCCATGGGGTGGAAGGAGAAGTCCCAGGCCTTGCCCTCCTGGAGAAGCAGTGTGGGCTTGGGGTCCCGGGGCAGGGCCAGCAGCGCCTGGTGGAGCTGCCGGGCCAGGGCCTCCCGCCGGGCCGGGGAGAGGGGGCCCAGGTCGGCCTCGGTGTCTCCCAGCAGGCGGAAGCTCAGCTCCCGGCAGATCAGGGGCGAGAGGCCCCGGTACCGCTCCAGCAGCCACTTGGAAAGGCGCTTCTGCCCCTCCAGGGCTGTGAGCGCCCGGGTCAGCGCCGCCTCATCTTCGGTCAGCGGGTCCAGCTTGTCCGGCACCGGCGGCAGGTGGTAGAGAAGCCCCGGCAGCACCTGCCGCTTGTCGGACATCTCAAAATCGATCCGGCGCATACAGTCGATGATGTGGCCGTCGCCGCTGGTCAAAATCAGGTTGGCGCCCCGGCCCATCATCTCCAGAATCAGGTGCTTCTCCGTCGGCTCGCCCAGCTCATCCAGGCACTCCAGCCGGAGGTCCACCAGCCGCTCCATGGGCGGCTGGGTCAGGGCCATGATGCGTCCGCCGGAGAGGTGCTTGCGCAGCAGCATACAGAACATGGGCGGCTGGGCCGGGTTGGGCAGGGGAATGGCGGTCAGGTGGAGCCGGGGGCTGCCCGGCGCCGCCGAGAGCAGCAGCCGTCCGCCGCCGCCGGGGCCGCGGAATTGCAGCACCACCTGGTCCCGGGCGGGCATCTGGATTTTGTCGATCCGGGCGCCCAGCAGCGTGGGCGTCAGCTCCGCCGTCAGGGCGGAGAGAAAGAGCGCGTCAAAGGGCATGGGCATTCTCCTCCAGGGTCAGGCAGAAGAGTTCGTTGATCCGGTCCCGCTGGCCGGAGAGGTACAGCGCCCCGAAGAGGCACTCCAGCCCCGTGGCCTTGGCGTACTGCTGGGGGGTAGCGCCCTTGGGGACGGCGTGAACGTGGGCGTTGCGGCCCCGGCGGTAGATGTCCTGCTCCGCCTCGGTCAGCAGCGGGAGCATCCGGTCCATCTGGGCGGCCTGGGCCGGGGCGGCGACGTGGGCCACCGTGGCCCGGTGGAGGTCCTTGACCCTGGAGCCGCCGTGGGCCACCAGCCAGGTGCGCACCAGCAGCTCGAAGACGCAGTCGCCCATGTGGGCCAGGCCCAGGGCGGTGACGCCCAGCAGGGCCTGCTTGTCCAGCTGGGGCTCAAAGTAGTTATCCATGGTTGCCTCCTTGGGAAATGGAAGTGGCGGTGTGGGCCGAAGGCGCGTCCGTAGGGGCGGCTATCAGCCGCCCGAAGCCCGGGCACGGCATTTTACGGCAGCGGCGTCTGCCGCGGCAGTCCGTTGCTTTTATACAACCCGTAGATAACGCGCATTGCGCGTCCGGGCCGCGCAGCGGCCTCTCGTGGAAGGTGCGGTGAAGCCGTGACGGAGGGGGTGTAGTCCACTGCATGAGGACGCACAGGTCAACCCCTCAGTCATGCCGTTGGCATGACAGCTCCGGGTTGCCGCTAAGCCTTCCCGGCCCGCGTTGCGGTCCGCCAAGGCAAGCGGCTGCCCAACCGCTGCGGTCGCTTCTTCCGCCGCTGGCGGCGCTCCCTTGCGGGCCCCTTACACAGGGGAGCCTTTGGCTGGTGCGCGTGCCGCAGACGCGCAGACGTCGCGGGTCACGGGCGGCTAATAGCCGCCCCTACGGCGAAAACGGGAAAATCATGCACAAAAACTGCCGTGTGCAATGTCTTACCCCTGTTCCGGGGCAGCTGGTGCGGCCTTAGAGAAGCGTTGTGTAGCCGTAACGGCAATCCGATTCTACTGGCCTGCGCGAAGCCGGGAAGGGGCAGGCAGTATGGGACGGGACAGCCTGGTGGAGCGCAACGGCCTGGGCGATGCCGCTCCTTGGGATGCACGCCGCGGGGCCCAACGGGGGACCGGGGGCCGCAGCCCCCGGCGCGTTTTGGGGACTTTTCCGCGGTGAAAAGTCCCCCGCCGGAGGCCGGGGAAAAGCTGCCGATGTGCATCCACTGCCCCGGCCACTGGGGGGGCCTACCGTCTGCACCTCTCCTCAAGGGGGGAGCCTTTGGCCGGTGCGTTCGGCGGGAGTGGTCAGGCGGCGCGGCCAGGCGGACGCGCGATGCGCGTTATCTACGACTACCCCTCCGTCAGGCCTTCGGCCTGCCACCTCCCCTAAAGCCCTTCGGGCGTTAGGGGAGGCTTGGGCTGGTGCGCGTGCCGCAGACGCGCAGACGTCGCGGGTCACGGGCGGCTGATAGCCGCCCCGACTGGGAAGACGCGGCTCGGTGCGTGTGCCGCGGGCGCTCCGGCGGCCGAGATATCAAAAAATGCGCTGCCAGGCAGCGCATTTTCCGTCAGTCGACGATTTCCACAGAGACCTTTTGCCCGTCTCTCTGGGCCACAGATTTCACGATGGTCCGGATTTCCTTGGCAATGCGGCCCTGGCGGCCAATGACCTTGCCCATGTCCGCGGGGGCCACCCGCAGCTCCAGCACCGTCGTCTCGCCGGGGATTTCCCGGACGGTGACGGCGTCAGGGTCGTCAACCAGATTTTTTGCCACATACAGCAAAAGTTCTTTCATCGTCTCACTCCTTCGTAAGACTTACAGTACGTTCGCCTTCTTCAGAAGCGCTCTCACGGTGTCGGTGGGCTGGGCGCCGTTCTTGATCCAGGTCTGGGCCTTCTCGGCGTCCACCTGGATGGTGGCGGGGTTGCTCAGGGGATCATAGGAGCCGATCTCCTCGATGCAGCGGCCGTCGCGGGGGCTGCGGGAATCAGCAACAACGATTCTGTAGTAAGGGTTCTTCTTTGCACCCATTCTTCTCAGTCTGATCTTGACCATTTCGGGTTCACCTCCAAATTTTTTCAATCATCTATAGCGGGTATCAAGTGATACGCAGCTTGCGTTACAGTCCGGGCAGGCCGGGGAAGCCGCCGCCCATGCGCTTGAGGCGCTTCATCTTCTTGGCCGCGCCGGGGCCGGAGAACTGGCGGATCATGTTGTTCATCACGTCGAACTGCTTGAGGAGCTTGTTGACGTCCTCCACCTTGACGCCGGAGCCGGCGGCGATGCGCCGCTTGCGGCTGTGGTTGAGGCAGGCGGGATTTTCCCGCTCGTAGGGGGTCATGGACTGGATGATGGCCTCGGTGCGGGCCATGGCCTTCTCGTCCACGGTGGCGTTTTTCAGGGCAGAGGCGTTGACGCCCGGCATCATCCCCAGCACGTCCTGGAGATCGCCCATGTTTTTGAGCTGGATCAGCTGGTCGTAGAAGTCCTGGAGGGTGAATTTATTGCTGCGGAGCTTCTGCTCCAGCTCGGCGGCCTTTTTCTGGTCGAAGGCCTGCTCGGCCTTTTCGATCAGCGTCAGCACGTCGCCCATGCCGAGAATCCGCGAAGCCATGCGGCCCGGGTGGAAGGGCTCGATGCTGTCGAGCTTTTCGCCGGTGCCGATGAACTTGATGGGCTTGCCGGTGACGGCCTTGACCGAGAGGGCCGCGCCGCCCCGGGCGTCGCCGTCCAGCTTGGAGAGCATCACGCCGTCGATGTCCAGCCACTCGTTGAAGGTCTGGGCGGCGTTGACGGCGTCCTGGCCGGTCATGGCGTCCACCACCAGGAGGATCTCAGTGGGCTTGACGGCGGCTTTGACGGCTTTCAGCTCGTCCATCAGCGCCTCGTCCACGTGGAGCCGTCCGGCGGTGTCCAGGAAGACCATGTCGTTGCCGTGGCGGACGGCGTGGGCCACGGCGGCCTTGGCGATGTCTACGGGATTGGTCTTGCCCATCTCGAAGACGGGGATATCCAGCTTTTCACCCACCACCTGCAGCTGCTTGATGGCGGCGGGGCGGTAGATGTCGCAGGCCACCAGCAGCGGGCGGCGGCCCTGCTTTTTGAAGAGGCCGGCCAGCTTGGCGCCGTTGGTGGTCTTGCCGGCGCCCTGGAGGCCCACCAGCATCACGATGGTCGGCGGCTGGGAGGCCATGCGGAGCTTTTGGTTTTCGCTGCCCATCAGGGCGGTCAGCTCTTCGTTGACGATCTTGACGATCATCTGGGCCGGGGTCAGGCTCTCGAGGACGTCGCTGCCGACGGCCCGCGCCGAGACCTTGGAGATAAAGTCCTTGACGACCTTGTAGCTGACGTCTGCTTCCAGGAGCGCCAGGCGGATTTCCCGCATGGCGGCCTTGACGTCGGCCTCGGTGAGGCGGCCCTTGCCCCGGAGCTTTTGGAAGGCAGCGGAGATTTTTTCGGTCAAACCTTCAAATGCCATGTGTTACTCCTTTATGGTTGCGGCGGCGGCCAGGATGGCCTCTGCCAGGGGTTTCGCCTGGGGCTGCTCCAGGAGCGCAGCAGCGGCGGCGGAGATCTGCTCCAGCGCCTGCTGCTGCCGCCGGGCCCGGGCCACGCAGCCGATCTTTTCCTCCATGGATTCCATGGCGCCTTCCGCCCGGGCGAGGATGTCGTGGACGGCCTGGCGGGAGATCCCTGCCTCCTGGGCGATTTCCCCCAGGGAGAGATCCTGATTGTAGTAGAGGTCGAAGCAGGTGCGCTGCTTCTCGGTCAAGAGTTCTCCGTAGTAGTCCAGCAGCAGGGACATTTCCAGGGCGTTGTGCTTCATGGCGGACCCTGCCTTTCAAGGGGAATTACTTGACAGCTTGGCTATTATACAAGCTCCCCGCCCGCTTGTCAAGGGGGAAAACTTGACAAGGGTGGTTCCGATTTGCGCTATGCCGCCGGAGCGATTGCGGGAAACAGACCCGCCTCCGGTGGGGGCGGGCCGATGTGGGCATCGGCCCCTACGGAGCGGTTGCGGCAACTTGACAACCTGCGTTTCCACTGTAGGGGCGGCTATCAGCCGCCCGCCGTTCTGCGCTCCCGCGTGCCTGCATCACCCGCACCGACCCACGATTCGACCGTAGGGGCGCGCATTGCGCGTCCGTGCCGCGCAAGCGGCCTTTCGTGGAGGATACGGTGGCTGCGGAGGCTGTTTGTACCGCTGCACCCCAAGCCTCTCCTTGAGGAGAGGTGGCGCGCGAAGCGCGACGGATTGAAGAATTCTTGGAATGTCGGCGCAAGCCGAGATTCCTAGGGGCGTAGCCCCGTAGAATTCTCCATCCAGCTCCGCTGGTGAGGTGTCCCCGTAGGGGCCGATGCCTTCATCGGCCCAAACTCACCGCAGGCGGGGCCGTTCGCCGCAGGCGCTCCGACATCGCGTCTTGGCTGCCTCCGGCGGGGGACTTTTCACCGCGGAAAAGTCCCCAAAACGCGCCGGGGGCTGCGGCCCCCGGACTCCCATGAGGCTGCGCGGCGTGCATCCCAAGGAGAGGCATCGCGTAAGCCGTTGCTGTCCACCGGGCCGTCCCGCCCCATACTGCTTGCCCCTTCCCGGCTTCGCGCGGGACAGTGGAATCGGACAGCCGTTACGGCTACACAACGTTTCTCTAAAGCCGCACGGACTGCCCCGGAACAGGGGTTAGATCTTGCACACGGCAGCTTTTACGCACAAATATCGCCGTCGTGCCGTAGGGGCGGCCTTTATGGTCGCCCGCCCGGCTGCGATGTTTGAGTGATTGGCTGGACGCGCCGGGCGGCGACTCTGGCGTAGATAACGCGCATCGCGCGTCCGTGTCGCGTCAGCGGCCTGCTGTGGAGGGTACGGCGGGGAAAGGGGCGAGCTTAGTGAATAGTGAAAAGTGAATAGTGAATAGGTGTCCTACGGACAGGCGTCCAGGACGATGCGCTCCAGGATGTCCGCGACCTTCTCCATGTCCTCCAGGGGAATGAACTCAAAGCGGCCGTGGAAGTTCTCGCCGCCGGTGCAGAGGTTGGGGCACGGCAGGCCCATGTAGGAGAGGCGCGCCCCGTCGGTGCCGCCCCGGATGGGCACGACCCGGGGCGTGACGCCGCAGGCCTCCATGGCGGCCTGGGCCCGCTCGATGATCTCCATATGGGGGAGAATTTGCTCCTTCATGTTCCGGTAGCTCTCCACCACCTCGGCGGTGGCCGTGCCGAGGCCGTACTTTTCATTGAGGAACGCGGCGGCGGTCTCAAAGAAGGCGCATCGGGCCTGGAACTTGGCTGCGTCGTGGTCGCGGATGATATAGGAGAGCGTGGCCTCCTCCACCTGGCCCTCCATGTGGGTCAGATGGTAAAAGCCCTGGTAGCCGTCGGTGGCGGCGGGGACCTCCAGCGCCGGCAGCAGCTGATGGAACTCCATGGCCAGGTGGGCGGCGTTGACCAGCTTGCCCCGGGCGGAGCCGGGGTGGATGCTCTTGCCCCGGAGGGTGACGGTGGCGGCGGCGCCGTTGAAGTTCTCGTATTCGATCTCGCCCAGGGCGCCGCCGTCCACGGTGTAGGCGTAGTCCGCGGCGAAGGCGGCGACGTCGAAGCGGTCCGCGCCCCGGCCAATCTCCTCGTCGGGGGTGAAGCCGATGCGCACCGCGCCGTGGGGCGCGCCGCTAGAAAGCAGCCGCCGGGCACACTCCAAAATCTCGGCCACGCCGGCCTTGTCGTCGGCGCCCAGCAGGGTGGTGCCGTCGGTGACGATCAGGCGCTTGCCCACGTGGCGCTCCAGGACCGGGTAGTCCCGGGGCGAGAGGCGCAGGTCCAGAGCCTCGTTCAAAACCACGTCGCCGCCGTCGTAGGGCGCGGTGATCCGGGCGCGGATGCCTGCGCCGGGGGCGTCGGGTGCGGTGTCCATGTGGGCGATCAGGCCGATCACCGGGCCGGGGGCGGTGGCGGGCACCGTGCCGTAGACGTAGCCGTCTTGGTCCACGTGGGCGTCGGCGATGCCCATGGCCCGCATCTGGGCCACGATCTCCCGGGCCAGGGCCAGCTGATTGGGTGTGGAGGGGCAGCAATCCGCCGCCTCGTCCGAGGTGGTGTCGAATGAGACCAGTTTCAAAAAGCGTTCCGCGAGTTCCATGCAGTTTTCCTCCTTGCAGTTTCCTTCAGTATAGCCCCTGGGCCGGGAAAAAACAATCAGCCCGGACGGGAATTGGGGAATGTTCACAAAGTCTTCGCAATTGGGAGCGGGTGTTGCGATATAATGAGGATACTGAAGCAATCGCAGCTAGGAGGGCGCACGATGGAAGGATTTGTGAGACTGGAACACGTCTGTAAGACCTACGGCTCCGGGGAGGCGCAGGTGCAGGCCCTGCGCGACGCCTCCTTTACCATCGACAAGGGCGAGATCGCCGTGATCGTCGGCCAGTCCGGCGCCGGTAAGACCACGCTCCTCAACATTCTCGGCGGCATGGACACCCTCACCTCCGGCAAGGTCTTTCTGGAGGGCAACGAGGTCTCGGCCTACCGGGGCCGCCGCCTGGCCCAGTACCGGCGGGAAGAGGTGGGCTTCGTCTTCCAGTTCTACAATCTGATTCCCAACCTCACCGCCCTGGAGAACGTGGAGCTGGCGGCGCAGATCATCAAGACCTCCCAGCCCGCCGCGGAGGTCCTCACCAAGGTGGGCCTGGGGGAGCGGCTCAACAACTTCCCGGCCCAGCTCTCCGGCGGCGAGCAGCAGCGGGTCGCCATCGCCCGGGCCTTGGCCAAGAACCCGAAGCTGCTCCTCTGCGATGAGCCCACCGGCGCCCTGGACTACAACACCGGCAAGGAGGTCTTGAAGCTCCTCCAGGATCAGAGCCGGGAGCAGGGCATGACGGTGGTCATCATCACCCACAACTCCGCGCTGACGGCCATGGCGGACCGGGTCATCCGGGTGCGCTCCGGCACCATCAGCTCTGTGAAGAAAAACGACCATGTGATACCGGTGGAGGAGATCGAATGGTGATCAGGGGTTCTGCCTGGGGCAAGAACAACCGGCGGGGACTTTTCAAAACCCTGGGGCGGTTTCTGGCCATTTTGGCCATCGTGGCCCTGGGCGTCGGGTTTTTCACCGGCCTGCGGCTGGCGCGCCCCGCCATGGCCAAGACCGGCGCGGATTACCTCCGCGAGACCAACTTTTTTGACTTTGAGCTGCGCTCCACCCTGGGCTTCACCGGGGAGGACGTGGCCTATTTCGCGGGCCTGGACGGGATCGCGGCGGCGGAGGGCTCCCTCAACGAGGACCTGCTGACCACCTGCCGGGAGCAGCAGGTGGTGTTCTCCACCCACCAGCTGCTGGACGAGATCAACCAGGTGGTGCTGTCCGCCGGGCGGATGCCCCAGGCGGCCAACGAGTGCCTGGGCGACGACCGCTTCTTCACCGAGGCGGACCTGGGTACGGTGTTCCAGGTGGAGAACGACGACGAGGACGCGGCCTTCTCCCAGCAGAGCTACACCCTGGTGGGCCTGTGCAACAGCCCGCAGTACTTAAACAGCCAGCGGGGCTCCACGGCTCTGGGAGACGGCAGCGTGGCCGCCTTCCTGTTCCTGCCCGCTGCGGGCTACGACGCGGCGTACTATTCCGCCATCTACGTGAAGCTGGACGAGAATGCCGACGCCTTCACCGACGCCTACGAAGCGCGCTCTGACCAGTGGGAGACGCCGCTGAAGGACCAGGTGGCGCTGCGGGGTGCGCTGCGGCAGGCGGAGCTGATCTCCGACGCCGAGGCGGAGCTTTCCGACGGCTGGGCCGAATATGAGGACGGCCTCCAGGAATATGAAGACGGCAAGCTGGAGGCGGAGCAGGAGCTTTCTGACGGCAAGCAGGAGCTTTCCGACGCGCTGCAAGAACTCCAGGACGGCGAGGCCGACTACGCCGAGGGCGTGGAGACTCTGGAGGCCCTGCGGGAGGACCCGCTGAGCAACGAGGAGCTGGCCGACGCCCGCCAGGAGCTGGACGACGGCTGGGCCGCGTACTATGACGGCCTCCGGGAATATAACGACGGCCTCCAGGAGTATGAGGACGCCGTGGCGGAGAACCAGCCGAAGCTGGACGACGCCAAGGTCGAGCTGGACAAGGCCAAGCAGGAGCTGGACGACGGCGAGGCCGAATATGCCGAGGGCCTGGAGACGTATGAAAAACTGGTGGAAAATCCCCTGAGCAATGAAGAGATGGCCGAGGCCCGCCGGGAGCTGGACATCGGCTGGAGCCAGTACCGCGAAGGCCTTGCCCAGTACGAGGCGGGTCTGGCGGAGTACGAGGCGGGCAAGGCCCAGCTGGATGCCTACGGCGCCCAGCTGGAGGATGAGCGCACCGAGCTCGAGCAGGCAGAGGCCAGCGGCGCCCTGACCGGTGAGGCGCTGGAAGCCGCCTGGGCGCAGTATAACAGTGCCTACGAAGCCTATCAGACCCAGGTGGAGGCGGCAGAGGCCGCCAAGGCGGAGCTGGACGCCAGCAAGGCCCAGCTGGACGAGGCCTACGCCACCCTCCAGCGCGGCGAAGCCGCCTATGACGAGGGCTACCAGGTAGCCGTGGAGCGCGGCAAAGAGGAGCTGGACAAGGCCCGGCAGGAGCTGGACGACGGCTGGAAGGAATATAATGAGGGCCTCCAGGCGTACAACGACGGCGTCAAGGAGCTGGCCGATGCCAAGCAGGAGCTGGCGGACGGCAAGCAAGAGCTGGACGACGCCTACGCCGACCTCACCCAGGGCGAAGCGGACTACAAGAGCGGCTACGAGGACGCCCTGGCCGAGGGCGAGCAGGAGCTGGCCGACGCCCGCAAGGAGCTGGACGACGGCTGGGCCGAGTACAAGGACGGCCTGAAAGACTACGAGGAGGGCAAGCTGGAGGCGGAGCAGGAGCTGGCCGACGCCAAACAGGAGCTGGACGACGCTCTGGTGGAGCTCCAGGACGGCGAGGCGGAGCTGGACAATCTCCGCGACCCCTCCTACTACGCGCTGCCCCGCACCACCAACACCGGCTACGCCAACTTCGACAGCGACACCTCCATTGTCGAGGGGCTGGCCGCCATCTTCCCGGTCTTCTTCTTCCTGGTGGCGGCGCTGGTCTGCTCCTCCACCATGACGCGGATGGTGGAAGAGCAGCGCACCGAGAACGGCACCCTCAAGGCTCTGGGCTACAGCGACCAGAAGATCGTGGGCCGGTACATCTTCTACGCCGGCCTGGCCGCCGTCAGCGGCAGCCTGCTGGGCTTCGGTCTGGGGTCGTGGCTCTTCCCCCTGGTCATCTGGCACGCCTATCAGATCATTTACCGCTTCGGCGAGATCACCTACGTCTTTGACCCGGTGCTGGGGCTGGTGTCCCTGGCGGTGGCGCTTCTCTGCTCCGTGGGCGCGGCATTGGCCGCCGCCTACAGCGAAATGCGCAAGATGCCTGCCATTTTGATGCGGCCCAAGGCGCCCAAGGCCGGCAAGCGCATCTTCCTGGAGCGGGTGACAGTCCTGTGGCGGCGGATGAGCTTCCTGCAGAAGGTCTCGGCCCGCAACGTCTTCCGCTATAAAAAGCGGCTGGTGATGATGCTCCTGGGCGTGGGCGGCTGCCTGGCCCTGCTGCTGGCCGGCCTGGGCCTCCGGGATTCCGTGGCCAATGTGGCGGAGGATCAGTACAGCGCCATCACGCTCTACGACTACACCATCACCTTTGACCAGGATCAGACTGCGGAGCAGCAGGAGACTTTCCGGGAAGAGACGGCCCAGGACCTCTCCCATCTGGCCTTCGCCGCGGTGGAGACCGTGGATGTCTTCACCCAAAACGGCGTCAGCAGCGTCTCGGTGGTGGCGTCGGACGACGCCGACATCACCTCCCTCTTCGGCCTGTCCCACAACGGCCGGAGCGTGGCCTGGCCCGAGGGGGACGGCGCGGTGGTCAGCGACAAGCTCCTGCGCCTCGCGGGCATTTCGGTGGGCGACAGCCTGACGGTGGAGCTGGGCGACGGCACCGTGGTGGAGATTCCGGTCACGGGCGTGTTTGAAAACTACGTCAACCACTACATCCTCCTGACCGGCCGGGGCTTTGAGACCTACATGGGAAAGGCGCCCGCCTATTCCACCGCCTACGCCAGCACCGAGAGCGAGGCGGTCTCCGCCGTAGCGGCGCGGCTCAACCAGCGCAGCCACGTGTCCAACGTCTCCCTCTCCCGGGACTTCCAGAACATGATCGCGGACACCATGGAGAGCCTCAACGCCGTCATCGCCCTGGTGGTGGGCTGCGCGCTGGCGCTGAGCTTCGTGGTCAGCTATAACCTCATCAACATCAACATCACTGAGCGGGTGCGGGAGATCGCCACCATCAAGGTTTTGGGCTTCTACCAGTGGGAGACCTACAGCTACGTCTTCCGGGAGGGGCTGATCCTCACCTGCCTGGGCTGCGTGGCGGGTATCCCCGTGGGCATCTGGCTGCACCGGTTCGTCATGGAGCGCATCCAGGTGGATATGGTCTCCTTCCGGGTGCGGATCTCCCCGTGGAGCTATCTCCTGGCCCTGGCCCTGACCATCCTCATCACCCTGGTGGCGGACGCGTTGGTGATGCGGAAGATCGACAAGATCGACATGGCCGAGAGCCTCAAATCTGTGGAGTGATCGGAGGAACGCGAGTTTGCTGTTTGTTTGGATTGCGCTGGGATTGCTCCTGGCGCTGGCGCTCACCAGTGTGGGCATGTTCCTGTTCGTCTTTTACCGCCGGGCCGTGGAGCCCTATGATAATCCTGAAACGCTGGACGCCTCCCGCTGGCGGGACTACCGGGAGCCGATCCTGGCGGGGCTCGCCTGGCTCAAGGCCCAGCCCACGGAGCGGATGGAGATCGAGAGCTTCGACGGCTTGCGGCTTTCCGGGCTGTGGGTGCCCAATCCCGCGGCCCGGGGCGCCATCATCCTCTTTCACGGCTACCGCTCCAGCCCGGTCATCGACCTGACCGCCGGGCTGCAGCACTACTACGCCATGGGTTTTTCGCTGCTGATCTGCGACCAGCGGGCCCATGGCAAATCCGGCGGACGGATTATCACCATGGGCATCAAGGAGCGCTACGACGCCAAGGCCTGGGCCGAGGCCCTGGCCCGGAAGCTGGGGCGGGAGACGCCCATCTTCCTGGGCGGGGTTTCCATGGGCGCCGCCACGGTGCTGATGGCGTCCAACCTGCCCATGGAGGCGAACGTCCGGGGCATCGTGGCCGACTGCGGCTTCACTTCCCCCGGAGACATCATCCGCTATTTGATGCGGCGGCACTACCACGTGCCGCCCCGGCCGGCGGCGGGGCTTCTGAACCTCTCCTGCCGCCTGCTGGGCGGCTTCGGACTGGATCAGTGGTCCACGGTGCGGGCCGTGGCCGAGACCACGCGGCCCATTCTCTTCTTCCACGGCGAGGAGGACCACTTCGTCCCCAAGGAGATGACCGAGGCGGCCTACCGGGCCTGCCGCGGCGAGAAGACGCTGCTGGAGTTCCCCGGCGCGGGCCACGGCCTGAGCTATATGGCCGACACGCCCCGGTACCTGGCGGCCCTGCGCACCTTCTTCGACGCCGCGCTGGCCGACGCCCCGCACGAATAGCCTGATCTTACAAGCAGCCGCCCCTGGGTCGCATTGCGACCCAGGGGCGCGAGCGTGTCAAAAAACCTCCGGAAGCGGGAAATAAGCCTCGCAGAGTTTCGCCGCATCTCCGCGCCAAGAGCCGCCGCAAGCGGCGGTTGCGCTCCGAAACGCGCCTGCGGGCGCAGGCAGCGGCGAAAAAAATTTTAAATCGCGATTTCCGGCTGTCTGCGCATCGGAAATCGCACTTTACACTCCAAAAGGTTCGACAGCTTTTCGAAGAAAACCGAGAACCTTTGGGGGTGCAGCCTTTTGCGCTATTGTTATTGGATATACCACTTGCCGGCGACCTGTACGGCC
>DVHE01000018.1 GCA_018712245.1 Candidatus Avoscillospira avicola | reverse complement strand
TCTGGGCCGTATCTCAGTCCCAATGTGGCCGGTCAGTCTCTCAACCCGGCTACTGATCGTCGACTTGGTGAGCCGTTACCTCACCAACTATCTAATCAGACGCGAGCCCATCTTTCAGCGATAAATCTTTGGTGTTTCGGGGATGCCCCCAAAACACATTATGCGGTATTAGCAGTCGTTTCCAACTGTTGTCCCCCTCTGAAAGGCAGGTTGCTCACGCGTTACTCACCCGTCCGCCACTGTCCTCCGCTTCAGTTGGCCGAAGCCTCCGTCCACGGATTCTCGTTCGACTTGCATGTGTTAGGCACGCCGCCAGCGTTCGTCCTGAGCCAGGATCAAACTCTCAATAAAATGGTATCTTAAAGCCGAAGCTCTAAAATCTTTTATCGAGTATTTGCTCTAGCAATTACTCAAGAAATTCGTTGGCTATTCTCGCACGTCATTTTCTGACATTCAAGAACAACTTTTAAAAATTGTCCAAGGTGCTGTTTGTGTTCACGTTGTTTAATTTACAAGGTACACCCGGCGATTTTGGCCGGCCGCTCAAGTAAGCTTATTCAGTATACCACACTTCGTTTTGTTTGTCAAGAACTTTTTTCGTTCTTTTCAAACTTTTTTGAAGTTCGTGGCTCTGAACCGTTTCCCTCAGAGCGCTCCGTTATGATACCAAATCTCTCCGCATTTGTCAACAAAAATCTACGTAAAATTTTGCACAAAGCATTTGAGTTTTCGGCAGGGTTCGATTGGCGTTGTCTATTCAGGATGCACAAATGCCCGCAGGTGTCCCTGCGGGCATTGATAGACAGGCTTTACTCGTACAGTGGGTACTTCTCAGTGAGGGCTGCCACCTGGGCGCGGATATCGTCGGCGCTCTTTTCAAAGTCGGTGGCGGCGCGGTAGATGCACCGGCCGATGACGCGCATATCCTCCTCCACCATGCCGCGGGTGGTGGCAGCGGGAGTGCCGATCCGGACGCCGCTGGTGACATTGGGCTTCTGGGGGTCGTTGGGGATGGCGTTTTTATTGACGGTGATATGGACCTCGTCCAGGCGGTTCTGGAGTTCCTTGCCGGTGACGCCCAGACTCCGCAGGTCGGTCAGCATCAGGTGGTTATCGGTGCCGCCGGAGACCAGGTCCATGCCCAGCTCCAGGAGCGTATCGGCCAGGGCCTTGGCGTTGGCCACGGTCTGGCGGGCATAGGCCTTGAATTCCGGCGTAGTAGCTTCCTTGAGGCAGATGGCCTTCGCGGCGATGACGTGCATCAGCGGGCCGCCCTGGGTGCCGGGGAAGACGGCGGAGTTGATCTTCTTGGCAAACTCCTCCTTGCCCATGATGAGGCCGCCCCGGGGACCACGGAGGGTCTTATGGGTGGTGGTGGTGACGATATCGGCATAGGGGATGGGGCTCATGTGCATCCCGCCGGCCACCAGACCGGCGATGTGGGCCATGTCCACCATGAAGAGGGCGCCGTGGCTGTGGGCGATCTCTCCCAGGGTCTTGAAGTCGATGGCGCGAGGATAGGCGGAAGCGCCGGCCACCAGCAGCTTGGGCTTGTTCTGGCGGACCATGTCCTCCAGGTAGTCATAGTCGATCCGTCCGGTCTCGGGATTGACGCCGTAGCCGATGGAGCGGTAGATCTTGCCGGAGAGGTTCACCGGCGCGCCATGGGTCAGGTGGCCGCCGCAGGCCAGGTTCATGCCGATGAGGGTATCGCCGGGCTGGAGCAGCGCGGCATACACGGCCAGGTTGGCCTGGGCACCGGAGTGGGGCTGGACATTGGCGAACTCCGCACCGAAGAGGTCCAGCGTCCGCTGGATGGCGATGCGCTCGATCTCGTCCACGTACTCGCAGCCGCCGTAATACCGCTTGCCCGGCAAGCCCTCGGCGTACTTATTGGTGAGGATGGTGCCCATGGCGGCGATCACCGCCGGGGAGGCGATGTTCTCCGAGGCGATCAGCTCAATGTTCCGCCGCTGCCGGTACAGCTCCTGGAACATCAAATCCGCGATCTCGGGGTCATAATCCTTGACGAAGCAAATGGTATGGGCGTTGTTCTGATACATGACTTCAACCTCTTTCGGTGGATTTTCATAAAAAAACGGCCCGGCAGACTCTGCCAGACCCATTTGAATGCGCGGACTTCCCCTTGCGGGTATCAGTCTCTGTCCTTTTGCCTGAGAGATTCGGCTTTCACCTTGCACCTTCGGCACTCAAAATGAGATTCTCCAGAGTTTCCTGGTTCCGGCAGTCTCGTCATCGACACCTGAGAGTGTTACTCCTTCGGTAAGCATTCGCTTTTTCCTGCCAGACCTTTGCGGCTCGTATTCAGTTCAAGACTATTATATCCGTTTTTCTCCCAATGTCAACTGTCCGCGACAGAAAAACTGGAAATTTGTGAAATCTTCCGGCGTGACCGGCAGATTAAGCGCTTTAGCCGGACTATTTTTCGAGAAATGCACAAAAATAGCTATCCAATCTGACGGGATTTCCGTCCGGCACGGCGGGTGGCGAGGGACGTTGGGGCCGATGTCCACATCGCCCTGAACTCGCCAGAGGCGGGTCTGTTCGGCGAAGGCGCTCAGACAGGGCGGCCAAGCGGACGCGCGATGCGCGCCCCTACGGCAATGACAGGCAGCTGTCGGTGCAAACAGTCTACTCGCCGCTGCGTGCTCCGAAAAGGCGACTGCGTGCGCGAGAGGGCCGGAAAAGCAGCACCGGGGCGGTTGGGACCGTCCCGGTGAAAGTTCTTATTGCGGCTCGCCGATCTTGCGGAAGCGGGCGTAGCGGGCTTCCAGCAGCTGCGGCAGCGTCAAGGCGTCCAGGGTCTGGAGCGCCTCCTGGAGCTTGAAGCCCAGGTCGTCATAGAAGCCGGGGGTGCCCAGCTGGTCCTCGGGGATCACTTCCTCGGTGATGCCCATGGAAAGAGCGTCGTGGGCCGTCAGCTTCAGGCAGGCGGCGGCCTCCTCGGCCCGGGCAGCGTCCTTCCAGAGGATGCTGGCGCAGCCCTCCGGGGAGATCACCGAATAAACGGCGTTCTCCAGCATAAAGACGCGGTCCGCCACGGCCAGCGCCAGCGCGCCGCCGCTGCCGCCCTCGCCGATCAGCACGGTGAGGATGGGCGTCTTGAGGCCGGACATGGCCACCAGGTTCTCGGCGATGGCCTGGCCCTGGCCCCGCTCCTCGGCGCCGATTCCGCAGTAGGCGCCGGCGGTATCCACAAAGCAGATGACGGGCCGGTGGAACTTCTCGGCCTGCTGCATCAGCCGCAGGGCCTTGCGGTAGCCCTCGGGGTGGGGCATACCGAAGTTCCGGGCCATGCGGTCCCGTGTAGTGCGGCCCTTCTCGATGGCGATGACCGTCACCGGGCGGCCGCCCAACCGGGCAATTCCGCCGACGATGGCCGGGTCGTCACCGAAGCGCCGGTCTCCGTGGAGCTCCACAAAGTCGGTGAAGATAAAATTGACATAGTCCAGGCCCGTGGGACGGTCCGCGCTGCGGGCCGCCTTGACCCGCTCATAGCTGGTTTTTCCCGCCATCAGAGGCCACCTCCTTTATGGAGACTCAGCAGCAGCGAGATGGTCTCCCGCTGCTCCTTCCGGGGCACTACGGCGTCCACAAAGCCGTGTTCCAGCAGGAATTCGGCCTTCTGAAAGCCCTGGGGCAGCTTTTTCCGCACGGTCTGCTCGATGACCCGCGCCCCGGCAAAGCCGATGGTGGCGCCGGGCTCGGCCAGAATCACGTCGCCGTCCATGGCGAAGGAAGCCATGACACCGCCGGTGGTGGGGTCGGTCAGCAGCACCAGATAGAAGAGCCCGGCGTCAGCGTGGCGACGGAGGGCGGCGCTGGTCTTGGCCATCTGCATCAGGGAGACCAGGCCCTCCTGCATCCGGGCGCCGCCAGAGACGGTGCAGCCCACCACGCTCAGCCGCTGCTCGGTGGCGTACTCAAAGAGGCGGGTGATCTTCTCGCCCACGGCCCAGCCCATGGAGCCCATCATAAAGTACGGGTCCATGACGAAGAGGCAGCAGCGCTCCCCCGCGATCTCCGCCGTCCCGCACAGGACGGCCTCGATCTCGCCGGTGGCGCTGCGGGTGGTCTCCAGCTTGGCCGGGTACCCGGGGAACTCCAGCACGTCGGTGCCCACCAGCTCCCGGTCCAGCTCCTGGAAGGTGCCTTCGTCGGCCAGGAAGTTGACCCGCTGCCGGGCGTTCATGCGGAAGTGGTAGCCGCAGGAGCAGGTGTTGTGCTGGCTCCACAGAAGGCTCAGCGGCACCTGGCGGCGGCAGTTGGGGCACTGCTTGGTCATCTCGTTCTCGTCGCGGTGGACGGGAACCGACTGGCGACCGCCGGCCTCCAGCTCATTTTTCGGCTTTAAAAACTGCGGAAGCTGCATCAGGGCTCACCTCATTTCACAAAATCCAGATCATACGTGCCCGCGACAAACTCCTTGCGGGTGATGAGATCGATCTGCTCTTCAATGTTGTTGTCCACGTCCTGGATCACCAGCTCGCACAGCGCCGCCTGCATCTTCCGCAGGGCCTCTTCCCGGGTGGAGGCGGAGACGATCAGCTTGCCGATCATGGAATCGTAGTACGGCGAGATCTGACAGCCCGTTACCATAAAGGTGTCGAAGCGGACGTTGGGGCCGCCGGGGACGTGGAGGAAGGAGACCTTGCCGGGGCGCAGGGCGTTGACGCGACACTCCATGGCCGCGCCGGTGAAGCGCACGTCGTCCTGGGTGAAGCCCAGGGGCACGCCGGCGGCCACGCGGATCTGCCACTTGACCAGGTCGATTCCGGTCAGCATCTCGGTGACGGGATGCTCCACCTGGAGCCGGACGTTCATCTCCATAAAGTAGGCGTGGCCGCTCTGCTGATCCAGCAGGAACTCCAGCGTGCCGATGCCGCAGTAGCCCACGGTCTTGACGGCCCGGGCCACCTGCTCCATCAGGGTCTTGCGCATGGCGTCCGTCACCACCGGGGAGGGCGACTCCTCGATGAGCTTCTGGTGCTTGCGCTGGACAGAGCAGTCCCGCTCCCCCAGGCACACCACGTGGCCCTGCTCGTCGGCGATGATCTGCACCTCGATGTGCTTGGCCGGGTGGACGTACTTCTCCAGGTACACGGCGCCGTCGCCAAAGGCGGCGCGGCCCTCCGCCACGGCGGAGGTATAGTTCTGCTCCATTTCGGCCTCGGACGTGACCAGGCGGATTCCCCGCCCGCCGCCGCCGGACCGGGCCTTGAGCATCACCGGGTAGCCGATCTCCCGGGCGGCCTTTTTGGCCTCCCGCACGCTGGAGAGGACCTCGGTACCAGGAATCACGGGGAGGCCCGCGTCGGCCATCAGGGTCTTGATTCGGTCCTTGTCACTGAGCCGGTGCATGGTCTCCACAGCGGGGCCGATGAAGGCGATGCCGTTCTGGAGGCACCGGGCGGCAAACTCGGCGTTTTCCGAGAGGAAGCCGTAGCCCGGGTGGATGGCCTGGGCGCCGGAGACCAGGGCGGCGCTGAGAATGCGGTCCTGGTTCAGGTAGCTGTCGGCGGCGTCGTTGCCGCCGATGCAGAAGCTCTGGTCGGCCAGGGCCACGTGGAGGGCCTCGGCGTCGGCCTGGGAATAGACCGCCACCGTGGCGATGCCCATCTCCTTACAGCTGCGGATGATCCGCACCGCCACCTCGCCCCGGTTGGCAATGAGAATTTTCGAAAACACGGCTTACACTCCTGTAATCGCGAAGGAGAACTCCGCCTTGACGCAGAGCTTCCCGTTGACGTAGCCCTCGCCCTCGGCGAAGTAGAAGGGCTTTTTCTGGCGGGTCAGGCGCACCCGGGTCTCCAGGGTATCGCCGGGGTAGACCGGGTGCTTGAAGCGCACCTTGTCCAGGCTGGTGAACAGCGAGAGCTGGCCGGGCTGGATGTCCTCCTTCAAAAGGACGCAGGAGGTCTGGGCCAGCATCTCGCAGAGGATGACGCCGGGGACCACCGGGTGGCCCGGGAAGTGGCCCTGGAGGAACCACTGGTCGGGCCGGATGTGGCACTGGCCGTGGGCCTCGCCGTCCACCAGCTCGCATTCGTCGATCAGGAGCATATTGTCCCGATGGGGCAGGATTTTTTTCAGCTCTTCCTGGTTCATGGCCGCTCCTTTCTGATGCGGAACAGCACGTGGCCGTAGTCCACCACCTGGTTGTTGCCGGCGCCGATGTCCACGATGGTGCCGTCGCACTCGGCAGTGATCTCGTTCATCAGCTTCATGGCCTCGATGATGCACAGGACGTCGCCCTTTTTGACCTTGCTGCCCACAGTGACGTAGGGCTCAGCGTTTTCCGCCGGGGCGCTGTAGAAGACGCCCACCATCGGGGAGGTGACTTCCACCACGTCGCTGTCGGCCTCGGCCTTGGCCGCCGCGGGAGCGGCTGCCGCAGCGGGCGCGGACACGACCACCGGCGCGGCGGGCGCGCCCATCCGCTCCAGCCGGAAGCGGACGCCCTCGGCCTCCACCTCCAGGCCGGTGAGCTGCAGCTCGTCCATCAGGCCGGCGTAGGTTCGGATTTCTTGTTCATACATAGGCATACCTCACAGCTTTCGGAAGGTCAGGCAGGCGTTATGGCCGCCGAAGCCCAGGGAGTTGGAAAGAGCCAGGGTGACGGGGGCCTGGACGGCCTGGCCGGGGACGTAGTTGAGGTCGCACTCCGGGTCGGCCTCCAGCAGGTTGATGGTGGGGGGCACGACGCCCTCCTCCAGGGCCTTGAGGCTGGCAATGGCCTCCACCGCGCCCGCAGCGCCCAGCATATGGCCGGTCATGGACTTGGTGGAGCTGATGAGCAGCTCCTTTGCCTTCTCCTCGCCAAAGGCCTTCTTGATGGCCATGGTTTCGATGGCGTCGTTGAGGTGGGTGCCGGTGCCGTGGGCGTTGACGTAGACCAGCTCGTCGCCGGTATAGCCCGCCTCGCGCAGGGCATCCATCATGGCCCGAGCGCCGCCCGCGCCCTCGGGATGGGGGGCGGTGATGTGGTGGGCGTCGTTGGTGGAGCCGTAGCCGCAGACCTCGCCGTAGATCTTGGCGCCGCGGGCCTTGGCGTGTTCGTACTCCTCCAGCACCAGGATGCCGGAACCCTCGCCCATGACGAAGCCGCCGCGGCGGGCGTCAAAGGGCAGCGAGGCGGCGTCGGGGTCCTCGGAAGTGGACAGGGCCTGCATATTGCAGAAGCCAGCCGCCGCCAGGGGCGTCACCGTGGCCTCGGCGCCGCCGCAGATCATGGCGTCGGCATAGCCGTGGCGGATCACCCGCAGGGCCTCGCCGATGGCATTGGAGCCGGAGGCGCAGGCCGTCACTGCCGGCATGGCGGGACCCATGCAGCCGTAGCGGATGGCGATCATGCTGGAGGCGATGTTGGCGATCATCATGGGGATAAAGTAGGCACTGACCCGGCGGGGGCCCTTGTTCATCAGCTTGGCGTGTTCCGCCTCGAAGGTCTGGATGCCGCCGATGCCGCTGCCCACATACACGCCGATGCGCTCCCCGGGCAGGGTGCCCTGAAGGCCGCTGTCCTCCATGGCCTGGACCGCAGCGGCCATGGCCAGCTGGGCGTAGAGGTCGGAGTGGAGGATCTGCGGCTTTTCCATATAGAGCTTGGGGTCAAAATCCCGCACTTCTGCGGCCAGCTTGGCCTTGAAGTCGGTGGTGTCGAACTTGGTGATGGGGCCGATGCCGTTTTTGCCGGCGATCAGGTTGGCCCAAAAGGTCGGAAGGTCGTTGCCCAGCGGGGTAACACAGCCCATGCCGGTGACAACGACTCTGCGCTCGGTCATAGTGTTCCTCCTAATTGTGGCCGGGAACGGTCCGACGGGCACAGGGCCGCGCCGAGACTGTTCCCGGGAAGTGCGTCCGGCCCGATGGGCCGAAAAAGGGTCTTCACATGGCCATGCCGCCGTCCACCCGCAGCACCTCGCCGGTGATATACGCGGCGGCGGGGCTCACCAGGAAGGACACGGCCTGGGCCACGTCCTCCGGCGCGCCCACCCGTCCCAGCGGGATGGAGGCCGTGATGGCGTCCTGGTTTTTCTCCACCAGGGCGCGGGTCATATCCGTGGCGATGAAGCCGGGGGCCACGGCGTTGCAGGTGACGTTCCGCGCCGCCAGCTCCCGGGCGGTGGCCTTGGTAAGGCCGATGACGCCCGCCTTGGAGGCGGAGTAGTTGGCCTGGCCGGCGTTGCCCATCAGGCCCGAGACGGAGCTGATGTTGACGATGCGGCCAAACCGGGCCCGCATCATGATCGGCGTCACGTGGCGGATGAAGTGGAAGGCGCCCTTGAGGTTGGTGTCGATGACGGCGTCGAAGTCCGATTGCTTCATGGCGGCCAGCAGGCCGTCCCGGGTGACGCCGGCGTTGTTGACGAGAATCTGCACGCCGCCAAAGTCGGCCTTGATCTGGGCGACAACGGCCTTGACGGCTTCAAAATCGGCCACGTCGCACTGGTAGCACTGGGCCTTCACGCCCAGCGCCCGGCAGGCCTCGGCGGTCTCTTCCGCGGCGGCGGTGTTGCCGGCGTAGACCAGGGCGATGTCGGCGCCCTGCCGCGCCAGCTCCAGGCAGATGGCCCGGCCGATGCCGCGGCTGCCGCCGGTGACGATGGCAGTTTGGTCTTTCAGCATGGCTCAATCTCCTTCACGGCGGCGGAAAGCTGCTCCGCCGTCTCCACGGCCAGCGTCCTGACGCCGGCGTCGATGCGGCCGATGAGGCCGCAGAGGGTGTTGCCCGGGCCGACCTCGACAAACGTGTCGGCGCCCTGGGCGATCATATGGCGCACCGCAGCCTCCCACCGCACGGGATGGGAGACCTGGTTGGCAAGATTCTCTTTCAGGGCCGCGGCCTCGTAGGGAAGGCCCGTATAGTTAGAGTAGAGGGGGATAGCCGGCGCGGTCAGTTCAAAGCCAGCCAGCACTTCCCGCAGCCCCTGGGCGGCGGACTCCATCAGCGGAGAGTGGAAGCCGCCCCGGACCTTCAGCGGTACACCGCGGCCTCCGGCTGCCTTAACCCGGGCCAAAAATTCCTTCAGCTCATCGGCAAAGCCGGCCACGGTCACTTGGCCGGGGCAGTTGTAGTTCACCGGCCAGACATGGGCAAAGGGGGCGGCCAGGGCCTCCACCTGCTCGTTGGAGAGCTTCAAAACGGCGGCCATGGCGCTGTCGGCGGCCTCGGAGGCCTGCTGCATCAGCGCGGCCCGGCGGCAGACGATGGAAAAAGCATCCTCCACGGTGGCGGCGCCGGCGCAAGCCAGGGCCGCGATCTCGCCCAGGGAGAAGCCGGCGGCAAAGGCGGGCTTCACGCCCAGGTCCTCCAGAGCCGCGGCGGCGGCCAGCTCCACAGCCAGCATACACGGCTGGGTGTTGACCGTCTCGGTGAGGGTCTCCAGGGTGCCGGAGAAGCACTGCTCCAGCGTGCCGGGGCGCAGGGCCTCGCACCGGTCCATCACGGCCTTGGCCGCGGGAAAGGTCTCATAGAGAGACTGGCCCATGCCGGGGTGCTGCGCGCCCTGGCCGGGAAATACAAAGGCTATCTGACCCATTTCGTCGCTCCCTGGAGGACCTGCTCGGCCTCGGTGAAGATTTCCCGGATGATCTCGGCGGCGGGCTGCTCGCGGTTGACCATACCGGCGATCTCACCGGCCAGGAAGGTGCCCCGCTGGACGTCGCCCTCCTGCACCGCCAGGCGCAGCGCGCCCACGCCCATGGCCTCCAGCTCCTCGTCGGAGATCTGGGTGTACTCGGCCTTGGCGTAGTTCCGGGCAAAGGGAGTCTTGAGGCTGCGGACCGGGTGGCCCAGCCGCTTGCCGGTGGTGATGGTACCCAGGTCGGTAGCCTTGAGGACCTTTTCTTTATAAGTAGGATGGATGGAGCATTCGTGGGCCACCAGGAAACGGGTGCCCAGCTGCACGCCCACGGCGCCCAGCATAAAGGCAGCGGCCACGCCGCGGCCATCGCCGATGCCGCCCGCCGCGATGACCGGGAGGTCCGTGGCGTCGCACACCTGCGGCACCAGGGGCATGGTGGCCAGCTCGCCGATGTGACCGCCGCTCTCACCGCCCTCGGCGATGACGGCGCTGGCGCCCACCCGGGTCATCAGCTTGGCCATGGACACGCTGGCCACCACGGGGATGACCTTGCAGCCGGCATTCTTCCACTGCTCCATGTACTTGGAGGGGTTGCCGGCGCCGGTGGTGACGACGGGAACCTTCTCCTCGGCGATCACCTGGGCCACCTCGTCGGCAAAGGGGCTCATCAGCATCACGTTGACGCCGAAGGGCTTGTCCGTCGCGGCGCGGACGACCTGGATCTGCTCACGGACGTAGCTTCCCGGGGCGTTGCCGGCGCCGATGATACCCAGGCCGCCGCCGGCGGAGACCGCCGCGGCCAGCTTGCCGTCGGCCACCCAGGCCATGCCGCCCTGGAAGATGGGGTACTCGATCCCCAGAAGATCACAAATCGGGGTATGGATCATGGCTCAGCCCTGCTTGGACTCGATGAAGTCCACCAGATCGCCGACGGTCTCCACCTTCTGGTCCAGCTCGATCTCCATGCCCAGCTGGTCCTCCAGGTCCATCAGCATTTCCACGGTATCCAGGGAGTCGATCCCCAGGTCCTGGAAGGTGGTTTCCCGCTGAATTTCGGACACGTCACAGTCATTCCGCTCGGCGATGAGCTTTGCAATCGTTTCAAATACCATTGTTAATTCCTCCAAACATTTCATTCACTGCGCCGGATGGCGCGGCGGGTTTTGCGAAAGAAAAACTGGATAGGCCCAGTCATACAGGTTAAATTATAACATTCAATCCATTAGCTGTCAATCAAATACCAGGTTTCGGAGGCCTTTCCCCTATTTTCAACGAAAACCCGGCGGCACAGCGGCACGGTTTTGGCAATGTGCGCGGTGCCGCGTCCACGGGGGCGTACCGCAAGTTTCCCGTCTTCCTTGCGCATCCGCCGGGCCTGGATTTTGCGCCGCACGCCCGTTTCCCCATTGGGGCGCATGGGGTTCTGAGGGCTGCGGCGGCAACCCCTCCGGCACGGCAACCCCTCCGGCACTGCGTTCGGCGGAGACATCCCGGCGATGCGGTCAAACGGGCGCGATACGGCGGATTCTCGCCCTGCGAGAGAGATTCTCGGCTGCCGGGGTGGCGGTTTTTCTCCCGGGCTGGTAGAATAAAGCCACCAACGCAAAGGCACACCAGTGCAAAAGGCAGCCCGGAGCAAGCAGGGCCGCCCAATAAAGGAGGAAGTTCGATGGAAGCGAAGACCATGGGTTCCTTTCTCGCCGCGCTGCGCAAGGCAGCCGGGATGACGCAGCGGGAGCTGGCAGAGCGGCTGCACGTCTCCGACAAAGCCGTCAGCCGCTGGGAGCGGGACGAGTGCGCGCCGGATTTGGCCCTGCTCCCGGTGCTTGCAGAGATTTTTTCCGTATCCTGTGATGAGCTGCTCCGGGGAAGCCGGGCCAAACCGTCCCAGCCAGGCGATCCGGCCAAGGCGGAAAAGCAGCGGCAGTGGATTTTAGAGAAGACCAGGGCAAAATATCGCGGCCGCACGCTGCTGGCCCTGCTGGGGCCGGCGCTGGGCGCCGTGGCCGCCGCGGCCAGCGTGCTGGCCTTCGGCCAGGCCGTGCTGGGCTTCTGGCTGGGGGCGGCAGGCTGCCTAGTGGGAGCGGTGGTCCAGCTGTTCCTCTGGAACGGGGCGGTGCTGTCCCTCTCCGGCGACCAGGCCGGGGATGAGGCCGCACCCTGCCGCTATGAACTGCTGCGCATCACGGAGCTGTCTCTGCTCCTCTGCACCGCCGCGCTGGCGGCGCTGCTGCCCCTGAACTGGTACACCCCCGGCGACTGGCTGCTGCTCTCCCAAGTCGTCCGGCCTCTGCCCTATGCGCCCCTGGCCGCCGTCTGCTGCGGCGCCGTGGTGCTGCTGGGGCTGCTGCTCCTGCGGGTGCTGAACCCCTGGCTGGCACGCCGGGCCCCGATCTCTCTGCCGGAAGATGCCGCGCAGGCAGTCGTGCGCCGCGCCCGAAGCCGTTCCCGGGCGGCGCTGGCGCTGGCCGCCGCCCTCGCCGCCACGGCAGTTCTCCAGGGCGCCGCGACGCTGATCTGGCCCACCGCCGCGCTGGCCCGCGGCACGGTCTACGACAACGCCGCGGACTTTCGCGCCGCCATGGCAGCCGGCGACCCGGCGCCGGAGACGCCGCTGACCACACAGCAGCTGACGGCGCTGCTCCAGCGGCTGGACGAAGATCAAATCATCCAGTACAACAGCGCGCAGCAGGGACGCGGATCCCTCTACAATCTGGACGGCGAAGCGGCCTACAGCTACTCCACCCGCAATCAGGCCGTGGCGTTTCTCCGCTACGCGCCCCAGGCTGGGGATAATTTCCCGGCGGTGGAGGTCGTCACCGTGGTCCAGGCCCAGGCGGCGCTGCGCCAGGCCGCCCTGCGCCGGGGCTGCTTCCTGGCCCTCTACGCCCTGGAGCTGGCCGCCGCCCTGGTCTGGACCCTGACCCGGCGCCGCCGGACCACGTGAGCGGCGACAGTGTTCGATTCCACCGCAGGGGGCGAATTGCGCCCCTGCGGGAACACCTCTCCGTCGTGCTTCGCAACCGCTGCGGTCGCTTATTCTGCCACAGGCAGCGCTCCCTTGCGGGCCTCCCCGCAAGGGGAGGCTTGGGCCGATACGTTCGACGGAGGCGCTCTCGTAGCCCAGGCCAGCGGGCCGATGTAGGCATCGGCCCCTACGCGGGAACGGCGATCTGTGCATTCGGCGGCAGCGCTCCGGCATCGCAGCCAGGTGGACGCGCAATGCGCGCCCCTACGAGGAAACTGGCGGCGTGCATTTTGTAGGGGCCGATGCCTACATCGGCCCGAACCCGCCGAAGGCGGGTCTATTCGGCGGCGGCACTCTGGCGACGCGTGCTTGCAGCATCGTTCTGACGGTGCAAAAGGCCAGGCTGGCGACCCCTTTGGGGGCGGCCAGCCTGGCCTTGATTCGTTTGCTGCACGCTCCGTTTGGACGTCACACGCCCACCGGGTCCGCCTGCTTCTGCCGGGCGTTGGCCAGCATCAGCTTCAGGCGGTTTTCCTGATTGACGCGGGTGGCGCCGGCGTCGTAGTCGATGGCGACGATGTTGACGTCGGGGTTGCGCTCCTTGATGGGCTTCATCATGCCCTTGCCGCAGATGTGGTTGGGCAGGCACCCGAAGGGCTGGGTGCAGACGATGTTCTTGACGCCGCTCTCGGAGAGCTCCAGCATTTCCGAAGTGAGGAGCCAGCCCTCGCCCATCTTGACGCCGGTGTGGATGTAGTCCTTGCCCAGCGTGACGGTATGCTCAAAGGGCGTGGGAGCGGTGAAATGGCCGTCCTCGGCGATGATTTGACTCATTTCGTTTTTCTTTTTGCACAAGAAGCGGTAGGCAATTTTGTATATTTCGTAGAGCCACCACGTTCCGCGACCCAGCAATTCATGGTCGAGGATGTTGTTATAGACGCAGTACAGGCAGAAGTCGATGAGGCCCGGCACCACCACCTCGGCCCCCTCGCCCACCAGGAAGGCCTCCAGGTTGTTGTTGCCCAGGGGGGAGTACTTGACGAAGATCTCCCCCACCACGCCGACTTTGACGGCGTCGTACTTGCGCAAAGGAAGCTTTGCAAAGTCCCGGACGATGGCGCGGTAGTTCTCCAGCACGTGGCGATAGCGGATTCTGCCGCCCTGGCCTATCTCCTGGCCCAGCCGCGCAGTCCAGTCGTCGGCCAGGGCCTGGGCCGCGCCCGGCTCCACCTCGTAGGTCCGGCACTGGTTCACCAGCGTCATCAAAAGGTCGCCGTAGAGGACGCCGTAGAGCATGGCGTGGAGCCGCTTGACAGTGATGGGGAAGCCGGGGTGCTTTTCGATCCCGGCCACGCTGAAGGAGATCACCGGCACGTAGCCGTAGCCCGCCTTCTGAAGCGCCTTCCGCAGCAGGGAGATATAGTTGGAGGCCCGGCAGCCGCCGCCGGTCTGGAACTGGACCATGGCCACCTTGTGGGGGTCGTACTTGCCGGACTGGAGGGCCTGCATCAGCTGGCCGATGACCAGGATGGCCGGGTAACAGGTGTCGTTGTGGACGTATTTGAGGCCGGTCTCGGCGATTTCAGGGCCGGAGGTCTCCAAAAGCTCAATTTTATAGCCGTAGGTGCGGAGGATGGCCGCGATCATCCGAAAGTGCATGGGCAGCATCGTGGGGATCAGGATGGTATAGTCCTTGGCCATCTCCTTGGTAAAGGGCACATAGTAGGCGTCCATCTTGCTCATCCCCTCTCTTCCAGCGCGCCCAGCAGGCTCCGCAGCCGAATCTCCACGGCGCCCAGGTTGGTGATTTCATCGATTTTGATTTGGGTATAGAACTTTCCCTGGCTTTCCAGGATGGAGCGGACCTCATCGGTGGTGATGGCGTCCACGCCGCAGCCGAAGGAGACCAGCTGCACCAGCTCCACGTCGTCGTGCTGGGCGGCGAAGGCGGCGGCCCGGTAGAGCCGGGCGTGGTACGTCCACTGGTTGAGGACCCGGACATGGGGCGGGTCTATGAGGTGGCAGACGCTGTCCTCGCTGACCACCACGAAGCCCAGGGAGCAGGCCAGCTTGTCGATGCCGTGGCTGATCTCCGGGTCGATGTGGTAGGGGCGGCCCGCCAGGATCATCACCCGCTTGTGGTTCTCCCGGGCGTACTGGAGCGCCAGCTCTCCCTCGGCGCGGATAGCGGCCCGGTAGTCCTCCAGGGCCTTGAACCCGGCGTCCACGGCCTTTTTCAGCTCCTGGGGCAGGATGCCGGGGTCCAGCGCCCGCAGGCTGGGCAAAAGCGTCTTGACCAGCAGGCGCTTGTCGTTGATGTTGAGGTAGGGGTAGAGGAAGCGGGTCTTCTTCAGCGCGTCCATATTGCCCTGGAGCAGCTCAGCGTAGTATGCCACCACTGGGCAGTTATAGTGGTTGTCGCCGGCGTGTTCATCCAGGTTGTAGCTGAGGCAGGGGTAGAAGATGGCGTCCACGCCGGTCTCCAGCAGCTCCTCGATGTGGCCGTGCATGATCTTGGCCGGGTAGCAGGCCGTATCCGACGGAATGGAGAGCTGGCCCTTTTCATAGGTGCGGCGGGTGGAGGGGCCGGAGAGAATGACCTCGAAGCCCAGGCTGGTGAAGAGCCCGTGCCACAGCGGCGCCAGCTCGTACATGCCCAGAGCCAGCGGCAGGCCCAGGCGGCCCCGCTTGCCGGGCCGGGGCGTCAGGCCGGTGATTTTGCTGCGCTTAAAGGCGTAGAGATTGGGCAGTTCCTCCCCTGCCGCGCCGCCGCCGGCGCCCTTCTGGCACTGGTTGCCCGAGACGAACCGCTTGCCGCCGGGGAAGAGGTTCACTGTCAGGTGGCAGTGGTTGGTGCAGCCGTTGCAGACCGCGGAGCGGGAGGAGTGGTTGAACTGGCGGAGGGCCTCCGGCGTGATCAGGGTGCTTTGGGAAAGGCGCATGGCGTGGAGCGCCGCGCCGTAGGCGCCCATCAGTCCGGCGATGGCCGGGCGAATCACCGGCGCGCCCAGCTCCTGCTCGAAGGCGCGGAGGACGGCGTCGTTGAGGAAGGTGCCGCCCTGGACCACGATCTTCTCGCCCAATTCCTTGGGAGAGCTGGCCCGGATGACCTTATAGATGGCGTTTTTCACCACGGAAATGGAGAGGCCCGCGGAGATATCCTCCACTGTAGCGCCCTCCTTCTGGGACTGCTTGACCGAGGAGTTCATAAACACCGTGCAGCGGCTGCCCAGATTCACCGGCGCCTTGCTGTGGAGGCCCTTTTCGGCAAAGTCAGCCACAGCGTAGCCCATGGACCGGGCGAAGGTCTCAATGAAGGAGCCGCAGCCAGAGGAGCAGGCCTCGTTGAGCAAAATGGAGTCGATGGCGCCGTTTCGGATCTGGAAACACTTGATGTCCTGGCCGCCGATGTCCAGAATGAAGTCCACCTTCGGCTCAAAGAACTTGGCGGCGGTGAAGTGGGCGATGGTCTCCACGATGCCCTCGTCCACGCCGAAGGCGTGCTGGATGAGCTTCTCGCCGTAGCCGGTGCAGGCGCTGCCGCAGATGGTGATTCTGCCGGCGCACAGCCGGTAAAGCTCTTCCAGCTGGGCCCGCACTAGCTCCACGGGGTTGCCCCGGTTGGAGCTATAGTAGCTGTAGAGGAGTTTCCGGTCCTGGGAGATCAGCGCCAGCTTGGTGGTGGTGGAGCCGCAGTCGATGCCCAGCCAGGCCGGGCCGGTATAGGCCGCGATGTCCTCGGTCTCCACCGTGGCGGCGGCGTGGCGGGCCTGGAAGGCCTGGTAGTCCGCCTCAGTCTCAAAGAGCGGCTTGAGCCGCCCCCGGGCGTAGCTGTCGCTCTTGCCCCGGCGGCCCAGGGCCTCCTTCAGCGCGGCATATGTATAGGTGCTGCCGGTACCGCGGGCGTAGAGCGCCGCGCCCATGGCCACGGCAAAACGCCCGTATTCCGGGAAGACGGCGGTGGTATCGTCCAGGTGCAGCGTCTCGCGGAACCGGTTTCGAAGGCCCTTGCAATAATAGAGCGGCCCGCCCAGGAACATCACCTTGGGCTCGATTTTCCGGCCCTGGGCCAGGCCGGTGATGGTCTGGTTGACCACGGCCTGGTAGATGGAGGCGGCCACGTCGGCCTTGCTGGCGCCCTGGTTCAGAAGGGGCTGAATGTCGGTCTTGGCAAAGACGCCGCACCGGGAGGCGATGGGATAGAGCCGGGTGTGGTGGAGGCTGGCCTCGTCCATCTGCTCCACGGTCATGTCCAGCAGCACGGCCATCTGGTCGATGAAGGCGCCGGTTCCGCCGGCGCAGCTGCCGTTCATCCGCTCGTCCACGCCGCCCTTGAAGAAGATCACCTTGGCATCCTCGCCGCCCAGCTCGATGACGGTGCCGGTGTCCGGCGCCAGGCGGCGCACCACCTCGCCGGTGGCGTAGACCTCCTGGACGAAGGGCACCCCCGCATCCTCGGCCATGCCCAGACCCGCTGAGCCGGAGATGGCCGCGGTGAAGGGGCGGTCCTGGAGCAGGGGCTTCAATTCTTCCAGAATTTCCAGGGTCTTTTCTCGTACCTGGGAAAAATGGCGCTGATAAGTTTGAAAGAGAACGGTATCGCCCTCCAGCAGCACGGCCTTGGCTGTGGTGGAGCCGATATCGATCCCCAAGGTAAGAGTCTCTCTAGTCGTCACGAAAATTCCTCCGCCAAACGCAAAGTAACGATACTATCATACCGCAATTCTACAATTTTTTCAATTGGATTCT
>DVHE01000001.1 GCA_018712245.1 Candidatus Avoscillospira avicola | reverse complement strand
CCAAATATGTTTTTTACACGCCGGTCATGATGCGGATGATTTCTTTATCCGTCTCCCGCATCCCGTCGTGGGCCAAACGGCCGACATTGCGGATGGTGTTTTCCACGCCTTTGGTGACGATGCCGTCGCCGCCGTAGAACTGCTGGCCGTCCTGGAACATATGGTAGCCCAGGAGACCGGCCTCTACGGCCAGGGCGATCTTGGCCGCGCAGGACGGCTTGGCGCCGTCACAGACCATGCCGGAGATCGTGGCCAGGGCGTTGACCAGGGTGTGGGCGATCTCGTCGCGCCCGCCGCCGTGGAGCCAGGCGATGGCGGCGCCTGCGGCGCAGCCGGCGCTGGCCGCGCCGCAGTAGGCCGAGAGCCGGCCGATCCCGGTCTTCAGGTGGATGGTCAAGAGGTCCGAGAGCGTCACGGCCCGAACCATGGTGTCGTGGTCCACGCCCAGCTCCTGGGCGAAGACGATCACCGGCACCGAGGCGGTGATGCCCTGGTTGCCGCTGCCGGAGGCGATGATGACCGGCAGCTCGCAGCCGCTCATCCGGGCGTCGGAGCCGGCGGCGGCCATGGCTCTGGCCCGGGTGTCCACGTCGGTGCCGTTGTGCTTTAACAGCACGGAACCGATGTTGGCGCCCCAGTCGCCTTGAATGCCCTCCTGGGCAATGGCGTAGTTGTAGTTGATTTGCCGCTCCACCATCTCCCGAACGTCGTCCACATCCATAGTCTCCACGAAGTCCAGAATGCCTTCTACCGACATAAACGCTCTGTCGGTCAGTGCTTCGGACTGGGCTTCGGCGCAGCTTTGGCCGGCTTCCAGCAGGACTTCCCCGTTTTTCTCAATATAGATGATATTGGTGTGGAAGTCAGAGATGCGGAGTTTGACGCGGTTCTCTCCTGCCCAAAGGGTAAGGATGATGTCGAAGACGATATCTCCCTCCGCCGGGCGAACCACGATCTCGTGGGTGGCCATAAAGTCCCGGATGGCCTGCTTTTCCTGGTCCGTCACCTGGGAGATAACCTCCAGCACCAGCTCCGCTTTGCCGGCCACAATGCCTGCCGCCGCCGAGGCTTCGATGCCGTGGAGGCCGCCGGTGTTGGGTACCACTACGCTTTTGACGTTTTTGATAATGTTGCCGCTGGCCTCTACCAAAACCTTGTCCGGCAGGCAGCCCAGCACTTCGCGGGCCTTGGCTGCGCCGTAGGCAACGGCGATGGGCTCTGTACATCCCATGGCCGGGACCAGCTCCTCCCGCAGGACCTGAACGTAGCTCTGGTAGTGTAAGTCCGTTGGCTGCATGATTTTTCCCTCCTTTTACAGTCAAATGATAAACAAGCGCTCCCGCTGTTTACTGCCCCTATTATAGCGACAGTTGTTAAAAAAATCAATAGCACGCCGGTTCTGCTTCTGATATTTATATAGATTTAACAACTTTCTTTTCGAATTCTTCACAAACGCGCCCGGGAATTTTTCCAGCCAAACCCTTGACTTTCCTAAATTTTATGGTATGCTTTTCTTGAGGACAACAAAAAAATTTAGCTCTTAAAAAAATTTGTGTGCAGGAGATTGGATATGAAAGAAAAGATCAAATGGATTGACAACCATATGCCTCCCAGTGAGGACCAGAACCTCCCCATCATGGCGCTCCACGAGGTAGCCAAGGCCCGGTATTTCCACTCCAGCTTCCCCCAGTATTCCATCACGCCGCTGGCCCGGCTGGACGGCATGGCCAAGTATTTGGGCCTGGGCGGCCTGTTTGTCAAAGACGAATCCTTCCGCTTCGGCCTCAACGCCTTTAAGGTGCTGGGCGGCTCCTTCGCCATGGCCCGCTATATTGCCCACCAGATGGGCCGCCACGTGGCGGAGATGACTTATGACTACCTGACCAGTGAGGAACTGGAGCGGGAGTTCGGCCAGGCCACCTTCTTCACTGCCACCGACGGAAATCACGGCCGGGGCGTGGCTTGGGCGGCGCACAAGCTGCGGCAGAAGGCTGTGGTCCATATGCCCAAGGGCAGCAGCCAGGCCCGCTATGAGAACATCGCCAAAGAGGGCGCTCAGGTGACCATCGAAGAGGTCAACTACGACGAGTGCGTCCGCATGGCCGCCGCCGAAGCAGCCGAGACCCACCACGGCGTCATCGTCCAGGATACCGCCTGGGAGGGCTACGAGGAGATCCCCACCTGGATCATGCAGGGCTACGGCACCATGGCCAGCGAGGCCGCCGAGCAGCTGCGGCAGATCGGCGTCAACCGCCCCAGCCACGTGTTCATTCAGGCCGGCGTGGGCTCCCTGGCCGGCGCGGTGGTGGGCTTCTTCACCAACCTCTTCCCCAACGATCCGCCCAAGTTCATCGTCATGGAGGCCAAAGCTGCCGACTGCCTCTACCGGGGCGCCATGGCCGGCGACGGCCAGCCGCGCATCGTCGAGGGCGACTTGAAGACCATCATGGCGGGCCTGGCCTGCGGCGAGCCCAACATCATCTCCTGGGACATCCTCCGCAACCACGTCTCCGCCTTTGTCTCCTGCCCCGACTGGGTCAGCGCCCGGGGAATGCGGATGCTGGGCGTTCCGGTGAAGGGCGACCCCACGGTGATCTCCGGCGAATCCGGCGCTGTGGGCATGGGCCTCATCGCCGCGCTGATGGAAACCGACGAATACAAGGACCTCCGGGACTACCTGGGCCTGGACCGGTTCAGCCAAGTGCTGCTGTTTTCCACCGAGGGCAACACCGACCCGATGAAGTTCCGCAAGGTCCTCTGGGATGGCGAGTATCCCACGGTGTAACCCCAGAACCCGCTTCCACCTTCCGGAAGCGGGATTTTTGCGCCCGCCCTTCCCTGATGGGGCGGATCGCCCGGACTGTGAAAGAAAAACACCCCAAAAGAACCGAAGTTTCCGGGGATACCGGGTCTTTTGGGATGCTGCTGCCCTTTGGGGCGGCGTGAAGCGATATGCAATTGTACTGGCAGTCAGTCATTCATAGAGGGAGGGGTCTTGGAAGAACATCTCCAGCAGCAGGGCGTAGGCGCCCCTGAGGTTGAGCGTTTCGATGGGGGTGGGGTCCAGTTCCAGGGAGAAGGGCCGCTGGCCGTAGTAACGGAAGCCGGAAAGGTGGCGGAAAAGCTCCTCCTGGAAGAAATCGTCTGCATTGGCGTAGTCGCCGTGAAATACCACGGTCTCCGGGTCAAAGACCAAGGTGATATTTCGTATGGCCACAGAAAAGGTTCTGGCCAGATCTGATACCAGCGCTCTGGCCAGACCGTCCCCCCGGGCGGAGAGATTGAAGAGATCCCGCACCGTCAGCGCCTCGAGCCGAAGACTGCTCAGCATGGAATCGGGATGGGCGTCAATCATGTCTGCCGCTTGCTTTTGCAGATACGCGTCGCTGACCAGCCGCTGAAAGCAGCCGCGCCCGCCGCAGCCGCAGGTCTCCTCGCTGAGCGGGTCGAGGATCATGTGGCCGAATTCGCCGATCAGGGAGTTTTTTCCGTGGAGAATTCGCCCGTCCTCCATCAGGCAGCCGGAGAGGCCGCCCCAGGAGGAGAAGACGGTCAGCACCCGCTTCTCGCTGAGCCAGGGCCGCGCCGTCAGCTTGGCAACATTCTCCACCCGCATGCGCGTTCCGGCCGGAAAATAAGGGCGGAGGATTTCGCCCACCGGCACATTGATGCCCCATTCCGGGCGCAGGGCGTTGTATTTGAGGGTGTTGGTCTTGTAGTCCACAATTCCCGGCGTGGAAATGCAGACGCCGCAGAGCATCTGGCCGGAGATGCCGTTCTGCTTCAAAAGCTTTGCGGCCAGATTGCCGACTTTGCCCAGGGCCGCCCGGGGGTCCGGCGAGAGGGTTTGCCGCAGCGAGAGCTGATCCGCCACGCCGGCGCGCAGATCCATCAGTGTAAACTGCAATACGTCCGGCCAAATGGAAATGCACATCAAATACCTGTTGCGAGCCAGGGAAAAAAGCTCGGGACGTTTGCCGCCGATGCTGGTGGAGCTGCCCTTGCCGTTGGAGACGATGATGCCCTTTTCCACAAAGAATTGGACGGCTTTCATCACGGTTTGCCGGCTCAGGCCGATCTCCCCGGAAATATCGTTGGCCGTATACTCTTTTCCGCTTTTGAAAACCTCCATGATCTGCATCCGGTTGACGGATTTTAAATCCGCCGGGAAGGAGGGGGCTGTGCCGGCTCGGCGCATGGGAAAACACCTCATCACATTTTTTCTCAGTTTACCACAACCTGGACGAAAAAGCAACGTTAAAACTTATTATTACGAAATTAAGTATTATAAACTGCCGCACGCATAGAAGAAAGCTAAAACAGGTGTGCGCTTTGTGGCAACAGCCATGTTTGCAGCTTCAAAAATGTGCAAATTGCTCAATTGCGGTTTTGTCTTTTATAGATTATACTGTATTTACAAACTAAGTTTCAAAACATATTTTTGATTTATAGTGAGGTGGCACTGATGAACAAAGGAATCTGCTGTGCCGGCAACATGATTGTGGATATCACGTATCCCATTGAAACCTGGCCGAAACAGAACGAGCTGACCCACATCACCGAGGGAATCACCCAATCCACCGGCGGGGCGGTCTGCAACACCATCACGGACCTGGCGCGGCTGGATCCGCAGATGCACTTGGTGGCCTCCGGCTTTGCCGGACACGACGCGGAGGGAGACTTTGTCCTCTCGCAGATGGGCCGGTACCCCAACATCGACCTCTCCATGGTCCAGCGGGACGGCAGAACCTCCTTTACGGCGGTGATGAGCAACAACCAGACCAAGGAGCGGACCTTCTTCCAGCACGCCGGCGCCAATGCCTACTACGGCGAGGAACACATCGACTGGGAGAAGCTGGACGTGGATATCCTGCACATCGGCTATATTCTGCTGCTGCCCAACCTGGACGCGCCGGACCCGGAATACGGCACGAAGATGGCCCGGCTGCTCCACCGGGCCCAGGTGCAGGGCATCAAGACCAGCATCGACGTGGTCAGCGAGTCGGGCGACCGGTTTCAGCGGCTGGTGACGCCGGCCCTGCGCTACACCGACTACTGCATCATCAACGAGCTGGAGGCCCAGCAGACCACCGGCGTGGTCCTCCGGGAGGAGGACGGCACGCTGCACCCGGAGAATATGAAGGCCGCGCTGGAGAAGCTCTTCTCTCTGGGCGTTTCCACCTGGGCGGTTATTCACTGCCCGGAGCTGGGCTGCGGCATGACAGCGGACGGCGCGTTCTATACCCAAAAGAGCCTGCAGCTGCCCCAGGGCTATATCCAGGGCACCGTGGGCGCGGGCGACGCCTTCTGCGCCGGCATTCTCTATGCCGCGGCGCATGAGCTGCCCATGGACCAGGCGCTGAAGCTGGGCGTCTGCACCGCCGCCGCCTCTCTGAGCCAAGTGAGCGCCTCCGAAGGCGTGGAGACGGCTGAGACGGTGCTGCAGCTGTTTGACCGGTACGGCGTGTAACTTTTGAAATACAATCCCCAATATGCTCCTTGGGCTTGACGGACATCCTGGATATGTGGTATGATAGCCAGGACTAAAAGGGAGTAGTTTGAAAGCATATCGTCAACAATCCCGGCCTGTTCTGGCCTGGCGGTATGCGCCCCGCGGGGTGACAAGACTTTTCAGCCAACCGATTTTCGGCCGGCCGAAAAGTCTTTTTTTGTACTTTGCATACTCCCGACAGAAAGGAAGGAACACGCGATGTCGGAGCCTTACTACAGCAAAACGCCCCAGGAGGCGCTGCAACAGCAGCAGGCTGCCGCCACAGGCCTCACCGACCAGGAGGTGCAGCGCCGCCGGGAACAGTATGGCCGCAATCAGCTCTCCGAGGGCAAGAAGAAAACTGCATTTCAGGTGTTTTTGGAGCAGTTCAAAGACCTGCTGGTGATCATTTTGATGATCGCCGCCGTGATTTCGGCGCTGTCGAGCAACGTGGAAAGCACCATCGTCATCTTCGCCGTGCTGATTCTCAACGCGGTGCTGGGCACGGTGCAGTATGTCAAGGCGGAAAAATCCCTGGAGAGCCTCAAGGCCATGTCCTCCCCCTATGCCAAGGTGCTGCGCGGCGGCGCCAAGCTCCAGGTTCCCTCGGCGGAGATCGTCCCCGGCGATATCGTCCTGTTGGAGGCCGGCGACATGGTCGTGGCCGACGGGCGCATCCTGGAGAATTTCTCGCTGAAGGTCAATGAAAGCTCCCTCACCGGTGAGAGCGAGGGTGTGGAGAAGACCGCCGAGACCATCCCCGCCGGCCAGGTGGCCCTGGGCGACCAAAAGAACATGGTCTTCTCCGGCTCCCTGGTCACCTATGGCCGGGCCACGGTGCTGGTCACCGGCACCGGCATGGACACGGAGCTGGGAAAGATCGCCTCGCTGATGAATCAGACCCAGCAGCGCAAGACGCCCCTGCAGCAGAGCCTGGACGCCTTCAGCGCCAAGCTGGCCGCGGTGATCCTGGTCATCTGCGCCGCCGTCTTTGCCCTGTCCATTTTCCGCGCCGGGATGAACGTGCTGGATTCGCTGATGTTCGCCGTGGCCCTGGCCGTGGCGGCCATTCCCGAGGCCCTCTCCTCCATCGTCACCATTGTGCTGGCCATGGGCACCAAGAAGATGGCCCGGCAGAATGCCATCATCAAAGACCTCAAGGCGGTGGAGAGTCTTGGCTCTGTGTCGGTCATCTGTTCCGACAAAACCGGTACGCTGACCCAGAACAAGATGACGCCGCAGAAGCTTTACGCGGACGGCGCGCTGGTGGAGGCCAAGCAGCTGGACCTTGGGAACCCGGTGCAGTACCACCTGCTCAAGGCGGCGCTTTTGGACAGCGACGCCACCCACAACGAGGAGACCGGCGAGGCCATCGGCGACCCCACCGAGGTGGCGCTGGTGATGCTGGGCGAGCAGCTGGGCGTGGAGGAGGACACCTACCGCCGGCAGCACCCCCGGCTGGGCGAGCTGGCCTTTGATTCCGACCGCAAGCTGATGAGTACCTCCTATGATGTGGAGGGGGTTCCCACGCTCTACACCAAGGGCGCCATCGACGTGCTGCTCAGCCGCTCCGACTATCTGCTGACCAGCGCCGGCAAGGTGCCCTTGACGGAGGCGCAAAAGGCGGAGATTCTCAAGATCAATGACGATCTTTCCAACCAGGGTCTGCGGGTGCTGGCCTTTGCCACGCGGGAGCTGGAGGCCGTCCGGCCGCTGACGTTGGAGGACGAGCAGCACTTCACCTTCCTGGGACTCATCTCCATGATCGATCCGCCCCGGCCTGAGGCCATCGAGGCCGTGGCAGACGCCAAGCGGGGCGGCATCCGCACCATTATGATCACCGGCGACCACAAGATTACCGCCGCGGCCATCGCCCGGCAGCTGGGCATCTTCCGGGAGGGAGACGAGGCCCTCTCCGGCGTGGAATTGGACGCCATGACTGACGAAGCGCTGGATGCGCGGCTTGAAAAGGTCTCGGTCTATGCCCGGGTGTCGCCGGAACACAAAATCCGCATCGTCAGCGCCTGGCAGCGGCGGGGCAATATCGTTTCCATGACCGGCGACGGCGTCAACGACGCACCGGCGCTGAAAAAAGCCGACATCGGCGTCGCCATGGGAATTACCGGCACCGAGGTCTCCAAGGATGCCGCCAGTATGATCCTGGCCGACGACAATTTCGCCACCATCGTCAAGGCGGTGGTCAATGGCCGCAGCGTCTATGAGAACATCAAAAACGCCATCCAGTTCCTGCTCTCGGGCAACGCCGCAGGTATTTTCTGCGTGTTGTACGCCTCGCTGCTGGCGCTGCCGGTGCCCTTCCAGCCGGTGCATCTGCTGTTCATCAACCTTCTGACCGACTCCCTGCCGGCCATCGCCATCGGCATGGAGCCGGCACGGAAGGGCCTCCTGGACCAAAAGCCCCGGGATCCCAAGGCCTCCATCCTCAGCCGCAGCCTGCTCACGGCCATCGGCATCCAGGGCCTGCTGATCGCCATCGTCACGATGGCGGCCTTTTACCTGGGCTACCGCGGCGGCGACGCCGCCATGGCCTCCACGATGGCCTTCTCCACGCTGACGCTGGCCCGGTTGTTCCATGGCTTCAATTGCCGCGCCCGGGCGTCCATCTTCAAGCTTCGTTTTTCCACCAACAAGGCCTCCGTATGGGCGTTCCTGGCTGGTGTCGCGCTGCTCCTGCTGGCGCTCTTCACGCCCGGCCTCAAGCATCTGTTCCAGGTGGCCGACGCTTTCGCCGTTACAAACCTGGGAGAAGTGGTGCTGTTGGCGTTTTTGCCTACGCTGATTGTCCAGCTTTATAAACTGATCCGGGACGCCTCCGGCTCCGCTGAAGATTGACGCGCCTGCTTCCAATGCAATGCCCGCCCTGCCGCATCGCGGCGGGGCGGGCGAATTGCGTCTGTGGATGGCGACGGCGCTCAGTCCGGGAGCGGTACTTCCTGAAAGCCGCCCTGCCGCAGCACCAGGGCCGTGGAAAAGCCCGCCTGCCGCAGCAGTGCGACTGCCTCCGCATAGCCGTAGGTGAGGCGGCGGCTGTCGTGGCAGTCGCTGGTGAGGATCACTTGTCCGCCCAGCTGGCGGAGGGTGGTCAGCAGCGGCGGCGCCGGGTAGGGGATGGTGCGGTAGCCCCGGGCCATGGCGCCGGTGTTGACCTCCACGGCCATGCCCCGCTCCACGGCGACGGCCAGAGCCTCCTGGGCCGGGGCCAGGTACCGGGGGTCTGCCTCGTCGAAGAGGTCGCCGCTTTGGTTAAATTTGGCCACCAGGTCCAGGTGCCCGGCGATCTGCGCCGGGCTTTTTTCGTAGGCGGCGGCGCAGGTCTCAAAGTAGGCGCGGCAGTAGGCGTAGGGGTCGCCAAACCGGGCGATCAGGTCCTGCGTGACCTCCCGGCTCCAGTCCACGCTGCCCAGCTCGCCGCCGCAGGGGATGTAGTGGACCGATTCGATGAGATAGTCGTAGGGGAAATCGGCATAAGGGGAGAGGGCGTCATGCTCCTGGCCCAGGAGGATCTCCAGCCGCCCGCGGTACTGCGCCCGCAGGTCCAGCACCGCCTGGCGGTACTGCTGCTCGGCCTGGGGCGTCATGGCGGCGGAGTCGTAGGAGGCCGCGCCGTGGCCGGAAAAGCCCAGGGAGACGAAATCCAGCGCCAGGGCGGCCTGGACCAGGGCGGCGGGCGCGTCGGCGCCGTCGCAGAAGGTGGTGTGGGTGTGGATGCAGGTGCGCAGGATGTCGGACATGGGGGACTCCTTTCCGGGTCTTTGTGGATTATGCTAAAAAAGCCTGGCAGTTTTTTGGCGGCGATACAAATTCTTCAAGGTTTGTTTTCATTTCGGTTACGGGAAGTTCAAGATTTCGCGGGCGGTTTGCGGTATGATAATGCCATCAGGAGGTGATCCTATCGAGTAGGAAAAAACAGATGAAACCCCGTAAATTTACATGATTTCCTTTCTATTATTAGATTTTTCCCTTTTTCTCTTTTCTCCCTCTTTTTCTCCCTCTTCTCTTTCTTCCTCTTTTCTTTTTCATCTACCTTTTGGTCATACGCCGATGCCGCGGAAATCTTCGCGGATTGCCAAACGGCGTGTACACCTTCCAACATCGCCGCCCGGCGTGACGAACCGGGCGGCTCCTTTTTTGCTCTTTTTACTATATCACAGCCGTGGACGAATGTCTTGCTTTTTTGCGGCCTGGGGCGTATGCTATGGAAAAAGGGAGGCGAGGCGTATGGAGCGGGCGGCGGTTTGGCAGGCGCTGTTGGAGAGCCGGGACGCAGCGTATCAGAAGTTCAATGAAGGGCTTTTGCCGGGTAAGGCGGGCCAGACCCTAGGGGTGCGGATGCCGCGGCTGCAGCAGCTGGCCGGGGAGATCTGCCGGGGCGACTGGCGGCAGTTCCTGGAGGAGACGGAGACGGACACCCAGTACGAGCTGGTGATGCTGGCAGGACTGGTGACAGGCCGGTGCCGCTGCTCCTGGGCGGAGAAGTATGACCGGATTGCAGCGTTTGTGCCGCGGATCGACTGTTGGGGCATCAACGACAGCTTCTGCGCCGCCAATCGGGAGGCCGGGCGGCGGCTGGCGGACCTGGAGCCGCTTTTCCGGCAGTGCATTGCCTCCGGACAGACGTATCCCATCCGCTTCGTGCTGGTGATGCTCCTGGACTACGGCCTGACCGAGGTGTGGACGCCGGAGATACTGGAGCTTTGCCGCCGGCTCGATCACCCGGATTACTACGTGCAGATGGCCGCGGCCTGGCTGACGGCGGAGGCCTTTGTCCGGCACCGGGCGCTGACGCTGCCGTATCTGGCGCCCGGCGTGCTGCCGGAGACTGTGCGGCGGATGGCGCTGCAAAAGTGCCGGGATTCCCGGCGGGTCAGCCCGGCGGACAAGGTACTGCTGGGCGCCAGATCGGCGCCATGAACCGCAGAATGGACCAAAACAGACTGCCCATCCCCTCGGGGATGGGCAGTTGGAGCGTGTCAAAAAACCTCCGGAAGCGGGAAATAAGCCTCGCAGAGTTTCGCTGCATCTCCGCGCCAAGAGCCGCCGCAAGCGGCGGTTGCGCTCCGAAACGCGCCTGCGGGCGCAGGCAGCGGCGAAATAAAATTAAAATCGCGATTTCCGGTTGTCTGCGCATCGGAAATCGCACTTTACACCCCAAAAGGTTCGACAGCTTTTCGAAGAAAACCGAGAACCTTT
>DVHE01000017.1 GCA_018712245.1 Candidatus Avoscillospira avicola | reverse complement strand
AGTGGAGCAGCTGCCGGAAACGGATGTGACCTTTGAGAGAACCGGCGCATCCGGACTGGAACGGGCCGTTCTCACCCAGGCGGGACTGACGGTCTGGGGCAGCGGCGCGGAGGACCTCTCCGCCGAGGCCGTGCTGACCTCCGCCGGCGGCTATGCCCTGCGGCTATATGACATCCCGGCTGAGGCCCTCACCAACTACGAAAACGCGGCCACCGAGGACGGCGCCGGGTATTTGGTACAGCGGCAGGTGGAGGCGGACGGCAGCTTCCGGCTGACCTGGCTCTTCACCAAGCCCTTCGCCCCGGCCTGCCAAAGCCTGACCTTCGGCGGCGTCAGCTATGCCCTGCCCCAGCTTGAGGCCGAGACCACCATCGCCCAATCCCCTTACCAGCCGGTGCTGGGCACCTCCGCAGAGACCCAGGACTACCGCTTTACGCTGGAGGCGCTCTCCGCCACGCCGGATTCCGTCTGCGCCGTGGTGGCCACGGAGCCGCTGACGGACTATGGCCGGGCCCATCGGAACGAGATGCCGGAGCTGGTGGTAAGCTGCGCAACAGCCCTCCACAGCGGCAGCAGCGGCGCTATTCTGGTAGAGGCGGGAGAGACCGCGAACCGGTATCTGGTCTACTTCGTGGGCCAAGGGCCGGAGCGCCTGGAAACCGGCGACATTCTCGTCTTTGAGCTGCTTTCGCTCCGCGAGGCCGGCGACACCGCCGAGCGCAGCTATCACCTCTTCGACACGGAGCTGGAGCAGGTGACGGAGGCTGTGACCGCCGCGGCCGAAGGAGAAAGCCGCTTCACCGAGGTGCGGTTGACGCCCATGACCATCTCCCTCACCGCCCAGGCCCCGGCCCCGGGCGACCACGCGGCATGGAAGCGGCTCTGACTGCGCCAGAGATCGTCCTCACCTACCGGGACGGCTCCACCGAGACCATCCTGGACGGCGACTGGTCCCAGGCCGACTTCGGCCAGCCCGGCGCCCTGGCCTGCAATCAGACGGGCACCCCGGGCGGCCTCGCCCAGCAGACGTACCTGCTCTCTCTGCCCATCGATCTCGCGGCCCTGGAGGCCGTCACCATCGACGGCATCCCCTACCGTCTGGAAACCCCGTAAACCGCGCCACGGGTCCGCAGGGCGCACCTCTTCACGCTTCACTTTTTGCTTATTTCTCCCCTTCTTCCAGCCGTAGGGGCCGATGGTCCGGGTTGCCGCTAAGCCTTCCCGGCCCGCGTTGCGGCCGACAAGGCAAGCGGCTGCCCAACTGCTGTGGTCGCTTTTTCTGCCACAGGCAGCGCTCCCTTGCAGGCCACATCGGCCCGCGCCGCGAAGCGGCCTCTGGTGAAGGGCGAGATGGCTGCAAAAGGCCGTTTGTCCCGCCGCAGGCGCTCCGTCAGCGCCAGCCAGCGGACGCGCGATGCACGCCCCTACGGCGTTCGCCGGTAACAAACGCTTCCCTGGCGTCGCCTGCTGCCCGGAACCCCGCAACAATAGAGTGAAAAAGGAAGCGCCCCGGGGTGGTTCATGAGAACCACTCCGGGGCATTTGTACATTTCTATTTCACGCCTGGTCCCGGAAGGCGAAGAGCCGCTGGCCCAGATAGTTGAGGCCGGTGAAGAGGACCATGCCCAGGAGCATGGAGACATTGTTCCGCACCGTCTCCCCTGCCCCGGCCAGCGCCAGGCGGCACAGGGGCTGGGCCACGCCGTAGGCCGCCAGATAGCAAAGGAGGATGTTCACCCCGAAGCGAACCACCTGCCCCAGGCTCCAGCCACGGCTTTGGAAAGTGAAATACTTGTTGAGGAAAAAGCTCAAAACGCTGGTGAGGATGATGTTCATAGCGGAGCTGATCCAGTAGCCCCAGCCGGCCAGGTTGTAAAGGCCGAACATAATAGCTGAGCCCACCAGGGTGTTGACCACGCCCACCAGCAGGAATTTGAGGAGCTTGAAGTCCAGAAGGCCGAGAAGCTTCTTCACAGCACGCCCTACCCCGTCTCCCGCACCAGATACACCGGGCGGCGCTTGGTCTCCAGATATGTCTTAGCCAGGTACTGCCCCAGGATGCCGGTGCAGAAGAGCTGGACGCCGCTGAAGAAGAGCAGCACGCACATCATGCTGGGCCAGCCGCCCACCGGGTCACCGAAGAGCAGCGTCTTGCACACGACGACCACGATGGCCACGGCGCTGCCAAAGCACAAAAGCGCCCCCAGCACCGAGGCGATGGCCAGCGGCGCCGTGGAGAAGGCCACGATGCCCTCCAGCGAGTACAAAAGCAGCTTCCAGAAGGACCACTTGGTCTCCCCTGCCGCCCGCTCCACGTTCTCGTAGGGCACCCACTTGGTGCGGAAGCCCACCCAGCCGAAGATACCCTTGGAAAAGCGGTTGTACTCCCCCAGGGAGAGGATGGCGTCCACGACGCTGCGGCGCATCAGCCGGTAGTCCCGGGCGCCGTCGACGATGTCGGCGTCGGAGATGCGGTTGATGATCTTATAAAAGAGCTTGGCAAAGAAGGAGCGGATGGGCGGCTCACCCTGGCGGGTGGTGCGGCAGGTGGCCGCGCAGTCGTAGCCCTCCTCGGTGACGGCCCGGTAGAGCTCCGGCAGCAGAGCCGGCGGGTCCTGGAGGTCGGCGTCCATCAAAGCCACGAAGTCGCCCTTGGCGTGCTGGAGCCCGGCAAGCATCCCGGCCTCCTTGCCGAAGTTTCTCGAGAAAGAGAGAAACCGCACCCGGGCGTCCCGGGCCGCCAGCTGCCGCAGCAAGGGCAGCGTACCGTCCCTGGAGCCGTCGTCCACAAAGAGAAACTCAAATTCCACCGGAGCCATCTCCCCTGCCACGCGGCACACTTCCTGATAAAAGAGCGGCAGGGCCGCCTCTTCGTTGTAGCAAGGCACCACAATCGATAGTTTCGCCATCGTCAATCCTCCCGGCAAGGCCACCGTTTCCCCGCCGGCGCAGCAGCGGCAGGATGCAACTTTGATTTAAATTGCAAATTCCGTTTCGCCGTTTTATTGACCGCCATCAACGCATGAAGCCGTTTCCCCAGCGCTTCCGCACCAAATCCGGCGCACCAGAATAAAAACAGGTACGGCAGGTAGGCATACCGGGGCTGCACCTCGATCAGCAGAAACGCGCAAAACGAGGCCAGCACCACCAGATGCGGCAGATAGGAGACCGCCGGCCTGGCCGTTCGCCATTGCAGCACAGCGCCCAACGCAGCAGCAGCCACGGCCAGCAGCGCCATCAGGCGATCCATGCCCCGCAAGACATCGCACCAAAGGCTCCAGGAGCCATCCTTGATGCGGCTGGTCGCCAGATAGAGCGCATCATTCACCCACAGGTTTTCAATCTTGTCCAGCACCAGCTGTCCCAGCACCGGTATCGGCATTTGAAGCCGGTAAGTAATCATATCCCACTCCATTTTCAGCGTAGCCTCCGTGACATGGCCGTCGGGAGAGAGCGTATCCAAAATGCGGTACCAGTCATAGTTGCTGTACATGCCGCCGGTCTCCGGGTTGAGACCCGAGACAACCTTCCACAAGGGGTTCGCGTTGACCAATCCCACAGGGTTGAGTCCGCTCCAGATAGTGAGATAATGGGCGGCTTTTCCCACCAGGAAATACGACGCCAGCAGCAGAAGCCCACCGAAAAGCAAATCGCGGCGCCGCTCCCGCCTGGAGAGCGTCCAGAGCAGCCCTGCGACTGCCAGCGCACCCAGCACGAGGACAGCCTCGGGACGGAGCAGATTGCCCAATTGCAGTAAAACGCCGCTCAGCGGAAAGCGCCACAGCTTCAGCCCGCGTGTCTCCCGCCCACAGAGGACATACACGCCCAGCACCAGAAAGAAGGCCCCGGGGATCTGGTTTGTCAGCACAGCGGGCAGGGTAAATGCCGTAGGAAACACCATCGTACACAGGGCCGTCATTCTGGCCGTTTTTTCCGATGCAAAGGGCCGGAACAGACGGTACAGCAGGACGATGGTGCCGGAAAAGAGCAGACAATGGATCATCTGAATCATGTGCGGGTCTTCCCACAGGGATAAAAGCGCCGCCTCCCAGGCTACATAGGCGCTCTGGTATCCCCAGAGCGTAAAGTAGACATAGGAGATGTAATCACGGCTGCCATGGCGGAAGGAAACAGCGGCATCGTAAAGCATCAGGAAGTCCGACTGAAGCGGCGGCGACAGCACCAGGGCCGCCGCTAGAGAAAGGGCCGCACCCGTGAAAAAGAGTACCCAGGACACGTGCCGGACGCGGTCGATATACCAGAGAAGAACGACAATCGCCCCTGCCGCCAGCACGGCGGCTGCGCCGAGGGCAGCCCACAGCCACGGTGCGGCGGACAGCAGCAGCTCCAGCTCCGCCAAAATGGTGCGCCGGAAATAGCCAAGAAAAACCCAGATGCACAGCAGCAGGGCCAGCAGCAAAGCCATGTGAATCGCACGCCGCAGAAAGACGCAAAGCCTCGATTTCATGCATTTCCCTCCCCCCTCGCAGCAGTAGGCGGTACGCCGGGCACACTGCGTTTCCCCTGTACCCCGCTGAAAAAGCAGCTGTTTAGCGCAGGAATGTCTCGATTATAGGGGAATAAGCAGAGAAAAACAATTAACTGGCAGCATATGCTTCCGCCGCGCGCCCCTGCGGTGGATGGCGTCCGTGACGCCGCGGCGCATCCGCCGGTAGTCCCGGGCGCCGTCGACGATGTCGGCGTCGGAGATGCGGTCGGTAATCTGATAAAGGAGCTTGGCAAAGAAGGAGCGGGCAGGCGGCTCGCTTCCGTCGGGGTTCTTCCCTAATCCAGCGCAGCCCGCTTGACCACGGCATACATCATCTGCGGGAAGTCCGGCTCTACCGCGGTGAAACCCTGGGACAGAACCGCCAGGCCATTGCGCCGCAGCTCCCGGCAAAAGGTTTCAAAGCTGACCATCCGGCAGGAGGTGCCGGCCACTTGCACCATTTTCCCGGTTCCTTCGTGGATTCGCTCGGCCACGTCAAAGGCGGCGGCGACATCGGATTGCAGCTCCAGCTGCCCATCTCCCATGGTGCAGATCAGCGCAACGCCGCCGGGCTTCAGATGCTCGCGGACAAAGGCGTAGAAGCCGTCGCGATCCTCGTCCGCGACCAGCATATGGACAACGGCCACGGCGTAGATAAAATCGAACCGCCGCTCCAGCTTGTCCGCCACACAGTTGACGCGCTGAAATTGTTCCGCGTACGCCGGAAGCTTTTCCCGGCAATAGCGGATCGCCTCCGGAGAGATATCCGTGGCCAGAAGACGATACCCCTCCCGCAGCAGCACAGCGGCGTCGCGCCCCTCCCCGCAGCCGATCTCCAGCAGCGCGTCCCCGCGAGAAATAGAAAACCGCTCCATCGTCCTGGCCACGATGGCCGAGGGCTGGTCGCTGGACCACTGCAAATTCTGCCCGTGGATCTGCCGATACCGGTCGTCATATGCCTCATAGTATTTCTGCCGCATCTTCACACCTCCTAGAAATGTAAAAAAACACACCGCGAATTTGAAATCAAATTGCGGTGTGTTTGGCGGAGAGGAAGGGATTCGAACCCTTGAGACGCTATTAACGCCTACACGATTTCCAATCGTGCGCCTTCGACCAGCTCAGCCACCTCTCCACGGCGTCATCTCGTCGGTCAGCTTGAATATCATACACGAAATAGCACCATTTGTCAAGGATTATTTTTCGGCGGTTTTTCCGCGCCGCGGCGCTGCGCCCTGCCCCGCAGTGCGGCGCTTGTAATTCCAGCGGGTGCGTGGTATCATATTGTGGGTAGATATCGCGCCCATCCATCAAGATGATTGTCTCTTCCGCCGCGCCGGCGGAAGGTTTGGAAAGGAAGGATCACCATGCCCAGGACCTTGCTGCTGCTGGAAGGCGGCGCTTACCGCGGGATTTTTACCGCCGGTGTACTGGATGTGCTGCTGGAGGCCGGCATCTACTTCGACGCTGTGGCCGGGATTTCCGCCGGGGCCATGTGCGGCTATCATTTTGTGGGCCGGTGCCATGGCCGGGTCCGACAGGTGCTGCTGGAATACGGCAACGATCCCAGGTATTTCAGCGCCCGCAATCTGGTGCGTTCCGGCAACTCCATCGGCGATGAATTTATGTTTTTTGACCTGATGGAGAAAATTCCCTTCGATTTTCGCACGTTCCGGGAGAGCAGCACCGTCTTTGCCGTGGGCGCCACCAACTGCCGCACCGGCGAGATCACTTACTTTGAAAAAGGCTCTGCCCAGTGTCTGAACCAGTGCATCCTGGCCTCCAGCAGTCTGCCGCTGACCAGCAAGATGATTTGGATTGACGGAGAACCGTACCTGGACGGCGGCGTGGCCGAGCACGCGCCGCTCACCTATTGGAAGCGGCACCCGGAATACGACCGGGTGGTGCTGGTACTGACGCGGCCCATGCAGGCGCGGAAGCTGCCCCTCTCCCGGCTGCGGCGGCATACCTACCGCCTGGTCTATGGGCGGGATAAAAATCTGCTGCCGCTGCTGCTCCACGAGCCGCAGCTCTTCAACCAGCAGCGGATGGAGATTCTCCGTCTGGCCAGGGCCGGGAAGCTCTTTGTGCTGGGACCGGACCGCCGCTTCCGGGTGGAACGGGTGGAGCGTAACCCCGCCATCCTCCAGGAGGGGTACGAGCTGGGCCGGGAAGAGGCCGAGCAGCACCTGGAGCGTTTAAAGCAGTATTTGCAGGGCTAGAAGCGCCGCAAAAGCGCTAGACCGAAATCTTTATCATTCCTTAATTTGTACGCCGTCACATTTTGTGGTACCATGAAACAATACCAAGGAAAGGACTGACACCATGGCCTATCTGGGCTGTCATCTCTCATCGTCCGGCGGCTACGGCGCCATGTGCCGCACAGCCGCCTCCATCGGGGCGGACACCTTCCAGTTCTTCACCCGCAATCCCCGGGGCGGTCGGGCCAAGGCCTTTGACCCCCAGGACGCGGCGGTGCTGGCGGGGGAGCTGGCCGACGGCGCCCTGGGGCCGGTGATCGCCCACGCGCCTTACACCATCAATCCCTGCTCTAAGGACCCCCGGGTGCGGGAATTTGCCCTGGAGACCATGGCGGACGACCTCTCCAAGCTGGACCGGATCCCCGGCGTCTACTATAACTTTCACCCCGGCTCCCACGGCGGGCAGGGCGCGGAGGCAGGCATCGGCCTCATCGCCGAGACGCTCCGGCAGCTTCTCCCGCCGGGCGGCCGCACCGTAGTGCTGCTGGAGACCATGGCCGGCAAGGGCAGCGAGGTGGGCGGCAGCTTCGAGGAGCTGCGCGCCATCCTGGACGCCGCGGACCGCCCGGACCGGCTGGGCGTATGCCTAGACACCTGCCACGTCCACGACGGCGGCTATGACATCGCAAACGACCTGGACGGCGTTCTGGAGGAATTCGACCGGGTGATCGGTCTTCAAAACCTCCGAGCCATCCACCTCAACGACAGTAAAAACGAGCGCGGCGCCCGGAAGGACCGCCACGCGGTGATCGGCGGCGGGAAGATCGGCCTTAAAGCGCTGGCGGCAGTCGTACGCCATCCGGCCCTCCGGCAGCTTCCCATGGTGCTGGAGACGCCCAATGAGCTGCCCGGCTACGCCGCAGAAATCCAACTGCTCCGCCGAGAGGAGGCAAACGCGTGAGAAGGCTGCGTGACAACCAATACTTTCACCTGGGGATGATGATCCTGACGGTCATCGCCGTCAGCATCATCCTGTTGGCCATCGTGCTGAATTTCAGCAGCTTTCTTGCCGTGGTCAAAACGATATTCGGGGCCTTTTCGCCGGTCATCAGCGGCGCGGTGTTCGCCTACCTCCTCAATCCGCTGATGAACTTTATGGACCGGCGGCTCTACCCGGCGCTGCTGCGGCGGAAGATGGACGAAAAAAAGGCCTACCGGCTGAGCCGGGTGCTGAGCCTGATTTTTGCGCTGCTCTTCGCCCTGGTGCTGCTCTATGAGTTCTTCTCCATGCTGCTGCCGCAGCTCTATGAGAGCATCGTCGGCATTATCAACAACCTCTCCACCTATTACAGCGACGCCGAGACCTGGGTTCTGGGTTTCCTGGCCGACAATCCCGACCTCGCCGCCCAGGTGGACAAGCTGATGGAGCAGTTTTATCAGTTCCTGGAGGGGTACATCAACCCCGATCTGCTGGGCAACATCAACTCCATCTTCACCAGCGTCACGTCCTCGGTGCTGTCGGTGGTGCGGAGCCTGCTCAATCTGCTGATCGGCGTGGTGGCGGCGGTGTATATCCTCTGGTCCCGGGATCGCTTCCTCGCCCAGATCAAGAAAATTGCCGTAGCTTCCATGAGCCAGTCCAAGGCGGACCGGTTCTTTGACCTGGGCCGCCGGATCCACAAGGTCTTCTCCGGGTTTATCATCGGCAAGCTGGTGGACAGCCTGATCATCGGCGTCCTCTGCTACATTGGCGCGCTGATCCTCCGCTTCCCCTATCCGGCCCTGGTTGCCACGGTGGTGGGCGTCACCAATGTGATCCCCTTCTTCGGGCCGTTCATCGGCGCCATTCCCTGCGCGTTCCTGATTCTGCTGGTGGACCCCCTGAAGTGCCTTTACTTTATTCTTTTCATCTTCGGCCTCCAGCAGCTGGACGGCAACGTCATCGGCCCGCGCATCCTGGGCGATACCATCGGTATCTCCGGCTTTTGGGTGCTGGTGTCCATCACCGTTGCCGGCAGCCTCTTCGGCTTCACCGGGATGCTGCTGGGTGTGCCGGTTTTTGCGGTACTCTATATGCTATTGAGCGAGATCGTCTCGGAAAAGCTGCGCCGGAAGCACCGCCCGGTGGAGACCGCCGCCTACTGCGGCCTCAAGCAGGTGTCGGATTTGGACGGCTATGCCCAGCAGGAGGAGGAGACAAGTTCTGAAACGGACGGATGATTATTATTTCAAGCTGGGGCGGATGATCCTGGCAGTGGTGGCTCTGTCGCTGCTGCTGCTGGGCGCGCTCTTATATTTACCCAAGATCGGCGGCGCGATTTCCGCCTTCCTGGGGGCACTGCGGCCCATCTTCACCGGCGCTGTGGTGGCGTATCTCCTGAGCCCCATCGCCAAGCGGCTGGAGGCCTGGCTTCAACGGCGGCTGAAAAAGACGAAGCTCTCCGACACCCGGCGGGACAAGCTCAGCCTGGGCCTCTCGGTGGTGGGGGCGCTGCTTCTGCTGCTGCTCCTGCTGGCGGGCTTTTTCGCCATGCTGCTGCCGCAGCTCTATGTCTCGCTGATTGGGCTGGCCAACAGCATCCCGGATTACTTCCAAGACGCCGAGGCCACGGTCCTCAAGTGGCTGGAGGACGATCCGCAGCTCCGCGCCTTTGTGGAAACCCAGCTGGCCAGGGCCTACCAGGGCCTCACCAATCTGCTCAATCCCCAGACCTTCAACCGGATTTGGGACTTCCTGTCGGGCCTCACCAGCTCGGTGATCTCAGTGGTGGGCTTTGTGGTGGATCTGGCGCTGGGGTTTGTGGCGTCGGTTTACATTCTCTGGTCCCGGCGGCGCTTTCTCGCCCAGGCAAAAAAGATCACGGCGGCCTTCTGCCGACCCGGCCTGGCCGACCGGCTCTTCGACACGGCCCGCCGCATCCACCGGACCTTCTCCGGCTACATCGTCGGCACCTTGACCGACGCGCTGATCGTAGGCATTATCACCTATATCGCTACGACCCTGATGGGGATGCCCTACACCCCCATCATCGCTACGGTGGTGGGCGTCACCAACATCATCCCCATCCTGGGGCCGTTTTTGGGCGCTGTGCCCAGCGCGCTGCTGATTTTGCTGGCGGACCCATGGAAGTGCCTTTACTTCATCCTATTCATCGTGATCTTGCAGCAGGTGGACGGCAACATCATCGCCCCGCGGATCATCGGCAGCAACACCGGCCTCTCCGGCTTCTGGGTGCTGACTGCCATCACCGTGGCAGGCAGCCTCTTCGGCTTGGCCGGCATGGTGGTCTGCGTGCCGACCATGGCCGTACTCTACGCGCTGATCTCCGAGTGGGTCTCCGGCCGGCTGGCCCGGAAGGGGATGCCCACCGATACCGCCGTATACGGCGAAATCCAGAGGATGTCCGACCTTGCGTCATCCAATGAGGAGAATCCATGAACCAATTCTTTGAGCTGTTATCCCGGCTGACAGAGCAGGTTCCTGCAGGAGACCTGCTCAATGCCGTTTTGCGCTACGTGTTTCCGGTACTGGCGCTGGTGATTTTGGGCCGGTGCGCCCGGTCTCTGCTGCTCTTTCACAAGGAGGCGGAGATCTGGGCCTGGCTCTCCACCCCCGCCGGCGACCATCTGCCCGTGACCCACTGGGAGACGCTCCTGGGCCGGGCCAAGACCTGCGACGTAGTGCTGGACTACCCAACCGTCTCCCGCAGCCACGCTGTCCTCACCCGCTATGACGACGGCAGCTGGACCATCTCCGACGTCGGCTCCAAGGGCGGCATCCAGGTCAACGGCGTCGCCACCGCCATGGAAGTGGTCTCCTACGGAGACAAGATCTCCCTAGGCGGCGTGGAGTTCACCCTGGAGCCCATCACCAAAAAGCAGGAGGTCATCCAGGCCTCGGTGCGCACCCTGGCCGGCGACACCATCCGCCCGGCCTTCACCCTCTTTTTCCTGACGCTCTTCCAGATCCTCACGGCGATCAATCTGACCCTGGGGGCGGAGGAGGGCGGAAACCTGATCCTCCGCGGCTTTTTGATCCTGATGGCCGTGGAGTGGGGGCTGTTCTTCTTTATGCGCATCCTCCGCCGCACCGGTTTTGAAGTGGAGATTATCGCCTTTTTCCTCTGCACCCTGGGCCTCGCGGTCATCGCCTCAGACGCCCCCGGCGAGATCACCAAGCAGCTCGTCAGTATGGGCGCAGGCATCGCCGTCTTCCTGTTTCTCTGCTGGTCCCTCCGGGACCTGGAGCGAGCCAAGAAGTTCCGGTACCTGGCCGCCGTGGGCGGCGTGGGCCTGCTGCTCATCAATCTGGTCTTCGGCGTGGAGCAGTACGGCGCGAAAAACTGGATCTACATCGGCGGCGTCTCCTTCCAGCCATCGGAGCTGGTGAAGCTGTGCTTCATCTTCGTCGGTGCCTCCACGCTCCAACGGATCATGACCCGGCGGAATATGTTCCTGTTCATCGCCTATTCCGCCCTGATCTGCGGCTGTCTGGTGCTTTTGAGCGACTTCGGCACGGCCCTGATCTTCTTCGTGGCCTTCCTGGTCATCGCCTATATGCGCTCGGGGAGCTTCGCCACCATCGCCCTGATCGTCACGGCCACGGGCTTCGGCGGCGTGCTGGCTCTGCGCTTCAAGCCCTATATCCTCAACCGCTTCTCCGCCTGGGGCCACGTCTGGGAAGACGCCCTGGACACCGGCTACCAGCAGACCCGCTCCATGATGTGCATCGCCTCCGGCGGCCTCTTCGGCCTGGGGGCCGGGCGGGGCTGGCTCAAATACGTGGCTGCCTCGGACACGGACCTGGTCTTCGCCTTCGTCTCGGAGGAGTGGGGCTTGCTGATGGCCATTTTCATGATCCTGGCCGTGGTGTGTCTGGCGGCCTTCGTGGCCAAGTCGGCCTCCATGGGCCGCAGCAGCTTTTACACCATCGGTGCCTGCGCCGCCGGCGCCATTTTGCTCATTCAGACCATGCTCAACGTCTTCGGCACGGTGGACCTGCTGCCGCTGACCGGCGTCACCTTCCCCTTTGTGTCCAACGGCGGCTCCAGTATGATTGCCTGCTGGGGACTGCTGGCCTTCATCAAGGCGGCGGACACCCGGCAGAACGCCTCGGTGGCGGTCAAGCTGCCCTCGAAGCGCGATGTGGAGGAAGGAGGGGATGAAGCATGAAGCGAATTTCCCATCGCACCGTCTTGATGCTGATTCTCATGGGCGTGCTGGTGGCCGGCGTGGCCTTCTTCACGCTGCGCTATTTCCTCCACGCGGGAGAATGGGTGGTCTTCCCCGGCAGTCCCCACGTCTACTCCGGCTCCAACCTCTCCAGCGGACGGGTGACGGACCGCGACGGCGTGCTGCTCCTGGACAGCACCGACGGGCGCGTCTACGCCGAGGACGTGGACATCCGCCGCGCCACGCTGCACCTGCTGGGGGACCGCTACGGCTATATTTCCGCCCCCATTCTGGAGGAATACGCCGACGACCTGGTAGGCTTCAACGTGGTCAACGGCCTCTTTGGCCAGGACCAGGGGGCCAACACGGCGGTGCTGTCCATCTCGGCCCAGGTGCAGAAGACGGCCCTCCAGGCCCTGGGTAACCACCACGGCACCGTGGGCGTCTACAACTACAAAACCGGCGAAATTCTCTGCGCCGTCACCTCCCCCACCTATGACCCGGACAATATGCCCGACATTGAGGGCGACGAGACGGGCGCCTATGACGGCGTGTTTCTGAACCGCTTTTTCCAGACCAGCACCGTTCCCGGCTCCATCTTCAAGATCGTCACCGCCGCCGCGGCGCTGGACACCCTGGGCGACCTCTCCCAGCGGACCTTCACCTGCAACGGCACCTGGGAGATCGGAGGCGATACCATGGTCTGCAACGGCACCCACGGCACTCAGACGCTGGCCCAGGCCTTTGCCAACTCCTGCAACATCGCCTTCGGCCAGCTGGCGCTGGAAGTGGGTCCTGAGACGCTGGAGGCGTATGTGGAAGACCTGGGCATCACCGAGTCGCTGTCCTTCGACGGCCTCACCACCGCCGCCGGCAGCTTCGACCTATCCGACGCCGTGGACTTCGAGGTGGCCTGGGCCGGCTGCGGACAGTATAACGACCTCATCAACCCCTGCCAGTACCTCACCGTGATGGGCGTCATCGCCAACGGCGGCGAGGCGGCGCTCCCCTATATCATGGACCGGGTGGAGGGCAATATGCTGGGCGGCTATCAGCACGGCAAGGTGACGACGGGCCGGGTCATGGAACGCTGGGTCACAGACAGCGTCGCTCAGCTGATGCGCAATAACGTTCTCAACGTCTACGGCGCGTGGCAGTTCCCGGACCTGGAGGTCTGCGCCAAGTCCGGCACCGCCGAGCTGGGCCCCGGGGATACCCCCAACGCCACCTTCTCCGGCTTCATCCGGGATGAGAACTACCCCCTGGCCTTCATCGTCATCGTGGAGCATGGCGGCGCCGGCAGCGCTGCCGCAGCGCCCATCGCCGGGCAGGTCCTCAACGCCTGCGTGGCCGCCATGGACGCCCAGTAAGACCAACCCCAGCGCGGCGAAAAGCATATGCGGATTGATTTACAGGTTATTGATGCAAAAGTGGCGTTATGATGAAACCTGCGGGACAGTAAAGGAGGGGCACCCATGAGAAATAAGATCATCGAAATTGTATTGCTTGTATTATGGCTGGCTCTTTTCGTTTTCGCATTACTCGCATCCTTTCACGTAATACCGAACAGAACTGTAAGTCCCTATCTATATATTGCGATTTCGATCGGCATACTTGGTTGTGTTTTGCGATTGATAATTGCGTGTAAAAAGGGAAATAGATGAAATCCATCCGGTGCAGGGCTTTGCTGCCCCGCCGCTTCTCTGCCGCAGCGGCTTTTTCGTAGTTTTCTGACAGTCTCGGGCGGGCGGCCAGCAGCCGCCCGCCCCTTTACTATATTTCATATCCCCCGGGGTAAAGCCCCGCTGTTGGGATCAAAGGAAGGTGCGTGACATCCATGGAGCTTTTTTCCCCGGTGACGGTCCTCCCCGGCGTGGGACGGGCCAGGGCGGAGCTGCTCAAAAATCTGGGTCTGGAGACGCTCTACGATCTTCTGACCTATTTTCCCCGGGCCTACGAGGACCGGACGCGGCTCGTATCCATCGCGTCGCTGGAGGCCGACCAGCCGGCCTGCTTCCGGGCCATGGTGATTCGCGGCCCCAAGACGGCCCACATCCGCAAGGGGCTGGACCTGACCAAGCTCACCGTGGCCGACGAGACCGGCCAGCTGAACCTCACCTTCTTCAACCAGTCCTACGTGGCTGATAACCTGGAATACGGCCGGGAATACTGTTTTTACGGCGCGATCCGGGGAGATTTCACCGGGTACGGGATGCAAAATCCCCTCTTTGAACCGGTGGAGCGGCAGGGCACCGTCACGCGGGGCATCGTGCCCGTCTATCCCCTCACCGCCGGACTCTCGGGCAAGCTCCTGGGCGGCAACATCCGCCGGGCGCTGGAGGCCTGCCTGCCGGCGCTGCCGGAGGTGCTGCCCCAGAAGGTACTCTCGCGCTGGGGCCTCTGCCCTGTCCAAGAGGCCTACGCCGTCATCCACGATCCTCCGGATTTCGACACGCTGGACCGGGCAAGACGGCGCATCGTCTTTGAAGAGTTCTTCCTCTTCACCGCCGGCCTGATGCGCCTGCGGGCCAGTCGCCGCGCCCGCGCCGCGGCCCCCTGGAAGCAGTTAGACCTGACGCCCTTCCTCCAGGTCCTCCCCTACGCCCCCACCGGCGCCCAGCGCCGGGCCATGGAGGAGATCGCTGCCGACCTGGGCCGGGGCGAGGCCATGAACCGCCTCTTACAAGGCGACGTGGGCAGCGGCAAGACCCTGGTGGCCGCCGCGGCGGCATATCTCGCCGTGCAAAACGGCTTCCAGGCCGCCATTATGGCGCCCACCGAGATCCTGGCCGAGCAGCACGTCCGCTCCCTCACGGCGCTGCTGGAGCCGCTGGGCATCACCCCGGCGCTGCTGACCGGCTCTTTGCCCGCGGCGGAGAAGCGGCGGGTCAAGGAGGGCCTGGCCGACGGCTCCATCCCCCTGGCGGTGGGCACCCACGCATTGCTGACCGGCGACGTGGCCTTCGCCCGGCTGGGACTGGTGGCTGCCGACGAGCAGCACCGCTTCGGCGTGGCACAGCGGACAGCCTTGCAGGAAAAGGGCGAAAACCCGCACCTGCTGGTGATGTCCGCCACCCCCATCCCCCGCACCCTGGCGCTGATGATCTACGGCGACCTGGACGTCTCGGTGCTGGACGAGCTGCCGCCGGGCCGCCAGCAGGTGGACACCTTCCTGGTGGGCGAGGCCATGCGGCAGCGGGTCAACGCCTTTATCCGCAAAGAAGCGGCCGCCGGGCACCAGATCTACGTGGTGTGCCCGGCGGTGGAGGAGCAGGAACTCAGCAGCCTCAAATCCGCCGAGACCTGGGCCGAGGCCCTGGGGAAGACCGTCTTCCCCGATCTGCGGGTGGGGCTGATCCACGGGCGGCTCAAGGCCGCCGAAAAGGAGCAGGTGATGGCCGATTTCTCGGCCAACCGCCTGGACGTGCTAGTGGCCACCACCGTCATCGAGGTGGGGGTGGACGTGCCCAACGCCACGCTGATGGTGATTGAGGATGCCGACCGCTTCGGTCTCAGCCAGCTCCACCAGCTCCGGGGTCGGGTGGGCCGCGGCGGCGAGAAGAGCTACTGCATCCTCTTCACCTCCAGCAAAAATGCCGAGACACTTCAGCGGCTGAAGACCTTCTGCCGCACCAACGACGGCTTTCAGATCGCGGAGGCGGACCTCCAGCAGCGCGGCCCCGGCGACTTCTTCGGCAGCCGCCAGCATGGCCTGCCGCAGTTCAAAACCGCCGGCCTCTCCCTGGACCTATCGCTGCTCAAGGAGGCCCAGCAGGCCGCCGAAGAGGCCATGCAGGACCCGGACCTGCCCCGGGACCCCTGCTTCCCCGCCCTCACGCTGCGGGTGGACGCGCTGTTTCGCGCCGCCGGCGGCGGCCTCAATTGATCGCGTTGGCCACCACAAAGGCCGTGCTGGCATAGCCCACGATGCCGTGGTAGGAGACCGAGTACCAGTTCCCCGACTCGCCGTAGATCACCAGCTCCGCGCCGTTGGGGGCCGAGGCCAGCACCGCGGCGGAGAGGTTGGGGTAATCCCGGATGTTCAGCGTGCCCCAGTTGACCGTGACCACGCCCCGCCGCACCGGCACCGGCTCCTGGAAGGGGACGCCGAAGTATTCGCTGACGCCCCGCACCAGGGCCTGGGCGATGAGGTCCAGGTTATCCTCGATCCAGGCGGCGTCCTCGGGGTTGTCGTGATAGCCCAGCTCCGCCAGCACCGACGGCGCCCTGGTGCGCCGCACCTCCCCCAGCGTGGTGGTGGGCACGGCGCGGACCAGCTCCGGCAGCGGATAGATGGGCTTGATCTGCTCCACCAGCAGCTCCGCCATCCTGCGCCCTTCGGCGCTGGTGGGATAGTAGTAAAAGTCCACGCCCCGCAGCTGCCCGCTTTTCTCCGGCGGCGCGGCATTGGAGTGCAGCGCCAAGTGGAAGTCGTACGTCCCGGCGTTGGACTGCCGGATGGCCGCGGCGGCGTTTTTGTCCGGGTCGTTGCGGACGAAGCCGATGCCGCTGGCCAGGAGATACGGCTCCATCCGGTCCGCCAGCAGATTCATCCAGTATTCCTCGTTTTCCCGGGTGACGTAGGGATTAAACTCCTGGGTCGAGGGGCTCAAGAATAAGTATGGCACATTGCATCCCGCCTTTCTAAGTCCATCTTATGCGGCAAGGAAAGTGTTTACAACGGCAATGGGCCATGGTATGATAACGCTATTGTTCCAAGGAAAAAAGGAGCGTCGGAAGCCATGCAGTATATTGTCCTGGATATGGAGTGGAACCAGCCCTGGCCCGGCACCTACGCGGCCAAGCGGGTGCTGCCGGTGAAGATCCGGGGGGAGATCATCCAGATCGGCGCGGTGCGGGTGACGGACCGGCAGATCGTGGGGGACGAGTTCCAGGCCCTGATCCGGCCAAAATACTACCGCAAGCTCAATAAAAAGGTCTCCAGCCTCACAGGCATCAAGGATTCCATGCTGGCAGAGCGGGGCATCCCCTTCCCCGAGGCCATGGAGCGCTTCCGGGACTGGTGCGGCGACGACTGCGTCTTCCTCACCTGGGGCTTTGACGACATCGCCATTCTGAAGGAGAATATGGCGCTCCACCAGCTGGACAGCAGCTGGATCGACCGGTGGTACAACGCCCAGATGATCTTCAACCTCCAGACCGACGGCGCCACGGCCCAGAAGGCCCTGAAGACCGCCATGCAGATGGCCGGCGTGGAGGCCAGCCGCCCGGCCCACGACGCCCTGGGCGACGCCTACCACACCGCCATCCTCTGCACCCGGCTGGACCTGGTCCGGGGAATGGAGGAATACGACCAGGCCCTGGAAAAGCACGAAAACGGCTTCCACGGCGCGGAGCTGCCGGGCTGCCTGAGCCGCCATGTCTACCACGGCTTTGAAGGCCGCGAGCGGGCCATGGAGGCCCTGGCCGGGCCGGAAAACCGCTGCCCCGTCTGCCAAGCACCCATGACCATGGGCCGGTGGATCAGCCAGCAGGACAAGCGCTATATGGCCATGGCCCACTGCGAAGCCCACGGGGACTTCCTGGTGCGCATCCGGCTCAGCACCGAGGACGACGGCATCCGGGTCAGCCGCCTGATCTATGCCGGCGATTCCGAGGCTGCCCGGGCCTACGACAAGGCCGCCGAGAAGCCCAAGCTCCGCCGCCGCAAGCGCCGGGTGCGCCGCAGCAGCAGCGACAGCGCGGTTTCTTAAACACACAGGGCCTGCTGCAAAATACATTTTTTCGCCCAACAGAAAAATGATTGCACGACAAAAATTACCGTGAAGCTCCAGCAATGAAGCTTCACGGTAATTTTATCTAAGTGTATTGGGGAAATTTTGTTGCAGCAGGTCCTCAGCATTCCCCTTCGCCTATTTATAGCGCGTTCTTTTGAGCGGTAAGCCGCTCAAATTCTTTTTCCAATTCCTCTTTATTCCGGCAGTTCGGGGCGGACAGCCGCGAGATCACCTCTGCCAACCGCAGTTCCAGAAGGAGCTGATCCATTTTCTTTTCTGATTTGGGCTCCGCCTGCTTTTTTTCCCAGTCGGTAAGGTTTCCGTCAAAAGGAATGAGCTTTCTGTCCTCAATCCGTAGAATCCGTGTGGCGCACCCATCCGTAAAGGCCCGGTCATGGGAAACAAACAGGACGGTCCCCTCATAGTCCTCCACCATTTTTTGCAAAGCCTCGATGGCGGACATATCCAGGAAATTAGTGGGTTCGTCCAGCAGAAGCAGATTGGCCGGGGAGCCAAACAACTTAGCAAAAGCCAGCTTGACCCGTTCGCCGCCGCTCAAAACCCCCGCTTTTTTGAATACATCCTCCCGGCGGATCAAAAGCCTTGCCAGTATGCCCCGCATGGTATTCTCGCTCTGGACCGATGTTTCCATGACATTCTCCAAAGCCGTTTTACTTGGATCCAGCGTGTCCAAGCTTTGCTTGAAATACCCGATTTTTGCCTTGGGAACCAGGCGGATCCCCGGCGCGCCAGACCAAATCAGCTCCATGAGCGTGGTTTTTCCCGCTCCGTTTGGCCCAACCAGGGCAGTTTTACTCCCCTTTGGCAGAGAGAACGAGGCGTTTTCAAAAATCAGGTTCTTCCCATAGCCGAACGTAATATGGCTGCCCGTGACGATTTCCCGGTTGGCGGGCGGGTCTGTCAGGGAGAAGTCTATCCGCACCTGGGCCGCTTCCCGCGGCTTCTCTTTTACTTCCAGTTGCTCCAGGCGAGACAAAATCGTTTTTCGGGCATTGTCCAGCTTCTCCATTTTTTCTCCTGCCGCCCGCTTGTGAAGGCGGGCTTCGGAATTTCCCATGCGGCTGGGCGCTTTTCGTACGCTGCTGCTGGCCTGGCTCCGCTGGCGTGCCGCTTTCTCCAGTCGGGTTTTTTCGGAACGGTACTGCTGGTATTCAAATTCCTGCCGCGTCAAGGCTTGTTCCCTTTGCTCGCGGTAATCGTTGAAGTTCCCCGTGTAAAAGTGCAGCTGCCCGTCCTTTACCTCAATGATGCGGGTGCAGAGCCGGTTCAGGACCGCCCGGTCATGGCTGATGAGCAGCAGGGCGGGGCACTGTTCCAGCATCTGGCAGCAAAGTTCCACTCCATCGGCATCCAGATTTGCCGTAGGCTCATCCGCAAAGGTTAAGAGTGAATCTTTCCTCATGGCGGCCAGGCCCAAGCGGGTCATCTCGCCGCCGCTTAATTGTTCACGGGAAAGCTTTCCCGAAAGTCCCAGCTGGCGGCATTTTTGCGGGTCCGCTTGATCCGCCCGTTCCTGAAACTGCTTGAAGTAGCTCACCGGCGCCTCGCGGATCACGCTTCCCCCGTCCGGGGTCAGCTCCCCGGAGAGGATATTCAGAAGCGTGGTTTTCCCTGCGCCGTTGTCCCCTACAATGCCGATATGGTCCCCTTCGTATACATTTAGTTTTTCAATTTCGAGGATTTTTCGTTCTCCGAAATATTGGACAATATGGTTCGCGGATAGCAGAATTTGGGGCATAAAAATACCTCCTTAGCCTTGCAGAAGGCGCCGGAGGGCGGTTTGGACGCAAAAACCCGGAAATACACGATGCCGCACATTTCCGGGCCATTTCCTGAAAGTGGAAAGGCCCAGCAATATCCGCCCGGTTCCAGCACAAACAAAGGGTCCGAGACCCCTTCTGCATTTCAGAATCCTGTTTGTGTGAAATCCTTAGCGAATACGCATTCCGGTTGTACCTTTCCCTTTCTTTATAGTCGATATAAGCATAGCATAGTTACTGATTTTTAGCAAGCGTTTTTATCGTCCAAGTGATTCCGGCATTCTTTCCATGATCGCTCCTGCTCTTACCCACAGCGGGGCGAAAATAATATTTCGTCACGCTGACCGCCGCGAAGCGGCGGCCCCAACCGAAGCCTAGCGAAGCGGGTCCGGTTTGGACGCGAGGAGCGGCAGAATGCGCGCGCGATGCGCTTTGCAATGAGATGCAAAAGCCCGTCGCAAGCGATATGCCGCTTGCGACGAGCTGGAAGCTACGGTTAAAATCTAATTTCCCTCGCAACAAGACAAAACCGTCGCAAAGCGGCGGGCCCAAACCGAAGCCCAGCAGCAGCGGGTTCGGTTTGGAACGGAGGAACAAGTGAGCGGGCCAACGGCGTCTTTGTTGCCGTTGGCATAAAAAGACGCCGGAACAAAGTGGACTTTGTTCCGACGTGGAGCTGGTAATGTGACTCGAACACACGACCTGCTGATTACGAATCAGCTGCTCTACCGACTGAGCTATACCAGCAAATTGTTCTTTCACAGCAGGATATATGTTATCACACTTTCTCCGCCGCGTCAATCCCCTTTTTTGCTCCGGCGGGCAGCGGGCGTTTTCCACGGTTTTTCCCACCTTTTTTTCGCTTTCGCCCATAACCGGTGGTTTACCGTAATTTGTCCGGTTCCGCCCGTCCACAGATGTTATCCACATCTTCCACAGCTCTTTCCACAGCCTCCACCGGGTTATCCCCAGGATTCCCAGGCGTTTCCCCGCCGCTGTGCCATCCTCTTCCACAGCTTAACCACTTTACCCTGCAAAATAGTTTACATAATGTAATTTCCATTCAGAATTTCTGCTCCATTGCCGGGAATCCTGCAAAGTCCGCCGGTGGAAAACCCCGCATTTTTCACAAAGTTTCATCCGTTGTTTTCCATCCGTCGGAAGAGGCAAGGGAGAGGCGTCAACAGCCAGCGCCGGCCCCCGGAGTATCCCGGAGGCCGGCGCTGCATGTTATTCAGTAGAGGCGGACCGTCACGGCAGGCGGTCCAGTGGCATGGTGGCGTAGGCGTTGAGGTCCTGCCCGGCGCGGACACCGGCCAGGTACTCGTAGTAGCCCTGGGCGCCGATCATGGCGGCGTTGTCGCCGCAGAGAGACAGCGGCGGCAGACACAGCCGCACCCCCAGGCGCTCTGTCTCCCGGAGGAAGTCCCCCCGGATTTTGGAGTTGGCCGCCACGCCGCCGGCGATGGCCAGGGTCTTTCGCCCGGTCTGCTCCAGCGCCGCCAGGGTGCGGGGCAGCAGAATGTCGCTGACGGCCTGGGAGAAGTCGGCGCAGAGGGCCGGAACGTCCAGGGCCTCCCCCTTCTGCTGGGCGTGGTGGATCAAGTTGATGGCGGCGGTTTTGAGGCCGGAGAAGGACATATCCAAGGGGTTGCCGCTCAAGTGCGTGTGGGGCATCGGGTACTTGCCCGGCGCGCTCTGCTGGGCGGCTTTGTCCAAGGCCGCGCCGCCGGGATAGGGCATATCCAGCAGCCGGGCCACCTTGTCGAAACACTCCCCTGCCGCGTCGTCCCGGGTGGTGCCCAGGATGCGGAAGGTGGTGTAATCCACCACATCCACCAGTAGGCTGTGGCTACCGGAGACCACCAGGCAGAGGAAGGGCAGCTCCAGGTCGGGGTAGGCGATGTAGTTGGCGGCGATGTGGCCCCGGATATGGTGAACCGGCACCAGGGGCTTCTGGAGGGCCAGGGCAGCGGCCTTGGCAAAGTTCACGCCCACCAGCACCGCGCCGATCAGGCCCGGGGCAAAGGTCACAGCCACGGCGTCGATGTCGGCCCGGGTGATCCCCGCCGTTTGGAGCGCCTGGTCCGCCAGGGGATAGATGGCCTCCATGTGCTTGCGGGAGGCAATCTCCGGCACCACGCCGCCGTAGAGCCGGTGGAGCGCCACCTGGGAGGCGATCTCGTCGGACAGCACCCGCCGCCCGTCCTCCACCACGGCCACGGCGGTCTCGTCGCAGGAGGACTCCACAGCCAAAATCTTCATAGACTCCATTCCTTTCTGAGAATCAGGGCATCCTCCCTGGGTTTCGTGTAGTAGTTGGGCCGCCGGCCCACCTGGGCAAAGCCCAGCGTTCGGTACAGGGCGATGGCGCCCTCATTAGAGGCGCGGACCTCCAGTGTCAGGCTGCGGACGCCCCGCTCCGCCAGCGCCGCGGTCAGAGCCTCCACCAGCGCCCGGGCGATGCCCTGGCGGCGGCAGGCCGGGTCCACGGCCAGGTTCATCATGTCGGCCTCGTCCAGCACGGTCTGGCTCCCCACGTACCCGGCCAACTGGCCGTCCAGCAGGGCCACCAGCCACAGGCTCAGGGGATTAGAAAGCTCCTCCCGGACGCTCTGCTCGCTCCAGGGCGCCGAGAAGCAGCAGCGCTCCAGCGCCGCCACGGCAGCCACATGGGCCTCGGCCATGGGCACGATCTCACTTGGCCTCATACCAGCTGCCTCCCGCCTTCGCTTCCACCACCAACGGCACCTTCAGCTGGGCCACTTGCTCCATTTCCCGCTGCAAAATCCGGGAGGCCTGGGCCGCCTCCTCCTGGGGGCACTCCACAATCAGCTCGTCGTGAACCTGGAGGATCAATTTTGCCTGGAGCCCAGCCTCAGCCAGCGCATGGTCCACCCGGATCATGGCCAGCTTGATGATGTCGGCAGCGGTGCCCTGGATGGGCGTGTTGAGGGCCACCCGCTCACCGAAGGCCCGGAGGTTGAAGTTGCTGCTCTTGAGCTCCGGCAGGTACCGCCGTCGCCCATAGAGCGTCGTCACATAGCCCTGGGCCTTGGCCGTCTCCACGATGTCCTTCATATAGGCCCGGACGCCACTGTAATTCTCCAGGTACGCATCCATATAGGCCTTGGCCTCCTCGGGGCTGACGCCGATGTCCTGGGACAGCGACCAGGCGGAGATGCCGTAGACGATGCCGAAGTTGACGGCCTTGGCGTTGCGGCGCATCTCCGGCGTCACCTCCGAAAGGGGCACCCGGAAGACCTGAGAGGCGGTGACGGCGTGGATGTCCTCGCCGGAGGAAAAGGCCGCCTGCATATGGGCATCGTCGGCGATATGGGCCAGGACCCGCAGCTCGATCTGGCTGTAGTCGGCGTCCAGCAGCACCCAGCCGGGCCGGGCCACGAACATCTTGCGAATCTCGCTGCCCAGCTCCCGCCGCACCGGGATGTTCTGGAGGTTCGGCTCGGTGGAGCTGAGGCGGCCCGTGGCCGTGACCATGTTCTGGAAGGTGGTGTGGATTCGCCCGTCGGCGGCGATGACCTTCAAAAGCCCCTCGGCATAGGTGGAGGAAAGCTTGGTCAGCATCCGGTATTCCAGAATGGCGTCAATGATCGGGTGCTTGGGCCGGAGCTTTTCCAGCACCTCGGCGTTGGTGGAGTAGCCGGTCTTGGTCTTTTTCACCGGCGGCAGGCCCAGCTTGTCAAAGAGGATCTCCCCCAGCTTTTTGGGCGAGAGGATGTTAAACGCTTCGCCGGCCAGGTCGTAGACCGTGGCCTGGGCAGCTTCGATCCGGGCGGAGAGCATGGCGCCGAAGTCCTCCAGCGCCTTTTGGTCCACGGCGACGCCGACGCGCTCCATGTCCGAGAGGACGGCGCACAGCGGCAGCTCCATCTCCCGGTAGAGCTGCTCCATCCCCTGGGCCTTCAACAATGCCTCCAGCTGGGGCCGCAGATTCCACAGGGCCATGGCCTGGGCCTCCAGGTCATTTTCCGGCAGGGTCTGACCCAGGTAGGACGCCGCCAGCTTGGAAAGGGCGTAGTCCGACTGGGACGGGTCCAGCAGATAGGCGGCCAGGGGCACGTCGAAGGTGAACTGGGCCGGTGTCCAGCCCCGGTCCAGGAGGCGGCCCCGGAGCGTCTTATAGTCAAAGCAGGCCTTCTCCCCGGCGCCCTCGCAGATGGCTCGGACGGCGGCGGCCTCCGCCGTGCAGACCCCCTGTTCCCAGGCCACGGCCACGGTCTCGCCGTCGTCCGAAAAAGCCAGGGCGCAGGCGGCATCGGCGGGAGGCAGCGCGCAGCGGACTGCCGCGGGAGCAGCTGCGGGCTGGGGCGCCGCGGCGTCCCGGAGCCCGTAGCGGTCGATGAGCCGGACAAATTCCAGCTTGGTGAACAGCTCCAGGAGCGCCGGCTTGTCCATCTCCCGGCGCAGAGCGTCCTCGGGCTTGAAGTCGATGGGCGCTTCGCAGCGGATGGTGGCCAGGTCGTAGGAGAGGCGGGCGCTCTCCGCCCCGGCCTGGAGCTTTTTGCGCACCGAGTCCTTGATCTCGCCGCTGTCCAGATGGGCATAGATGCCGTCCAGCGTGCCGAATTTCAAGAGGAGGTCCGTGGCGGTCTTGGGGCCGACGCCGGCCACGCCGGGGATGTTGTCGGAGCTGTCGCCCATGAGGCTCTTGAGGTCGATGAGGCGCACCGGCTCGAAGCCGTACTCCGCCCGGAAGACCTCGGGGGTATAGCGGGTAGCGGTGGTCTGGCCGCCCTTGGTGGCCACCAGCTTCACCGTGACGCAGTCGTTGACCAGCTGGAGGCTGTCCCGATCTCCCGTCACCACCACGCAGTCCCAGCCGGCGCCGCAGCAGATCTTCGAGACCGTGCCGATGACGTCGTCCGCCTCCCAGCCCTGGCAGGCGTAGATGGGGATAGACATGGCGGTGAGGATCTCTTTCATCAGCGGCATCTGCTGGGCCAGCTCCTCGGGCATACCGTGGCGGGTGGCCTTGTAGCCCTCGTACTGGAGGTGGCGGAAGGTGGGACCCTTGAGGTCGAAGGCCACGCAGAGGGCCTCCGGCGACTCCTCCTTCACCAGCTTTTCCAGGATGTTCAAAAAGCCGTAGATGGCGTTGGTGTAAATCCCCTCGCGGGTACTCAGCAGCCGGACGCCGTAAAAGGCCCGGTTGATGACACTGTTGCCGTCGAGAATCATCAATTTCATGGAGCGAGACTCCTTTACTATAGTTGGAGTTATTGTACCACAATCCCCGGCCCACCGCAACGTCTCCCCACCGGAGACGACAAAAGCCGCCGGAATCACTTCCGGCGGCCGGGAAAAAGCGGCGCGTCAGGCGCGGGCGGCGTCCTCGATGTCGCCCACCATGTACAGGGAACCGTAGGCCAGCACCACGCCGTCGGGGCCGGCCAACTGCTTGGCCAGCGCCACGCCCTGGGCCACGGTCTCGCAGGCGGTGGCGGGCTTGCCGAAGCGCCGGAGGTACTCCGCCAGCGCCTGGGCCGAAAGCGCCCGGGGGTTGGGCGGCGTGACGGTGACGAACTGGGTGACGTACTGGGCCATGTCCTCATACATATCGGCGTAGTCCTTGTCGGCCAGCACACCGGTGAGGACAGTCAGGCGCTTGTCGCCCAGATAGTCCCGGACGTTGTTGACCAGAGCCTCGATGCACTGGGGATTGTGGCCGCCGTCGACGATAAAGAGGGGATTCCGGGCCACCAGCTCGAACCGGCCGGGCCAGGAGACCGACGCGATGCCCTGTCGGACGGCCTCATCGGAAATGTTCAGGCCCTTTTCCCGCAGAGCCTGCACGATGGTCAGCACCACGGCGGCGTTGTAGAGCTGGTGCCGGCCCAGCAGCGGCAGGTGGATCTCCCGGTAGTCACCCCAGTCGAAGACCTGCCCCTCCAGCGAGGCGCTGACCAGGTGCAGCGAGTCAAAGTCGGCGGGCATCCACTTGGCCCCCACCTCCCGACAGCGGGCCTCGATCACGGCCTCCACCGAGGGCTTTTCCCGGTAGGTGACGGCGATGGAGCCGGGCTTGATAATCTTGGACTTGGTCTCACAGATCTTCTCCAGGGTGTCGCCCAGGAATTCGGTGTGGTCCAGGCCGATGTTGGTCAGCACCGCCACCAGCGGCGGCAAAATCACATTGGTGGAGTCCAGCTCGCCGCCCATGCCCACTTCCAGGCTGACCACATCGCAGTGGTGGCGCTTGAAGTACTCCATGGCGATGCACGTGACCAGCTCAAACTCCGTGGGGTGGTCTTCCATGGCCTCGGCCAGAGGCTTGACAAATTCCGTGATTTCAGCCAGCTCTTCGTCGGAAATGCACTGGCCATCCACCTGCATCCGCTCGTGGAAGCGGAAGATGTACGGCGAGGTGTAAAGGCCCACCCGGTAGCCGGCCTTGCGCAGAATATTGGCCGTCATGGCCGCGGTAGATCCCTTGCCGTTGGTGCCGGCGATATGGACGAACTGGAGCTGATCCTGGGGGTCGCCCATTTTATGCAGCAGCTCCCGGGTGCGGCCCAGGCCGGGGATGCTGCCCTTCCAACAGACGGAGTGGATATAGTCCAGTGCTTCATTGGGTGTCATGCGGAGTCCCTCTTTCCATAAAATCCCCGGGGCGGAGAACCCGCCCCGGGTCAGACATTACTGCTTGGGTTTCGGTGGCCAGAGGCCGATGCTCTGGAAAATCTTCGCCCGGAACAGGAGCCGGATCAGCACGATGTAAATCACCGCTACCACGGCGTACTGAACGCCCCGGGTGCTGAGGTTGATCAGGAAGCCCTCCATAAAGGGGCCGTCCTTGAAATATACATACGTCAGCGCGGCGCTCTGCCACAGCAGCGAACCCAGCACCACCGGCGGCAGAATGGTCAGCGCCAGGCGCCAGATCGTGACCCGCTCCGCCAAATAGTAGCGGAAGAGTCCGCCGAACACGCCGTAGAGAATGGGCGGCAGGCAGAAGATGGGGTTATAGCCGTAGCCGGAGAACAGGCAGCCCACCAGGTCTGACGTGAAGCCCACCAGGCCGCCGGCCACGGGCCCAAAGAGGATGCCGGCCACGATGGTGGGGATGGCCTCGATGGAGAAGCGGCTGTAGGCGTTGGGCATCAGGCCCATCAGCCGGGCCAGGACCACCTGCAGCGCTGCCAGCATAGCACAGTAGGCCAGGGTTTTGGTGGTCATGCTGCGCTTGGATTTGGCGGTAAATGCCGCCGCGTTTCCTTGTTTAGACATAAAAATAGCCTCCAATCACGATTTTGGAGGAGGTTGTTTGCTCTATATAAAACATACCAGGCCCAAAGATAAGCTGAGCCTCTTGCTTAGGCGGTTGCGAGAACAGCATCGCGGAACGAGTCCTTCGCCCGGTGGCAACCTCCCATCCAGCCGGTACTTGACGCGCTGTCTCTACTCCCTACGGTATGTACAGCTCTATTCTACAGGTTTTTCTGAAAAAAGCAAGAGGGGGCGGAAAATATTTCTCGGCGGAGCTGCGGGGCTGTTCCCCGCATGTGCAAAGGCCCGGAGCCGTTCGCTCCGGGCCTGAGCGTGTCAAAAAACCTCCGGAAGCGGGAAATAAGCCTCGCAGAGTTTCGCCGCCGCAGCGGCAAAATAAAATTAAAATCGCGATTTCCGGGGACATGCGCATCGGAAATCGCACTTTACACCCCAAAAGGTTCGACAGCTTTTCGAAGAAAACCGAGAACCTTTTGGGGTGCAGCCCCCTTTGTCAAAAAAGCGTAGCTTTTTTGACAGTCTGCCAGGGCGGCGCGTCCGTAGTTCGGACGCGCCGCCCTGATGTGCGGAAAGACTTGCTCCTTTACTCCAGCTCCAGCACCGGCTCCGCCGCCAGGCAGCGGCCCGTGGCGCCGTCCAGGGTGAACACCGCGCCGCACAGCCAGCACGGCCCCGGCGCTGCGGCAAAGCGGCTGGTCAGCTCGCCGCGGAAGAGGGCGATGGACTGCTCCGGGCGGATGCCCAGCACCGAATCCCGGGGGCCGGTCATGCCCAGGTCGGTGATATATCCCGTCCCCTGGGGCAAAATCCGCAGGTCCGCCGTGGGGACGTGGGTGTGGGTGCCCCACACGGCGCTGACGCGCCCGTCCAGGTAAAAGCCCATGGCCAGCTTCTCCGAGCTGGCCTCGGCGTGAAAGTCCACCAACACCGGAATGCCGGGGTGCTGACGCAAAATGGCGTCCATCTTATAAAAGGGGTTGTCGGCGTGGACGTCCAGGCCGTAGCGCCCGATGAGGCTGACCACCGCCAGTGGCCCCAGGGCCGTCTCGTAGACGCCCACCCCGGTGCCCGGCAGCTGGGGCGCGAAGTTGGCCGGGCGCAGCACCCGGTCCGTCTCGTCCAGGTAGTCCACGATCTCCCGCTGGCGCCAGGTGTGGTTGCCCAGCGTCACCACGTCGGCCCCGGCGTCCAGGATGTCCTCCCCCTGGCCGGGGGTCATCCCGTTCATGGCCGCGTTCTCCCCGTTGACCACGCAGAAGTCTGCCCCCACCCGGCGGCGCAGCGTCCGCAGCCGCCGGCTGAGAAACGCCAAACCCGGCTTTCCCACCACGTCGCCCACGGCCAAGACTCGAAATTCCATACCCCTCATCCTTTCTCCGGTTCTCAAACTGATTATACCCCCCGTTCGACCCTGACGCAAGAAAAATGTCGTGTTATGTAATATATTTCCAAGAAAAAGTCCTTGACTTTTCCATATCTTTGTGCGATAGTGTTAAAGTATTCACGATAATTGTATTCCCTTGCGTTCTGGTGCAATGTCGGATTGTGTCGGGATCGCGGGGGCTTTTCGTTTTCATGGGTACAAATTTTTATGGGGAGGTACCCGAAATGAGTGGTACTGTAAAATGGTTCAATTCCGAAAAGGGCTACGGCTTCATTTCCAACGATGACGGCAGCGGCGACGTGTTCGTTCACTTCTCCGCCATCCAGTGCGACGGCTTCAAGAAGCTCGAAGAGGGCCAGAAGGTCAGCTACGAAGTGGAGCCCGATCCCAAGGACAACGGCAAGATGCGCGCAGTGAACGTCTGCGTCCTTTAATCTGCCTCGTTGTACGCGCCGTAGTCGGAACGCTGCGGCGCGGATTTTTTGCCATTTTATATACAAGAACGAAAATCGGGGCGGCCTCAGCGAGGCCGCCCCGTCAGCGTGTCGAAAAAGTATTTTCGCCACGCTGCCTTAGTTTTTGCAACTTTATGAAAGTTGCAAAAACACCCTGATTGAACGCGCATGGCCCAGGCCAGCTTCTCTTGCCCTGCGGGCAATTCACCTTCGGGGGCCCTTTGCCCCCCGCACACACCCCCCGCTGCTCTATCGCGGCAGTCTTCAGCGAGGTTTTTTGACAGTCTCCCGGGGCGGCCTCAGCGAGGCCGCCCCGTACTGTTACCGCACCATCTGCTTTTGGGCCAGGACCACCACGGTGACTGCCATGCTGATGGCCGCGATGGCCCCCAGGGTGTACCACCCGGCGGGCGGCATCCGCAGCAGGGCGCTCTGGGTCGCCAGGGCTGCCTGGTCAAAGACACCCTCGCCGCCCGGCTCAGTGGTGAAGATCTTCGGCACCACGAAGCAGAAGAACATCCACACAATATAGACGATCAGCCCGGCCTTCCGGCCAAACCGGCCGAACATGGAGCCGGTGAACAGCGCCAGGAGCAGCATTCCCGCGACGGCCGCCAGGACGATGGGCCAGTCGGTCAGAAAACCGAACTCCGCCTCCAGGGGATACGCGGCGAAGGCGGCGCGGCCGATGACCAGCTCCAACCGGTAGAGGCCCAGAACCAGCAGGTAGCCCAGCGTCAGGTGGGCCAGCACCTTGCCGGCGTACCGGAGGACGAAGCGCCGCCGGGTGCAGCCCATGGACAATGCCAGGGAAAATTCGCCGGTGTAGCTGAAACCGTAGAAGAGAACCGTCGTCACCAGGAGCATGATCAGGGCGATGGCCGTTCCCAAGCAGAACCAGGCGCCGGGGTCGTCGCTGGTGAGCATGATGAGAAAGAGCATAATCTCCCCGAAGAGGAAGCCCGCCGCCACCAGCAGCAGGAGCCCCACAAAGGAGCCGGTCAGGCGCCGCGCGCCGGAACAGTTGCGAAGCATACAAGCACCTCCTAGATTTTCACTTGCATATGGGCCAGGGTGCGGCCCTCGGGCAGCTGGACCAGGCCGTAGCAGACCGCGCCGAAGGCCAGGATGAGCCAGGGCAGCATGCCGATTCGGAAGAGGGCATCCACGCCCAGGGCCTCCAGCCCCATCACCGCGCCGAAGCCGCCCAGGCCGCCGGCGAAGATGGCCACCAGGACCGTGATGAGCGTGCCGAATCTGCCCCATTTGACGTGGACCAGTCCCAGCACCGTGCCCAGGGCGGCGCAGAAGAGCTGAAGTCCCAGGGAGATCACCAGCAGCTGCCACGGCGCTGCCATGGGATTGCGGCATACCGCCGCCAGAATGGCCACCAGAAGGCTGACGCCCACCGCCGGGATCAGCCGCAGCAGGTGGATGCCCAGCCGGCTCTCCCGGCGGGTGAGGCCCAGGGAGATGGCCACATGGAGCTGCACCCGGTGGACCGTCATGGCGCAGATCACGGCCATCAGGCCGCCCATCAGCGCCAGGTACAGCGGGAACACCATTTGGATATCCTCCCAGCTGAGGCTCTGCTGGAGGGCGATCATCAGCGTGTAGAAGGCGGCCACGGCCACGCTCAGGCCGGTGTACTGAAGGCCGTCCCGGACCCAGAGCTTGAGCCTCATAGATGTACCTCCTCTCCGCACAGGGCCACGAAGAGCTTCTGGAGGTTCACCGGTTGGACCGTCACGTCGTAGCCAGGGTTCAGGTCCTCGCCCGCCGGCAGCAGCACCGTCACGGCCTTGCTGCGGCCCATGGTCTCGGCGTGGTGGCGGGGAAGGCCCGCAGTGGCGCCGTCCACCTGGTCGGCAAGGCCCGTCACGTACCGCGCCCGGTCCACCAGCTGCTGGGTGTTCTCCATCAGCAGGATCTTGCCCTTGTCGAGGATGATGACCTCCTCCATCACGTCGGCGGCCTCCTCGATGATGTGGGTGGAGAGGACGAAGGTCCGGCCCGTCTCGGTGTACTCCTCGAGAAGCAGCTGGTAGAACTGCTCCCGGGCCACCACGTCCAGCCCCGCCACCGGCTCATCCAGGAAGGTGAACTCGGCCTTGCTGGCCATGGCCACCAGAATCGTCACCATGGAGAGCATACCCTTGCTCAGCTTGCCCAGCTTCTTTTTCTTGTCCAGGCCGAAGAGGTCCACCAGCTTCTGGGCCAGGTCCTTATCCCAGTGGGGGAGGTACGTCTCCGCCGCCCGGAGATAGGCCTTGAGCGTGTAGGACGCCAGGGCGCTCTCCGCCGAGAGGTTCAGCTCCCGGGAGAAGCAGAGGCGGCTGAGGGCCGCGGGGTTTTCCCAAATTCGCTGGCCGTCGATGGTGGCGGTGCCCGCGGTGATGGGGTTCTGGTTGGACATCAGGGACAAAAGCGTCGTCTTGCCGGCGCCGTTTCGCCCGATGAGGCCGTAAATCTTGCCCGATTCCAGCGTCAGGTTCACGTGGTCCAGGACCGTCTTGTCGCCGTATTTTTTCGTCAGGTTTTCACACACCAGCTTGCTCATTTCGATTCTCCTCCGATTTTTTCAATCAGCTCCGCCCGGGTGATGCCCAGGCGCTTGGCCTCCTCCAGCAGCTCCTGGAGCTGCACGCGGTAAAACTCCTCCTTGCGGCGGGCGCGGATTTTCTCCGTGGCCCCGGACGCGACGAACATACCAATCCCTCGCTTTTTGTAGAGTATCCCCGCCTCCACCAGCTGATTGATGCCCTTGGCCGCCGTGGCGGGGTTGATGGTGTATAGCTTCGCCAGCTCATTGGTGCTGGGGACGCGCTCCTCCTCCAGCAGAATGCCCCGGAGGATGTCCGTCTCGATCATCTGGCTGATTTGCAGATAGATGGATTTCTCCTCCGTCAGCCGTTGATTCATGCGATCACTCCCTTGGCTAGTTGGTTAATTACTTGTGTAATTAACCATATAACAAACGAGGCGATTTGTCAAGGGGGAAAAAGCGATCAGTTTGGAGAAAGCGTGAAAAACTGCTGGCCTGGGCTACGAGAGCGCTCTCGCCGACCGCACTCGCCCAAGCCTCCCCTTGAGGGGAGGTGGCATGGCGAAGCCATGACGGAGAGGTGTCCCCACGGGTTGCGCAGGGCCAGAGGGGGACCGTAGGGGCGGCTATCAGCCGCCCGCTTGGTTGCATTGTCAGAGCGTCATCTCCGAGCAGACCCGCCTCCGGCTGGCGCGGGCCGATGTAGGCATCGGCCCCTACGGGGAAATCGTTTCCCGGTACGTTCGATGGAGGCACTCTGATACCGCAGGCATTCGGACGCGCAATGCGCGTTATCTACGGCGGGGACGGAGAGATTGCGCGCAAAAGCTGCCGTGTGCAACTTCCACCTCCTGTTCCGGGGCAGTGGGTGCGGCCTGAGTGAAAAGTTCTGTAGCCGTAACGGCCCTCCGATTCTACTGGCCCGCGCGAAGCCGGGAAGGGGTGGGCAGGATGGGGCGGGACGGCCCGGTGGAGCGTAACGGCCCGGGCGATACCGTTTCTTGGGATGCACGCCGCGGAGCCCCATGGGAGTCCGGGGGCCGCAGCCCCCGGCGCGTTTTGGGGACTTTTCCGCGGTGAAAAGTCCCCCGCCGGAGGCAAACAAGGCAACGCTGCCGGAGCGCCGCCGCCGAACGCATCGGGGCTGCGATTCCACCGTAGGGGCGCGCATCGCGCGTCCGCAGGGTGGCGGCGCCTGAGCGATTTCGCCGAACGCACCAGCCTAAGCCTCCACTGTGTAAGGGGAGGCCTGCACCACCGGAGCGCTGCCGCCGGGCGCAAGACGTAGAGCTTACAAAAAATAGGGGATAGGCACGGCTGGGCAAAAAAAAGAACGCCGCCCCCCGGTGGGGGCAGCGTATGGGGCGCAGCGGGGGGGCGGGCTGGGCGGCGCGTTACGCCTGCTCCAGGGCCATCATCTTGTCGATGCGGCGCTGATGGCGGCCACCCTGGAACTCGGTGTCCAGCCAGGTGTCCACGATCTCCATGGCCAGCATCGGGCCGACGACGCCGGCGCCCAGGGCCATCATATTGGTGTCATTGTGCTGGCGGGTCAGCCGGGCGGACATGACGTCGGAGAGCAGGGCGCAGCGGATGCCCTTGACCTTGTTGGCGGTGATGGACACGCCGATGCCGGTGGTGCAGAGGACGATGCCCCGGTCACACGCCCCGGAGGCGACGGCCTGGGCGGCGGGGCCGGCAAAGTCGGGGTAGTCGCAGCTCTCGGCGCTGTAGGTGCCGAAGTCCTGGTAGGCCAAACCCCGGGCCTCCAGATGCTTTTTGAGGGTCTCTTTCAGGGCAAAAGCGCCGTGATCACAGGCGATGGCGATCATAGAACATCCTCCTCAATGTATCTCGCATTGTGCGCGATTTTTGCTTATTATACCTGCTTTTCCCGCCGCTGGCAAGGGGACGCCCAGGGAATCGATTGCGAACCGTATATATTTGTGCAGAAATTCCGCCCCAAACCGCGCCTGCCTGTGTTCTCTGTACAAATCTTTTGATTGTTCATAATTTGTTCATATTTATAGGGAAGATTTATGGTATGGTGGATATGTTGCGAGGAAAGGAGAATGCGGCATGGGAGACTTTCTGACCGGCCTTTGGCAAAACCGCATCCTGATGGCGGCCATTTTCGGCTGGCTGATCGCGCAGGTACTCAAGACCATTCTGGTGCTGGTGCTGGAACGGGAGCTGAAGCTGGAGCGGCTGTTCGGCAGCGGCGGTATGCCCAGTTCCCACTCGGCCACGGTCTGCGCCCTGGCCGCTTCCACAGCCATACTCTGCGGCCCCTCCAGCAGCCAATTCGCCATTTCCGCCGTTTTGGCGTTCATCGTGATGTATGACGCCTGCAACGTCCGCTTGGAGACGGGCAAGCAGGCCGTGGCCATCAAGGAGCTGCAGCAGTTCTTCCAGGACATGGGCAAGGCGCCCCTGTCGGAGGAAAAGCTCAAGGAGCTGGTGGGCCACACGCTGCCCCAGGTGTTGGCCGGGGCACTATTGGGAATTTTGACCGGCGTGGTTGCCGCGCTGGTGTGATTTTGAGAAGGGATTGACTGAATGGATCAGGAATTTTTCGAGGACGTGCAGGATCTCCTCTGCTCTGACGCGGTGCAGCGGCTGAAACTGTACGTCCACCACAAGAGCGGCACCCGTTTTGACCACAGCCTCTATGTAGCCTACCGCAGCTACCGCTTCGCCAAGAAAATGGGCTGGGACAGCCGGGCGGCGGCCCGCGGCGGCCTCCTCCACGACCTCTTCTTCTACGACTGGCGCGACGACGGCTCCCCCGAGGGCTGGCACGTCACCGAGCATCCCGTCCAGGCCCTCCGGGAGGCTGAGGCCCGCTTCGAACTTTCCGACAAAGAGAAGGACATCATCGTCAAGCATATGTGGCCCCTCTCTCCGTGGATGCCCAAGTACCGCGAGAGCTTCACCGTTTCGATGATGGATAAATACTGCGCCATGATGGAGTGCCTCTTCCTGGGACAGCGCAAGATGCGCCGCCTGGGGTTGGCGAAACTGGCCATATAAAATATTGCTGTTCTGGACATTTTTTAATGTCCAGATTTTTTTTATAATCAGGGTATCAAACCCCTGCCGCGTCGGGGAACGAAAAGGAGCCATTGCTATGTCTGATTTGCGAATTTTGACTGTCCAGGATATCTCCTGCGTGGGGCAGTGTTCCCTGACTGTGGCGCTGCCGATTCTCTCGGCCTGCGGGATCGAAACGGCCATCCTGCCCTCGGCGGTGTTGTCCACCCACACCGCGGGCTTTTCCGGCTACACCGTCCGGGACCTGACCGACGATATGCCCGCCATCGCCGCCCACTGGAAGAAGGAGGGCCTCGCCTTCGACGCCTTCTATACCGGCTACCTGGGCAGCGCCCGGCAGATCGACTATGTCCAGGACATTTTTGCTACGCTGGGCCGGGGCCGGGCGCTGAAAATTGTGGACCCGGCCATGGCCGATCAGGGGAAGCTGTATCCCGCCTTCGACCTGGCTTACGTGGAAGCCATGAAGCCCCTGTGCCGGGCCGCGGACGTGATCGTCCCCAACATCACCGAGGCGGCGCTGCTGACGGGCCTGCCCTATCGGGAGGCATATGATGAGAGCTACGTCGCCGCGCTGCTGGACGCCCTGGAGGCCCAGGGCATCGGGACCATCGTGCTGACCGGTGTCGGCTACCGGCCCGACGAGACCGGCGTCGCGGTGCGCCAGGGGCAGAAGACCGACTACTACCCCCACCGCTACATCGCCCCCGGCTGCCACGGCACCGGCGACGTCTACGCCTCCGCCCTGACCGGGGCGCTGCTCCGGGGCCTGAGCCCCTTCGAGGCCGCGAAGCTGGCCGCGGACTTCACGGTCCTGTGCATCGAAAAGACCCAGGGCGATCCCGACCACTGGTACGGCGTCAAGTTCGAAAAGGCCATCCCGGAGTTGATCCAGCTGCTGGACCAGGCCACCGGAGCATCTGGCCTTTAAAATTAGCGGAAAACTGGCCATTTACGAAAGGCCAGTTTTCCGCTACTATGAAAAGCACGTTTGAAAAATAGGGGAGGAAGAATCCATGAACACCCATCTGTCCACCAAGCGCATCGTCCTGACGGGCCTGCTGGCCGCGCTGGTGGTGGCCGGCTCGGCCATTCGCATCACCGTACCGGTGGAGATCACCGGCACCACCTCCATCCACCTGGGGAACATCCTCTGCGCCCTCTCCGGCATTCTGCTGGGGCCGTGGCTGGGGGGTGCCGCCGCCGGAATTGGCTCGGCCCTCTATGACCTGACCAATCCCCTCTACGTCTCTGAGGCCTGGATCACCTTCCTCTTCAAGGGCGCCTACGGCCTGGCCGCCGGTCTGGTGGCCTGGCGGGTCCTGGGTCAGTGCAGCTACCGCCGGGCCGTCGCGGCCACCGCCGCCGGCGCTGTGGTGTACGCCGTTCTCTATCTCCTGAAGAGCTATTTCTACAACGGCCTGCTGCTGGGCGGCCTGGCCCCCGCCGCTGCCCTGGTGACGGTGGCGGGCAAGCTGCCGGCCACGGTCTTCAACGCCGTGGTGGCCGTGGTGGCCGCGCCGCTGCTGGCGGTGGCCATCCAGAAGGCCCTGGTGAAGCAGCACCTGCGGCTGCAATAATGGAAGCCCGCGTCCAAGCGTCCCCGGTTTATAAAGCCGGGGACGCTTGGGCGTTTCAGCAGCTGCCGCTTCGCCCGGGGGCAACCGGCAAAGGAATCGCGTAGAGAAAGGAAAGGGTGCGAAGGGAATTGACACCGAAAAGCTCCAACTATGAGACGATGAAGCAGGCCATGGCCCAAACGTTTTCGAGCTATGATACCGGCGCCATGATCGAGAAATTTCACCTGCAGCACGATGCGGCATATCTTTACCTGCCGCTTTTAGGCCGCGCCTACCGCATCGACCGCCGCAGCGGGCAGGTCAGCTGGTCGGACGACGGGTTTCGCACGTCCACAGAAGCGGATTACAACGTGGCCATGACGCTTTACGACGTGCTGTGCTGCTCCGAACCCGATTGCCACCTGGCGCATACATGGGTCAATGTGCGGAGCCTTGCGCGGGTGCAGGGCGGGACCCTGGAAAAGAGCGGAGATTTCTTCCAGGGCGCGGGGCGCATGTTCAGCGGGAAAGCCGATGCCCTGGCGCGGAGATGCCAAGCGCTCCAGGGTAAAAAGCTGGACCAGGGAGATGCTGCCTATCAGCTGGACCTGCTGCCGTTTCTTCCGCTGCAGCTGGTATTTTGGGAAGCGGATGAGGACTTCCCGGCCAGCTTGCAGTTTTTCGTGGATCGGAACACGCTGGCGTATATGCACTATGAAACGCTGATGTTTGCCCTCTCCCATGTGCTGGACAGGCTGCAAGCGCAGGCCTAGCGCCCGCGGCGAACCCACCGCGCCGTAGATAACGCGCATCGCGCGCCCCTACGGTTGGTGCGTATGCCGCAGCCGCGGGGGATTCGCCGGCCAGCGGGCGGCTGCTAGCCGCCCCTACGGCGCACAAGCTGCCGGACCGCACAGGCCAAAGGCTCCCCTGTGCAAGGGGAGCTGTCACGGCGAAGCCGTGACTGAGGGGTTGTGACGCTTCAAAAGCTGCCGTGTGCTGTAGTCCGCCCCCGTTCCGGGGCAGCCGGTGCGGCCTTAGAGAATCACCGCGTAGCCGTAACGGCTCTGCGATTTTACTGGCCCGCGCGAAGCCGGGAAGGGGTGGGCAGTATGGGACGGGACGGCCCGGTGGAGCGCAGCGGCCTGGGTGATGCCGCTCTTTGGGATGCACGCCGCGGGGCCTAAATGGGGGACCGGGGGCCGCAGCCCCCGGCGCGTTTTGGGGACTTTTCCGCGGTGAAAAGTCCCCCGCCGGAGGCAAACGAGCCCTCGCGGCCTGGGCGCTTTCGTCGAATGGACCCGCCTGCGGCGGGTTCGGGCCGATGCAGGCATCGGCCCCTACGGTAGAATCGCGTCCCGGTACGTTCGACGGCGGCGCTCTCATATCGTATGTGTCCTGACGCGCGATGCGCGCCCCTACGGCGAAGAGGAAGAGATTGCGCAAAGGTGCCGTGTGCAGCATCCATCCTACATTCCGGGGCAGTGGGTGCGGCCTTAGAGGAAAGTTCTGTAGCCGTAACGGCTGTCCGATTCTACTGGCCCGCGCGAAGCCGGGAAGGGGTGGGCAGTATGGGACGGGACGGCCCGGTGGAGCTTGGCGGCCCAAGAAATGCCGCTCCTTGGGATGCACGCCGCGGGGCCTAATGGGGGACCGGGGGCCGCAGCCCCCGGCGCGTTTTGGGAACTTTTCCGCGGTGAAAAGTCCCCCGCCGGAGGCAAACAAGCCCTCGCGGCCTGGGCGCTTTCGTCGAATGGACCCGCCTGCGGCGGGTTCGGGCCGATGTAGGCATCGGCCCCTACGGTAGAATCGCGTCCCGGCGCATTGGGCGGTGAAGCGCTGCCCGACGGCGACCAATGACATAAGAAGCCCGCCTCTGTCCAAACAGAGACGGGCTTCTTTTATATCTCTCAGCAGTAGAAATCCTTGATCTTCTTGGCGCGGGAGGGGTGGCGCAGCTTGCGGATGGCCTTGTTCTCGATCTGGCGGATCCGCTCGCGGGTGACGCCGAAGATCTGGCCCACTTCCTCCAGGGTGTGGGTGCGACCGTCGTACATCCCGAAGCGCATCCGCAGCACGTCGGCCTCCCGGTCGGTGAGGGTGCCCAGAATCTCGCTCAGGGCCTCGGCCAGCAGGGTGTTGGAGGTGGCGTCGGCGGGGCCGAGGGTGTTGTCGTCCTCCACGAAGGAGCCGATGGTGGTGTCCTCTTCGTCGCCCACCGGGGTGTCCAGGGACAGCGTGTCGGCGGCGGTGCGGTTGGCCTCGATGATCTTCTCGATGGGGAGCTTCAGCTCGGCGGCGATCTCCTCCAGGGTGGGCTCGCGGCCCAGCTCCTGCACCAGCTTGCGGTTGCAGCGGGTGGCCTTGTTGATGACCTCCACCATATGCACCGGCACCCGGATGGTGCGGGCCTGGTCGGCGATGGCCCGGGTGATGGCCTGGCGGATCCACCAGGTGGCATATGTAGAGAATTTGTTCCCCTTGGTATAGTCAAACTTGTCCACGGCCCGGATGAGGCCCGTGTTGCCCTCCTGAATGAGGTCGAGAATGTGGAGTCCGCGCCCGGAGTACTTCTTCGCGATGGACACCACCAGCCGGAGGTTGGCCTCGGTCAGCTTGTCCTTGGCCTTCTTGTCGCCCTCGGACACCTTCCGCGCCAGCTCGATCTCCTCCTCGGCGCTGAGGAGCTTCACCTGGCCGATTTCCTTGAGGTACATCCGCACCGGGTCGTCCAGATTGTACTCCGCGGCCAGCTCCACCGGGTCCACCAGGGGCTCGTTTTCGTCGTCCATATCCAGATCCAGGTCGGAATCCAGGGCCGGCTCCAGGTCCAGATCCAGCTCCGTGCCCAGAATCTGAATGCCCATGGCTTCAAAAGTATCGTAAATCTGTTCGATTTTTTCCACGGACAGATCCAGCTTTTCCAGCTCCGCGCTCAGCTCAGAGGCCTGTATGGCGCCTTCCTTCCGGGCCTTGGCGATCAGCGCGGCCACCGGGGCCTTGACGTCGTCCGTATGCGTGGTGTTTTTCGAGTTTGCCATTGCCTGCACATCCTCATTCCCAACGTTTACACAAATTTCTGCAAAAAAGACTCTTTTTTCCGTAACCAACCCATTATATATCTTTTGTCCCGATCTGACAATATCTTTTTTTGATATTTTCGAGAATCTTGCCAAATTTTGCGATGCTGCGAATGTCGCTTTTTCTCCTGGGATTCCCTGAGAGTATTGCCGATTTTCGCCGGAAGTATACCGGGCCGCCTGTCCCGTGAAAGGGACTTGGAATTTTTGGGAATTGACGCCAGGTTTGCCGCTGTTGTATACTAGATATACGAACAAATGTTCGAACCGACAAGGAACCGCGGGACATTGACAGAGATGGGGGATCGCGATGACAGAATTTGAGTACGACTGTATGCAGAAGAAGCTGCTGGGCCGGAGCGCCTGGCGGCGGGTGGGGGCGCGGCGCGGGGTGACGCTGCCCAGCGACGCCCTGGACCCGCGGCAGCTGGAGCAGCGCAACGGGCCCTGCCGGGTCTACCGCCTGGGCCGGCCCATGACCATGAGCCAGTTCGAGGCCATGCCCCGGGACTTGCAGCGGGCCTATTTTCAGCGGCTGCGGCAGCGGGGCGGCAGCGAGGAGGCGGTGGGCCGGATGCTGGGCATCGGTCGGCGGCGGCTGCGGCAGCTCCAGGAGCGCTGCCGTGTGGAGTTTGACCGGCCGGACCAGGCGGCCTGGCAGGCATTTTTGGAGGAGGAGGAGGCGTGAATGGAGCAGCAGAAGAACGGCGGCGGGATGTCCGTGGCGCGGGTGCAGGCTCTGCTGGCCTCCCTGGCCGAGGCCAGGAGCGAGACGGTGCGGCTGGAGGGGCGCATCCAGCGCTTGCGGGACAAGAGTACCGCCGTCACGCCGCGCTACGGGGCGCGGCATGGCGGCGGAGGCGGCGCGGGCCGCGGCGTCACGGAGCTTTGGGACCTCCTGCAGGACGAGACGGCGCGGCTGACCCGGCAGGTGGGGCGGCTTATCGCCTTGCAGCGGCAGGTGGAGGCGTGGATCGACCTGCTGCCGAAGGACCAGTGGCGCATGGTGCTGCGCTGGCGCTACCTGGAGGGGATGGGCTATCCCCAGGTGGCGGAGACGCTGGAGAAGACCACCGGCCGCGCCTGCTCCGAGACGACGGTCTACCGCCTGCACCGGGAGGCGCTCCGGGCCGCGGCGGCGCTGTGGCCCCTGGGATGACGTTCCGGGAGCGGCTGCGGGCCTACCGGGACGTCCGGGCGCCGGGGGGCGTCCGGGGCTGCCCCCACCGCTACCTGCCGGTGCCCCTCTGGGACGGCTGCGACGGCACGCCGGAGGCCTGCTCCTTATGCTGGGGGCGGACTGTGCCGCCGGGGGTGTAGGCGGCGGCAGCGCAGCAGCGTGAGGAAGGGGAGGACGACCCAAAAGAGGCCCGCCCCGGCGGCCAGGCACCAGCCGGGGAGGTACCGGGCCGGGCCCATGGCGGCGGCGGCCAGCAGGCAGGCCAGTGGCCCCAGCCCCTTCCAGGGCTTCAGCTGGGCGCCCAGGGACCGGAAGGCGCAGACCAGGGAGGCCATCAGGCAGAAGACGCCCATGGTCATGGCCACGGAGAGCAGCGGCTCGATTCGCTCCATCACGCCGAAGAGGCTCACCGACTGGGCCAGGAGATAGAGCGGCGTCGGCGCGATGGCCGAAAGCTCCGGCGACAGCACCCCGGCGGTGATGGCGCAGAGGCCCGCCGCGGCCAGGGGCAGCACCAAGGCCCAGGGCCAGCAGAGCCTGGCCTGCCGGCGGCGGCACGGGACGTAGAACACCCCCGCCGGGAGCAGGAAGAGCCCCAGGGCGGTGCAGCTGTCCAGCCAGGAGACCGACGGCCGCAAATAGGAAACGGTCACGTCCGGCACGGCGAACACGGCCACCAGGCCGTAGAGGGCAGCCAGAAAGACCACCAGCACGCCGGCGCACCGGGCCGAGGCCGCCGCGCCCTTGTAGCTGCCCCAGGCGGCCAGGGCCAGCAGCGTCCAGCCCAGCACCGGATAGCCCTCCACCATGGGAAAGGCCGTCACCGCCAGGTTGGCCGCCCAGGCCAGGGCCGCCACGGTCCAGGCCATGGTCAGCAGCACCGCCAGCTTCCCCAGACCGCCCCAGGCCGCCGCCAGCATCGGGGCCATGCCGCAGGGGCGCAGGGCGGCGTCCAGCGCCAGCCACAGCCCGCAGGCCCCCGCCGCCCCCAGCAGCACCGAGAGCCAGGAGAGGCCGCACAGGCACGTGGCCGTCACCGCCGAGGCGGCGGCGGCCAGCCAGGCCCAGCGCTGCCGCTCACCGATGGGATGCCCCATAGAGCCGGAACCCTCCTTCCGTTTCCGCCAGCACCGGCAGCGCCACCGGCTCCTGGCGCAAAATGGCGGCGCGGACCATCTGAATGGTCAGCCCCGCGTCGTGGGCCGAGAGGAAGCGGGACGCTTCCTCCGGGTCCGGCGCGTCGCCCTGGGCCCGGACCACCACGGCGGCGGGCCGTAGGGCCGGGGTGCGGACCACGTCCGGCAGGAGGCGCACCGCATTGCCGGTCAGAATGACCTGCTGGGCAGTGCCCAGGAAGACCGCCCCGTCTGCGCTTCTCTGGAGGTCCTCCAGCGCCTGGGCGAAGGTGGCGCCGACGCCGTGGGCCTCGCCGCCGTCGAGGATCACGCGGCCCTGGGCCTGGGAGACGGTCAGGGCCTGCACCGGCACCAGCGCGGCCACGTCGTGGCTTTCAAAGGGCAAAAGGCCCGAGAGCCGTAGCGCCGCGGCCAAACATACAAAGAGGATGATTCGCTTCATAGAGACCTCCTGTTTTACTGCTTTTCCTGTTCCTGTTTCCGGCGGGCGGCCTGGGTCTTGAGCCGCCGCCGCAGCACCATGCCGTCGGAGGCGGCGCGGTCAAAGGGCCGGAGGTAGCTCAGACCGAAGGTCTCCAGCCCGCCCAGGTGGAGCAGCAGGGCGATGAGCCCCACGCTGACGCCGAAGAGCCCCGCCAGGGCGGCGCAGAGGGTGAGGAGAAACCGCCACACCCGCACGGCGTTGGCCAGCTCCCGCCCCGGGATCACGTAGCCGCACACCCCGGCCACGGCCACCACGATCAGCGCCGCCGGGGAGATCAGCTTGGCCTCCACGGCAGCGCTGCCCACCACCAGGCCGCCGATGATGGACACCGCCTGGCCCAGCGACTGCGGCAGGTGGACGCCGGCCTCCTGGAGAATCTCGAAGGCGATCAGCAGGCCGATCACCTCCAGCATGGTGGGGAAGGGCACCTGCTGCTTGCTCTCGATGATGGAGAGCAGCAGCTGGGTGGGAAGCATCTCCTGGTGGAAGGCGGCCATGGCGGCGTAGAGCGCCGGCAGCAGCAGGCTCACCAGCAGCGCGCCGTAGCGGATGACGCGGATGCACGAGGCGGTGACGAAGTCCATCCCCTGGTCCTCCGGCGAGGTGAGAAAGCCCCCCAGCTCCACCGGCGCCAGGTAGCCCAGGGGCAGGCCGTCCACCAGCAGGCCGGCCTGGCCCTCCAGCAGGGCCTGGGCGAATTTGTCGGGCCGCTCCGTGAAGCGCAAAAGCGGGAAGGGCGAGCAGCGCGAGCCGGTGACGGCCTCCTCCACCGCCGCCGGGGTGACGAAGCTCTCCACGTCCAGCCCCCGGAGCCGCCGCTCCAGCTGCGTGACGATGCGCCGGGGCGTCACTCCCTCCAGCCACACCAGCGAGACGTTGGTGCGGCTCTTGGTGCCCACGGTCAGCTCCGTGATGCGGAGGAAGGGGTTGCGCAGGTGGCAGCGGGTCAGGGTGGTGTTGGTGCGGGCCGTCTCGGTGAAAGCGTCCTTGGCGCCCTTGACGGTGTGTTCCACCGTGGGCGGCGCCGGGATGCGCCGAATCGCCGACTTGGCCTCAAAGGCCACGGCTTTGGGGAAGTCCTCGAACACCAGCACCGCGAAGCCGTTGACCAGCAGCTGACAGAGGGTGGGGAGGTCCTCCACCTCCTT
>DVHE01000016.1 GCA_018712245.1 Candidatus Avoscillospira avicola | reverse complement strand
TCGGCGGTCTCGTGGATGGTGTGGCCCTCCTGCCACCAGAACTCGCGGCTGCGCAGGAAGGGACGGGTGGTCTTCTCCCAGCGGATGACGCTGCACCACTGGTTGTAGAGCATGGGCAGCTCCCGGTACGTCTGGAGGATGTTGGACCAGTGGTCGCAGAACATGGTCTCGGAGGTGGGGCGGAAGGCCAGGCGCTCTTCCAGCTTTTCGCTGCCGCCCTCCGTCACCCAGGCCACCTCGGGGGCGAAGCCGTTGACCAGCTCGCCCTCTTTTTTCAGCAGGCTCTCGGGGATCAGCACCGGCATGGCCACGTTCTCATGGCCGGTCTCCTTGAACATCCCGTCCATGATCCGCTGCATATTTTCCCAGATGGCGTAGCCGTAGGGCCGCAGGATGGTGAAGCCCTTGACGCTGGCGTACTCCACCAGCTCCGCCTTGCGGCAGATGTCCGTATACCACTGGGCGAAGTCCACCTCCATGTCGGTGATCTGCTCAACCTTTTTCTCTTTTGCCATAGTATGGTTCCTTCCTTTCGGAGCCCAGTGGGCCGAAATGTTTCAATGCGCTTATGGTTTATTTTATCACACTTGTCAATCCCTTTGGCATACAATGAAGTACTTTCTTTGGAAAAGGAGCCGCGCCCATGGATGAATTTTTGATCTGTCTCGACCCTGTCACCGCCCGCTTTTATGACCGAATCGCCCGGAGCGTCCAGCGCACCACGGAGGAGGTGCTGCAGGACGCCCTTTTCAAGCTGGCCGGGGAGCTGTCGCTGGAGTCCCTGGCCAGGACCCGGGAGCCGCGGAGCTGAGCCGCCGCGCCGGGATTTACAGAAAATTTCCAGACAATCGCGCAGCGCGATTGCATTCCTCGGTGGTTTTGGTATAATAGCCGTAAGACGGCTATTAAAAATTGCAAGTCCTTTTTCTCGCCCCTGGCGGGGCAGCCGAAAAAGATGACACATGAAACCGTGAGGAGCGTGCTGCCATGAAATCCATTCGAGACATTTACAAAATCGGAAAAGGCCCCTCCAGCTCCCACACCATCGGGCCGGAGCGGGCCGCCAGGCTCTTCCTGCTGGAGCATCCCGAGGCCGACAGCTTCCGGGTGGTGCTGTACGGGTCCCTGAGCAAGACCGGCAAGGGCCACGGCACGGACCGGGTCCTGCGGGAGGTGCTGTCGCCCCAGCCCACGGAGATCGTCTTCAGCACCGAGACGCCGCCCGGTGTCCACCATCCCAACACCATGGACTTCTTCGCCTACCGGGAGGGCGCTGAGACCGGCGCCATGCGGGTGGAGTCTATCGGCGGCGGCGACATTCACATCGAGGGCCGCCAGGACCTGGAGCTGCCGGAGATTTACCCGGAGAACTCTTTTGCCGAGGTGGAGCAGTTCTGCCGCTTCCGGGGCCTGGACCTGGCCGAGTATGTGGAGATCAACGAGGGAGAGGACATCTGGGAGTTCCTGGACGAGATCTGGCGCACCATGCAGCGCTCCGTGGAGGAGGGCCTGATGACCGAGGGAATGCTGCCCGGCGGCCTGAAGGTGGAGCGCAAGGCCAAGATTCTCTTCGAGCATCCGGCGCCCAACGAGGTCCCCCAGGTCCGCGAGTGCCGGATCATCTCCGCCTACGCCTTCGCCGTCAGCGAGCAGAACGCCGATTGCGGCACCATCGTCACCGCGCCCACCTGCGGGGCCTGCGGCGTGCTGCCGGCGTCGCTGGTCTACGTCCAGCAGCAGCGCAAGCTCACCGACGAGCAGATGCTCCGGGGCCTGGCGGTGGCGGGCCTGATCGGCAACCTGGTGAAGCACAACGCCTCCATCTCCGGCGCCGAGTGCGGCTGCCAGGCCGAGATCGGCACCGCCTGCGCCATGGCCGCCGCCGCCCTGACGTACCTCTTCGGCCTCAAGACCAACCAGATTCAGTACGCCGCCGAGATCGCCCTGGAGCATCACCTGGGCCTCACCTGTGACCCCATCTGCGGCCTGGTCCAGGTGCCGTGCATTGAGCGCAACGCCGTGGCCGCCATGCGGGCCATGAACTCCTGCAACCTGGCCTACTTCCTCACCGATACCCAGCGGATCTCCTTCGACATGGTCGTGAAGACCATGTACGAGACCGGCGTCAATCTGAACCAGCGCTTCCGGGAGACCTCCGAGGGCGGCCTGGCCAAGATGTTCAACCGCCGCCGTCACGAGCTGTAACGCCCGCCGCGGAACTCAAGCGCACCGGCTTTCGTCCCACCGTAGGGGCCGATGCCCACATCGGCCCGCCTGCTTGCGGCGCCAGAGCGCCGGCGGGGCATGAACCGGGGCACAAGTGAAGCGTGAATAGTGAATAGGTAGCGCCTGCGGCCCCGTAGGGGCGGCTAGCAGCCGCCCGCCTGGCCGCGCTGTTAGAGCGCTGCCGGCGAACGCAGCGGCCCAAGCCTCCCCTGTGTAAGGGGAGGTGGCACGGCGAAGCCGTGCCGGAGGGGTTGACAATCCCCCAGTCTCGCTTCGCGAGCCAGCTCCGGGTTGCCGCTAAGCCTTCCCGGCCCGCGTTGTGGTCCGCCAAGGCAAGCGGCTGCCCAGCCGCTGCGGTCGCTGCATCCGCCACAGGCGGCGCAATCAAGACCGGCGAACACCCATCGGGCGTTCGCCGGTCTTATACTATATCTATATGCCTGCCTCAGCGCTTTTTACACGTTGAAGAGGAAGTTGACGATGTCGCCGTCGTGCATCACGTAGTCCTTGCCCTCGCTGCGGATCAGGCCCTTGGCCCGGGCGTTGGCCAGATTGCCGCAGGCCTTCAGGTCCTCGAAGGCGATGACCTCGGCGCGGATAAAGCCCCGCTCGAAATCGGTGTGGATTTTTCCGGCGGCCTGAGGCGCCTTGGTGCCCTGCTTGATGGTCCAGGCACGGCACTCGTCGCCGCCGGCGGTGAGGAAGGAGATCAGCCCCAGCAGCGCGTAGCTCCGCTGAATCAAAAGGTCCAGGCCGGACTGGGCGATGCCCAGCTCCTCCATGAACAGGGCCTTCTCCTCGGGGTCGTCCAGCTCGGCGATGTCGGCCTCCAGCTTGGCGCAGATGGGCAGCACCTGGCTGCCCTCCTGGTCGGCCAGCTGCTGGACGGCCTGGTAGTGGCGGTTGCCGGCGGGGTCGGCCACGTCGTTCTCGCCCAGGTTGGCGGCGTAAATGGTCTTCTTGAGGGTCAAAAGGTCGCTGGTGGCGATCAGGGCCAGACAATCCTCGCTGCCGGGGAAGGTGCGGGCCAGCTTGCCCTCGTTCAGGTGGGCCAGCAGGTCGGTGAATACGGCGGCCTCCTTCAAAAACCGCTTGTCGCCGCCCTTGGCGGCCTTCTGGGCCTTGTCGATGCGCCGCTCCACCATTTCGATGTCGGCCATGATGAGCTCCAGATTGATGATCTCGATGTCTCGCAGCGGGTCGGTGGTGCCCTCCACGTGGGTGACGTTGCTGTCTTCAAAGCAGCGGACCACGTGGACGATGGCGTCGGTGGCGCGGATGTTGCTGAGGAATTTGTTGCCCAGGCCCTCGCCCTTGCTGGCGCCCTTCACCAGACCGGCGATGTCCACGAACTCGATGACGGCGGGGGTGAACTTCTTGGGCTGGTAGAGGTCCCGCAGCCACTCCAGGCGCTTGTCCGGCACCGTCACCATGCCCACGTTGGGCTCGATGGTGCAGAAGGGATAGTTGGCGGCTTCGGCGCCGGCGTTGGTGATGGCGTTGAAGAGGGTGCTTTTGCCCACGTTGGGCAGTCCGACGATACCTAATTTCATAGATGGTGACATCTCCTTACATCAATCGCAAAGTAAAAGGCCGACATAGGCGGCCCGGACCGCGGACTCGGCAGTGCCGCCGCGGGAAACCCTCCGGGGCCGGCGCGGGGGAAACCTGCCCCGGCGGCCAAAAAGGGCCCAATACAATAGGATAATTATAGCAGATACGCCCCGGCTTCTCAAGGAGTTTTCCCGCCGGTTTTCTCAGTTTTCGGCGGATGGAGGCCTCAGTCGTTGGCTTCCTCCATCTGGGGGTCCTGGATGCGGCCGATCACCAGCATGGCCGCCAGGAACAGCAGGAGGTTGAAGGCAAAGGGCAGACGGCGGTCCAGGCTGGAGAGCCAGCCGGTCAGATAGCCGAAGGGGGAGGAGAGGGCGATGGTGGAGGCCATGATCAGGGCGTTGAGCCGCGCCCGCTCTTGGGCGTTAAGGTTGAGCTGGAGCAGGGCGTCCTTCCGGGGATTGACCAGGGCGGCGGCCACGGCGGCGGCGAACACATAGAACAGCACGAAGCCCAGGCCGCCGGCGGGGGAGAGGAGCAGCACCGTGACCGCGATGCCGTAGAGCGCGAGACCGATCCACAGCGGCGTGCGGAAGTTGGCGACGTGGAGCCGGTGCTGAATGCCCACCATAAACACCAGCATGACGGCGGCGTTGAGGATGGGGAAGAACGCCAGATAGTTCTCCGAGAGGCCCAGCCGCTGGGTGACGTAGAGGCTGAAGAAGGTGGTGTTGACCATGTTGGCGATGTACAGGATCACGGACACGGCCACCGCCTTGAGGACGCCCTTGTCCCGCAGCAGGCGGGGGATCAGCTGGCGGTATTCCCCCAGCATATGAAGGACGGAGACCCCTTTCGTCTCGGCGCGGCGAATCCGGCCCTGCCGAGTTTCCCGGCAAAACTTGAAGGTGATGAGCGTCTTGGCGACCATCGTCAGGGAGAAGAGGAAATAGAGAACCCGCACCACCGGCACCACCGAATAGGCGTTGACGAAGAGGCCCGAGAGGGGCGCGAAGAAGATGGCCACCAGGCCGCCGATGTTGACCCAGGTGTAGATGTTCACCAGGTCCTTGGGGCGGGCGTCCTCAATGAGCAGGCAGTACCAGGCCGTCTGGTTGATCTGCTCGAAGCAGTTGAGAACGGCGGCCAGCAGGAACAGCCAGAAATTGTTGGAAACGGCCCATACCAGGCAGGCCATGGCCCAGCCGAAGAAGTCGCCCAGCATGGTGGTAAACTTCCGGCCCAGCTTGTCGGAGAGGATACCGCCGAAGAAGGAGAAGAACACCTGCACCACCATGGCGATGGAGAGAATCAGGCCGATCTGCACGTCGGTGATGCCCTGGGTGTACATATACAGGGTCGTGAAAGGCGCGAGGAGGTTGTAGGGAATGCCCCACAGCGGCTCGATCAGCACCAGCGTCCGGGGGTTCCCCGGGTTGTCCGCCAATACCTGCATCAGCGGATGCTCCCGCAGGCGCTGAAAGGCGGATTTCAGCTTCGTGTACATAAACAGTCTCTCCACTCCAAGTGATTTCCGGCCTATTCTATCACGATTTTGCCCCGGCGGGAAGGGCTATTTTCGCCGATTTTCGGAGGCTCTGGCCGCGGAATCAGGACCGTTGCGGCGCAACCAAGCGTGACATGGCGTGTCTGCGGCGGTTGGTGGAAATTCCGGCGGACTGCGGGTATAATGGAGCCAAGGGGTGTGAAAAGTATGAAAATGCAGAAACATAACATCGCCCGCAACTTGGCGGACCTGCGCCGGCGCTGCCGGTATACCCAGGAGGAGGTGGCCGAGCGGATCGGCGTCTCCCGGCAGGCCGTGGCCAAGTGGGAGAGCGGCGAATCGGTGCCGGACATCGTCAACTGCGACGCCCTGGCGCAGCTCTACGACGTGGAGCTGGAGACGCTCCTCCACTTTGACCCGGAGCAGACGCAGATGCACATTCCGCCCCGGGGCAAGCATATTTTCGGCACGGTTCGCGTGGGGGAGCGCGGCCAGATCGTCCTGCCCAAGCAGGCGCGGGACGTGTTTCAGCTGCGGCCCGGAGACCTGCTGGTGGTGCTGGGAGACGAGTCGCTGGAGCATCCCGGCATCGCGCTGATGAAGGAGGACTTTTTCCTGCAGATGACCCGCATGGTGCAGGCGGCCCTCCGCAGGGAGGACGCGCCGGAGGAACAGCCATGAGAGAGCCGCTGCTGGAGGTCCGGGGCCTCTCCAAGCATTACCCCGGCTTTTCCCTGGAGGACGTGCAGTTTTCCCTGGCGCCGGGGCGCATCATGGGACTGATCGGAAAAAACGGCGCGGGCAAAAGCACCACCCTGAAGGCCATCCTCAACATGGTATCGCCGGAGCGCGGCAGCGTCACCATGTTCGGGCAGGATTTTTACCGGAATGAAAAGACCTGCAAGGCCCGGGTGGGCGTGGTGTTCGGAGGAATCGACTTCTACCCCCTCCAGAAGCTCTCCGCCATCACGGCTGTCACCCGGCGGTTTTACCCGGACTGGGACCAGGCGCAGTACCGGCGATACCTCCGGCAGTTTGACCTGGAGGAGAACAAGCGCTTCAAGGCCCTGTCCAACGGGATGCAGGTGAAGTACCTGCTGGCCCTGGCGCTGTCTCATCACGCCCAGCTGCTGATTTTAGACGAGCCCACCTCCGGCCTGGACCCGGTGTCCCGGGAGGAGCTGCTGCACCTGTTCCGGCAGCTCGTCCGGCGCGAGAACTGCGCCATTTTGTTCTCCACCCACATTACCTCCGACCTGGACAAATGCGCCGACGACATCACCTATCTCCACCGCGGCCGCGTCCTGGCGAGCGCGGACCGGGAGACATTTTTGCGCTCGTTTGAACATTTGAAAACACCCGGCGAGACGGTGCCCCTCTCGCTGGAGGAGATCATGCTGCGGACAGAGAGGAGGGCGTGGGATGAAGACGCTGCTCTATAAAGAACTCCGGCTGACGGCCCATCCCACCTCGGTGGTGTTCGCCTTCCTGGGCTGCCTGGTCCTGGTGCCGGCCTACCCCTACAGCGTGATCTTCCTCTTCGGCTGCCTGGCGCCGTACATCACCCTGGTGAATGCCCGGGAGACCAATGACCTCTGGTATACGGCCACACTTCCCATGACCAAGCGGGAGAGCGTGCTTTCCAAATGCCTGCTGACGGCGACGTTTCAGCTCTTTCAGCTGGCCTTCTCCGTCCCCTTCGCCTGCCTCAGAGCTGTTCTGGCGGTTCCCAATAACCCGGTGGGCCTCGATGCCACGGCGGCCTGGTACGGCTTTGGCCTCATGCTGTATGCCGTGTTCGACCTGGTCTTTCTCTCGTCGTATTTCAAGAGCGGCTACCGGGTGGGGCGGGCCTTCCTGCTGGCGTCGGTTCCCATGGCGCTGGGCATGGCGGCGGTTGAGACTGCCGGACATCTCCCGGCCCTGGCGTGGCTCGACAGCGTCCGCCCGGCGGACCTGGGACGGCAAGTGCCGATTTTGCTGGCAGGGCTCTTCCTGTACGCTGCGCTGCTGGCGCTGACATACCGAATCTGCGCCCGGCGCTACGAAACGGTAGACCTATAGCACCCTGCGCTGGAACATGTCCTATAAAAGCACCCGGAAAACTCCAAAAATCGGAGTCTCCCGGGTGCTTTTTACTGCACCGCACAGTGCAGGCGCAGGCAATCCTGTCGGGAACGGGCCATGGATGCCCAAGGCCGCGGCATACGCTTTCTGAGACGGCGGGGCATTGAAATGTGAACAGAATGGCGCTGCATTAAGTTGAAATCCATTCCAATTGTGTCTGGTTCATCGTGCAAGGATACATTTTTCGCTCGGTGATTTTGTCCTCGGGGCCGACTTCTCCAACCAGAAGAGGGGAGTGCGGATTGTGCTTGGATGCATTTGCGCCGACTGTTTTTTGGCTGAGATTGGCATAGCAATAGAGACAGCCATTGCGGCAGGTGCTGTACGCGCCGATGTCCATACTTTCTATGCAGCCACATTCCAGCCGTTGATTTTTGTCTTTCCCGACTTTTAGCGGACAGGACAACAGCTTACCGAATAGCCGGTCATCAATGCACCGGGCGTGTTCAATGCCGTACTGCTGCAAATCCATTTTTTCTGCACAAGTATCCATTTTTAAACCATAGCTGCGGGCAATTTCAGCCAAGTTTTTTGCAAGCGCTTCCTGCATCTCCAAAGGGAAATTTTGCAGAGAAAGCCCGGCCATATTTCTTGCTGTATGGCGGTAGAAGTCCAAAAAACTGATCGTACACTTTCTGGTATAGCGAGACAGGCGCTTTGCCAGTTCTTCAAAATAATGGGTATGGTATGCAGGTGTGTATGTTTGCGTGAGAAAAATTGGATCATAGCGCCAGATCACACGATCCGGACCAATCAAATCTGAGAGCCGCTGAAACGCCGGAACGATCTGATTGTTTTTGGATGGAATGGCGGCTTCCACGTCTTGCCCATATGCGTTTAATGTAAACTGGAAATAGTAAGTGTAGTCTTTTAACAGATGGAGTTTGTCCAACATAGGCGTCGGATTTTTGGTCCAAAACACAATTCCATCGACTACATCCGGCGTTAGGCTGATTTTACTGATCTGGTGTGCATGCATCGGGTTGCGCACCAATACATAGCCCGCTTTGATGCGATTGAAAAACCATTCAGAATAGTACGTCGGTATGTCTGTACGCCTGCTGGCACTGATAATCATATGTTTTCCCTCTTTCGAAATTCAAACCATCGCCATCGTGCTTGCTGGCAATTCGGGATTTGCCACTGCCCCGACGGATCATGCTCTGGACCCTCCACTTAATGCGCAGGCTTCCATTGCTTGCGGATTTGTGTTCCCTACTGACAGGGAACACAAATATAAGAAAGCCTGAAACCCTCTCGATGGCAAGGGGTTCAGGCATGAAATGATCCGCATTGTGCGGCTGCGCGGGCAATCGCGTTTTCATTGCTGGGGATAGAACGCATTTCTATGCTTGCACGACCTCCATACAGTAAAACGAAGGACGGTTCGGGTCTTTGCTGTTCCAATTGTCTGCCTCATAGATTTCCTGAATGTCCTTCACGGTGAGATCGTCCATATAGACGGTCCTTTTGCGAATATATGGCCGATCCTCAAATTCCCAATACCCCAGCAGCCAAACATTCCAGAGCTCTACGCTGTCGGTATGCAGGAGGGCCGTTTTGATATAGTCGATGATTTGTGCTGCCCGTCCATCCGTATATTGCGGCAGTTCAAGATAAACGCCGTATTTCTTCCCGCAGTATAGATCGACATCGTCAAACGAAAGGAGACTGTAGTTGTCATCTGCTCCGCCGTCATAAACGGTATTTGTATCCAAATTGATGTGGAGGGGGTATTCCTGTGATGGCCTGACTTCCGGTAAGGGGCAGTCAGCCGCTATAAAAACGCAAGTACTCATGATAATCTCCCATTACGCTTTTATTTTGAATGTCCTTTTCCAAGTATTTTAGCATAAAAGCGCAGTGCTAACACTGTATTTCATAAATACCGCTTGGGCGTTAAGGGAAGCCAAAAACGAGCCTGACGCCCACAAAACGGTTATACGCCCAACACATAGACCCCCAGGTACTGCCGACCCGCCTGTAGCCATTGGCACAGGACTTGGTATTCCGGCGGCTTTTTTTCTGTGAGCCGTTCGATCATAGCAGCGGCTTGAGCTCCTGCATAGAAATTGATCCCGCAAAGATCCATCGGGCCGCAGTCTCCATTGTTATAGATGCCGCCCGTGATAATGTCTCCGTAGTGCTGATAAAAGAGATCCATGTCATCGCCGCAGACGTATAAAGAGTCGTCCTTCCAGTGCTTGATCGCATCAATCGAAACGATGTCCCGGAGGGAAGTTTTTTCCGGCAACCTGCAATATTGGATCTCGATGAAATCAGAACCACCGAACGCTTTGCGTTCCGCTTGGGAATGGAATGTATGAAACAGCAACGATCTCACCTCGAAATGGAATGAAGCTGGGCGTCCGTGCCCCGTCTATACATGGCACTGCGTACCGTGACGGTTTTTGCATAGTTGCCCGGGATGCAAAACGTACCAATTCACGTCCCGCAAAAATTAAAATCCGTGCCGCCTTGCGGCACACCGCGCTTCTTCACTATTCACTATTACCTATTCACTCCCAAAAATCCCGGGCAGGCAGTGGATTTTAGTGAAAAGTGAATAGTGAAAAGTGAATAAGTAAAAATCCCGAATACTTTCGCATTCGGAATTTTATGGAATATCGCAGCAGTAAAGATGCTGCGGCTTTCAGGCGTGTATAAAAAACCAAATCGAAGCCCAGCGAAGCGGGTTCGATTTGGAGAGGAGGAGCAGCGGCGTGAGCGCGCTCTGACTTTTGAAAAAGTCGGAGCAAGCGATACAGAGCTTGCTCCGACGTGGTGGAGCTGGGGGGAATCGAACCCCCGTCCGAAAACAACTTGACAGGACTTTCTCCGGGCGCAGACGGTTATTTACATTCCCTCGCCGCGGCGTGAACCGTCACACTACGCGGCTTGGTAGCTTCATTGTTCATGGTGCGCTCAAAGCTTTGCGCACGCACGGTTACCACTCAAATCACACCCTAGCCCGGCTCGTGGTCCTTCCGGGGAGGATGGGCCGCTAATTAAGCAGCAGCCAGAACGACGTTATCGTTGTCAGTTAATTTAAAAAGGTTGCCCATTTTATAGAGGTCAGGCGCCTCTGCCCGCTTATCCAGCCTCACTGCCCCCGTCGAAACCATTGCAGCCCCATGTGCGCCCCGGAGAACCGGGGCGGGAAGTGACAGCTGTTTGAAAATTTGCAGATCAGAACCGGCCGTAGGGGTCCTTGAGCTTCTCCGGCGCGGGGTAGGTCTCGCCCTGGGTGTCCACGGTGATGGACTTGATCTTCTGATCGGCCAGGGGCCGGTCCTGGCTGTTGGTCTGGGTGGCGGCGATCTCATCCACCACATCCATACCGGAGGTCACTTTGCCGAAGGCGGCGTACTGACCGTCGAGGAACTCGCCGTCGGCATGCATGATGAAGAACTGGCTGCCGGCGGAGTTGGGTGACTGGGCCCGGGCCATGGAGAGGACGCCACGCTTGTGGGAGAGGTTGTTCTTCACGCCGTTGAGCTTGAATTCGCCCTTGATGCAGTAGCCGGGGCCGCCCATGCCGGTGCCCTGGGGGCAGCCGCCCTGGATCATGAACCCGGAGATGACCCGGTGGAAGATCAGCCCGTCGTAAAAGCCCGCGTTGGCCAGGGAGATGAAGTTGCGCACCGACTGCGGCGCGATGTCCGGGTAGAGTTCGCACACGATGGTGCCGCCGTTTTCCATTTCGATGGTTGCGATGGGATTTGCCATTTACCGCACGTTCCTTTCCTTCATGGCGCGGTCGATCTGCCGGTTGGCATCTTTTTTGGCCGCGTCGTCGCGTTTGTCATAGAGCTTTTTGCCCTTGCAAAGGGCAACTTCCAATTTGACCCGGGAGCCCCGGAAATAGACGGAGAGGGGAATGAGGGCTAGGCCCTCCTGCTTTACCTTGCCGTAGAGGTGGTTGATCTCCCGCTTGTGCATCAAAAGGCGGCGGGGGCGCATGGGGTCCTTGTTGAAGATGTTGCCCTGGGCGTAGGGGCTGATGTGCATCTGCTTGATCCACAGCTCCCCGTCCTTCACCTGGCACCAGGCGTCCTTGAGGTTCAGCGTGCCGGCGCGGATGGACTTTACCTCCGTGCCGAACAGCTCGATGCCGGCCTCGTATTTTTCCAGAATAAAGTATTCATGGTGCGCCTTGTTGTTCTTGGCAACGATTTTCACGCCGTCTTTGGCCATCGCATTCACCTCCTGCGATTTCCTGCGGGGCGGGAAATGCCCGGCTTGCGCGGGCGCAGGAAAGCCGTAAAACCCAAATGGCCGGCAAAATACCGCCATTGGACTATCAGTATATCATAAATTCAACGGTTTGAAAAGTCTAAATCTGTCGACCGTGGCTTTCCTATTCTATACCAGGAGAATGTGACGATGGTACAAACAAATTGCGACGGAATTGTAAATATTTCCGCCCAACTGCCTCTTGTAATCCGGCGTGGGCTGTGGTATTCTATAATCGAACAAACGTTCTATTACGGGGAGGGAAACAGCCATGGACTGCGAGAACCGGCCCATCCAGGTGATCGCCCTGTGCGGGGCGGAGGGGGAGCTGAAGCCGCTGCGGTTCCGGTTTGAGGACCGGGACCACCGGCTCCACACGGTCTCGGTGACGGAGGTGGCGGACACCCGCTGGGAGAACTACGCGGGGATCGAGGCCGCGGTGTTCCTCTGCCGGGCCGTGGAGGCGGGGCGGGAGCAGCTCTACGAGTTGAAATACACCGTGCGCACCCACCGCTGGGTGCTGTTTCGGCGAATTTATTAGGAGGTGCGGCCATGGCGGAGCGGGTGATTTTCCATGTGGACGTGAACAGCGCATTTTTGTCCTGGACGGCGGCTTATCGCTGCCGGGTGCTGGGGCAGTCGCTGGACCTGCGGCAGGTGCCGGCGGTGGTGGCGAGTCAGGCGGACGTGCGGCGGAGCATCGTGCTGGCCAAGAGCGCTCCGGCCAAGGCCTTCGGCATCCACACCGGCGAGCCGCTGGGCATGGCCCGGGACAAATGCCAGGGGCTGTTGGTGGCGGAGCCGGACTACGAGCTGTATCTCACGGCCTCCCGGAGCCTGATGGAGCTGCTGCGGACCGTCTCGCCGGTGGTGGAGCAGTACTCCATCGACGAGGCCTGGGTGGACATGACCGGCACGGAGCGGCTCTACGGCCCGCCGGTGCTGGCCGGGCGGTGGCTGGCGGACCGGATCTTCCGGGAGCTGGGGTTCACGGTCAGCATCGGCATTTCCTCCAACAAGATCCTCGCCAAGATGGCCGGGGAGCTGAAGAAGCCCAACGGCGTCTCCACGGCGTTCCCCTGGGAGATGGCGGAAAAGCTGTGGCCGCTGCCGGTGCGGGAGCTGTTCTTCGTGGGCCCGGCCACGGAGAAAAAGCTGCGGCGCATGGGCATTGCCACTATCGGTCAGCTGGCCCAGGCGGAGCCGGAGCTGCTGCGGCAGAAGCTCCACCAGCACGGGGAGAACATCTGGCACCTGGCTAACGGACGCTGCGCTGAGCCGGTGCAGACGGAGCTGCCGGCCCAGAAGGGCTACGGCAACTCCATGACCACGCCCTGGGACGTGACGGACCTGGCCGGGGCGCAGCAGGTACTGCTGAGCCTGTGCGAGACGGTGGCGGCGCGGATGCGGCGGGACGGGCAGCGGGGCCGGGAGGTGGCGGTGCAGATTAGGACGTCGCAGTTTGCCGGCAGCGCCATGCAGCGGCAGATGGCCTCGGCCACCCACGTGACGGCGGAGATCTACGAGGCGGCCTGCGCCGTGCTGGAGCAGCTGTGGGACCAGCGCACGCCGCTGCGGCAGCTGGGGGTCCAGGTGGGGAAGGTCTCCTGGGAGCCGTACCGGCAGTACAGCCTCTTCGACAAGCCCCGGGTGGACCGGCTGGAGAAGCTGGACGCCGCCGTGGACACTATCCGGGCCAAGTTCGGCGAGGAAGCGGTGTGCCGGGCGTCGGTGCTGCACTTTGAGAACAGCCGCAAGGGCGCCCAGACCGTGGCCTTCGGTGTCCATCTGTAGCGGCGGCGGTTGGCCTGCCTGGGAAGCGGCGTCCGGCGGTTGGACAGCGGGCGCTTTTGCCGCGTATATGTATGTAAAATCCCCCGGCGCGGTTTGCCGCGCCGGGGGATCAGACTAAATATCAGCGGGCCAGCACGTCCCGCAGGATTTCGACGGCCTTCCGGAGCTGCTCCATGGGGATGTTCAGCGCCGGCAGCAGCCGCACCTTGCCGTGGGCGCTGAGGACCAGGACGCCGGCCTCGATGCACTCATTGATGACCGTGGCGCAGTCCCGCTCGGGGGCGATGCCCAGCAGGAGGCCCAGGCCGCTGACGGCCTTGACGCCCTTGGCGCCGGTGAGGGTTTCGACGATGTACTGAGACTTGGCCTGGACTTCGGCCAGCAGCGCCTCGTCCATCCGGCTCAGGGTGCTGATGGCGCCGGCGCAGCAGATGGGGTTGCCGCCGAAGGTGGAGCCGTTGTCGCCGTAGCCCAGGACGTTCTCAACCTTCTCACCCAGGACGGTGGCGCCCAGGGGCAGCCCGGCGCACAAACCCTTGGCCGTGGAGAAGACGTCGGGGGTGATCCCGTAGTGCATATAGCCGTAGAGATGGCCGCTGCGGCCGTTGCCGATCTGCACCTCGTCGCAGATGAGGACAATGTCCTCCTTCTGGCACAGCGCGGCGATGCCCTTTACGAAATCCGCCTCCAGGGTGATGACGCCGCCCTCGCCCTGGACCACTTCGATCATAATACCGGCCAGCTTGTGGGCTTTGGCCTTTTCCAGCACGTCGGAGAGGTCATTGGCCCGGGCGTGGACGAAGCCGGGGGTCAGGGGCTGGAAGTCCCGGTGGAACTCGTCCTGGCCGGTGGCGGCCAAGGTGGTCAGCGTCCGGCCATGGAAGGAGTTCTCCAGGGTCAGGATGGTGTAGTAGTCCGGGCCCTTTTTCTCGGCGGCATACTTCCGGGCGACCTTGATGGCGCACTCGTTGGCCTCGGCGCCGGAGTTGGAGAAGAAGACCTTCTTCATGCCGGTTTTCTCGCAGAGCATCTGGGCCAGCCGGGCGCAGGGCTCGGTGTAGTAGAGGTTGGAGGTGTGCTGGAACTTGTGAATCTGGCCGATGACGGCCTCCTGCCAGGCGGGGTCGCCCATGCCGAAGGCGTTGACGGCGATGCCGCTGCCGAGATCGATATATTCCTTGCCGTCGCGGTCCGTCACGATGGAGCCATGGCCGCCCACGATCTCCACCGGGAAGCGCTTGTAGGTGTTGGCCACGTACTGGTGGTCCAGCGTTTTGATATCCATGGAAGATACTCCTTTCCGGACGCTTATTTGTCGTATTTGTTGCCCACCACCATGGTGCCGGCGCCCTCGTCGGTGAGGACCTCCATCAGAATGGCATGGGGGACCCGGCCATCGAGAATGATGACCTTGCGGACGCCGCAGGCGATGGCGTCCATGCAGCACTCCAGCTTGGGGATCATGCCGCCGGAGATGACGCCCCGGGCCATCAGGTCCTTGGCGTCGGTGACGTCGATGCAGGGGATCAGGGAGTCGGGGTCGTGGGGGTCCATCATCACGCCGGTGATGTCGGTCATGGTGATGAGCCGCTCCGCCTGAAGGGCCCCGGCGATGTGGGCGGCGGCGGTGTCGGCGTTGATGTTGTAGGTGTTGCCGTCCAGGTCGCAGCCCACGGTGGACACCACCGGGATGTAGTCCTTTTCCAGGAGGTCCAGGATGGGCTGGGCGTTGACGGAGGTGATCTCTCCCACGTAGCCCAGGCGTTCATCCTTGACCTTGGCGATGAGCATATGCCCATCGATGCCGCTGATGCCCATGGCCTTGGCGCCCTTGGCCTCCAGCAGCTTAACCAGGGTCTTGTTGATCTTGCCGGCCAGGACCATCTGCACCACTTCCACGGTCTCGCGGTCCGTGACCCGCAGACCGTCCACGAAGGCGGCCTCCTTGCCGATGCGCCGCAGGGTGTCGGAGATCTCCGGCCCGCCGCCGTGGACCAGCACGACCTTCACGCCGATCAGGTGTAAAAGCGCCACGTCCTCCATGACCTGCTGCTTGAGGGTCTCGTTGATCATGGCGTTGCCGCCGTATTTGATGACCAGAACCTTGTTGTTGTACTTACGGATATAGGGCAGGGCCTCCACGAGAATTTCGGCCCGGTGCTGGTTGGATACGTCCATCTCTCGTTCCCCCATCAGGTGCGGTAGTCGCCGTTGATCTTCACATAGTCGTAGGTCAGGTCGCAGCCCCAGGCGGTGGCGGCGCCGTCGCCCTCGTGGAGCGTGACGACAATGTCGATGGCGTCCTCCAGCAAAATCTCCTTGGCCGCTTCCTCGGAGAAGTCCACGCCGGCGCCGTCCCGGCAGACCAGAATCTCGCCCTTTTGGGAGGCGAAGCTGACGTCCACCTTCGTCACGTCCACGTCGGCGCCGGAGTAGCCGATGGCGCACAAAACGCGGCCCCAGTTGGCGTCGGCGCCGAACATGGCGGCCTTGGTGAGGGAGGAGCAGATGATGCTCTTGGCCACGGTCTTGGCCGCGGCCTCGGTCTTGGCGCCGGTGACGCGGCACTCCAGCAGCTTGGTGGCGCCCTCGCCGTCGCCGGCGATGGCGCGGCAGAGATAGAGCGTCACGGTGTTGAGGGCCTCCATAAAGGCGGTGAAGGCGGGGCCCTCGGCGGTGATCGTCTCGTTGCCCGCCATGCCGTTGGCCAGGATCGTCACCATGTCGTTGGTGGAGGTGTCGCCGTCCACCGAGACCATGTTGAAGGTCTTGGCCACGTCCTGCTTCAGGGCCTTTTCCAGCATGGCCGGGGCGATGGCACAGTCGGTGGTGAGGAACACCAGCATGGTGGCCAGATCGGGGTGAATCATGCCGGAGCCCTTGGCGATGCCGCCCAGCTTGCAGGTCTTGCCGTCCACTTCAAAGGCCACGGCGATCTCCTTGACCTTGGTGTCGGTGGTCATGATGGCCTCGGCGGCCTCGAGGCTGTGGTCGCCCAGCGCGGCGGCCAGCCGGGGCATGGCGGCGGCGATGGGGGCGACGTCCAGCTTCTGGCCGATGACGCCGGTGGAGGCCACCACCACGTTTTCCGGGGCGATGCCCAGCGCCGCGCCGGCCAGGCAGCACATCTCCTGGGCCACCTGGATGCCGTCGGCGTTGCAGGTGTTGGCGTTGCCGCTGTTGCAGATGATGGCCTGAGCCATGCCGTCCTGAAGGTGAGCCTTGGTGACGGCCAGGGGCGCGCCCTTGACCAGGTTGGAGGTGTAGACGCTGGCCGCCGACGCCGGTACCTGGGAGTAAATCAGCGCCAGGTCGCGCTTTTCCTTGTTCTTGCGGATGCCGCAGTGAACGCCCGCGGCGGTAAAGCCCTGCGCGGCACAGACGCCGCCGGAAATCTGTTGCATGGAAGATCCCTCGTTTCCTAAAATGTGAATATCAATAATTATGTAAAATGTCAAATGAATCGCATATCAAAGAAGCAGCTCTGTGCTGCCAGAGCGCTTTCAGCGAACGGACCCGCCTCCGGCGGGTTCGGGCCGATGTAGGCATCGGCCCCTACGCCCACCAGGTGACTGCCTTCGTTGTAGATTACGCGCATTGCGCGTTCGGTTGGCAGCGCTGTCAGAGCGTCCGCGCCGACCGCAGTGGCTATCCGTCTTCCTGGTTCGGGCCGATGCCCACATCGGCCCACGCCGCGTCAGCTGCCTGGTGCGTGTGCCGCAGGCGCTACAGCACCAGGCCCTCGGTGATGTCGCAGCCCAGGGAGAGGTTCAGACACTGGATGGCCGCGCCGGAGGCGCCCTTGCCGAGATTGTCGTATCGGGCCAGCAGCAGGATGCGCTGGTCGTTGCCGGCCACGGTCAGCTCCATGGAGTCGCGGCCCGAGAGGCCGGCACCGGAGAGGAAGCCCGCCTCATCCATCTGGGGCAGGTATCGCACCACCGGGCCTCGGTAAAGGTCGCCGTAGAGCTGGCGGATGTGGTCCGCCGTGGCGTTGCCCTGGAGGTCCTCCCGGAAGAGCGGCACCGTCACCACCATGCCGGAATAGAAATCTGCCACGATGGGGCAGAAGATCGGCGCGGCGTCTAGGCCGCAGACGGCCTGCATCTCCTTGAGGTGCTTGTGGGTCTGGCCCAGGGCGTACTGCCGGGGGGCGTCCAGCAGGCCGTCTCGATCCGGCGCCTCATACTGGGCGATCATCTTTTTGCCGCCGCCGGAGTAGCCGGTGACGGAGTGGCAGCTGAGCCGGGCGGTGGGGGAGAGGAGCCCTGCCTCCACCAGGGGCCGGACCAGGGCGATAAAGCCGCTGGCGTGGCAGCCGGGGACGGCGATGCGGCTGCCCTGTTGGACGGCCCGGGCGAAGGCCGGCCCCAGCTCCGGGAAGCCGTAGGCCCAGCCGGGGGAGGTTCGGTGGGCGGTGGAGGTGTCCAGCAGCGTCAGCGGCGCGCCGGCCATCAGGTCGGCGGCCTCGATGGCGGCGTCGTCGGGCAGGCAGAGGAACGCGGCGTCGCTCTGGGACATGGCGTCGCGCCGGGCGGCGGGGTCCTTGCGGCAGGACTCCGGCAGCGTCAGCAGCTTCAGGTCCCGCCGCTGCGCCAGCCGTTGGTGGATGCGCAGGCCGGTGGTGCCGGCGCTGCCGTCGATAAAAACGGTCTTCATGGCTCCCTGTCTTCTTTCTTGAATAATATACAATGATTATACGTCTAAATTCATTAAAATGCAATAATTATTCGCTTGTATTTGAATAATAAGGATTTTGCACAATTTTGGCTCAGCCCTTGGGGGCATCTTGGGCAATTGCGATAAAATCCGCGGCTATGGCGGGACAAACCAACGCGGGGCGCACCGGATTGGGTGCGCCCCGCGTTAGACTGTCAAAAAAGCGTTGCTTTTTTGACAAAGGGGATTGCACCCCAAAAGGTTCTCGGTTTTCTTCGAAAAGCTGTCGAACCTTTTGGGGCATAAAGTGCGATTTCCGATGCATATGTCCTCGGAAATCGCGATTTAAATTTTATTTCGCCGCTGCCTGCGGCGAAACTCTGCGAGGCTTATTTTCCGCTTTCGGAGGTTTTTGATACTCCAAGGCGTCGTCAGGGACGCGGCGCCTCCGCCGGAGCCTCCCGGGCGATCTTCTCCCGGGTGACGGCGTTGATGGCGGCCCGGAGGCCCTTCAGGTACGGGTCGCCGTCAGTCTGGGCCTGGCCGTAGACGAAGTTCAGCTGGTACTCCAGGGGCAGCCACGTCTCGATGGGGGATTCGTTGTGCTGGATCAGAGCCTCCATTTTGTCCAGGGCCTTGACCAGCCGGGCCTCCTGGGTCTCCTGGGCCTCGTACTCAGCCAAGAGGGCCGTGAGCTGGGGGCCGACGTCCGCCGGGAGGGCGTGGAGCCAGGCTTCCACCGCCTGGGCCTCAGTGGCCTCGTGGGCGGCTGTCTTTTCAAAGGTGGGGATGTCGCCGGTGAAGGCCTCGCCGATGTCGTGGAAGAGGCTCATCAGCAGGAGCTTGGTGAGGTCGACGCCGGGGAAGGCGCCGGCAGTGTAGAAGGAGAGCAGGGCCAGCCGCCAGCAGTGTTCTGCCACGCTCTCGCGGCGGCCGGTGGAGGTCCAGGCGTGGCGGGGGCTGCACTTGAGCCGTTCGGCCAGGGCCATCTGTTGGAGCAATTCATCGTATGTCATAGCGTGAAGGGTCGACTGCCACCGCAAGCACCTTGGCGCGCAGCCGTTTCAGGTCCCGGAAGGTGTCCGGGCGTTTGGTGAGGTCCCGCAGCAGGGCGGAGGGATGGTAGAGGGCGGTGAAGGCGATACCGCCCTTGTCGAACCACTGGCCGTGTTCCCGGGAGATTTTGAAGTCCTCCCGGATCAGCCGCATGGCGGCGATGCGCCCCAGGCAGACGATGATCTTGGGCCGGAGCAGCTTGGTCTGCCAGCGGAGGTAGGGAATGCAGGCGTCCTGCTCGGTGGCCAGAGGATCGCGGTTGCCCGGCGGGCGGCACTTGACGATGTTGGTGATGTAGCAGTTGTGGCGGCCCAGGCCGATGATGGAGAGCATATCGTCCAGCAGCTGGCCGGCAGGGCCGACGAAGGGCTCGCCCCGGAGGTCCTCCTGCTGGCCGGGGCCTTCTCCGATGAACATGACCTCGGCGTCCACGGGGCCCACGCCGAAGACAGTGTTGGTCCTGGTCTCACCCAGGGCGCAGCGGCCGCAGCCGCGGCAGACCTGCTCCAGCGTCTCCCAAGTCATCATGGAGGCGTCACTCCTTCCTGATATCCTCCGTGTCCTCCCAGTCCGGGGGCACCATTTCCCGCAGCCGCTCCCTGCGGCGGCGCATTTCCAGCGCCTGGCGGCGGGCGGCAACCTTGCGCTTGCGCTCCCGCCGGCGATAAAACTGCATGAGGAAATAGCAGAAGACGATCAGCACCACGATCAGCAGCAGGATGCCCACCAGCCACTTCCACCAGTTGTCTTCCACGTATTCCCGGGTCTCCTCGGCACGGTGAGTGATCTCGGAGCGGGCCACCGAGGTGATGGCGGCCAGGTCCACGGTGCCTACCACCTGCCCGGACAGGGAGGCGGTGACGGAGCCAAGCACGGTACCGGCCTCCACCGGGGCGTCCACGCTCTCGCGGTCGCGCTGGATGTCCAGGGTGATGTCCTCCGGGTCGAAATCCACGCTGACCAGGCTCTTGAGCTCTTCTACCGGAGCCAGAGCCACAGTCTGGGCGCCGGCCGACTGGTTCACCGGCAGCTCCGCCACTGGGTAGAGGGTGGTGAGGACCGTGGTATACTGGTAGCGCTCAAAGAAGTACTCGCACATGTTGATGAACTCGGGGAAGCTGCGCTGATCCCAGGTGCCGGTGTCCTCGTTGCCGACGGTAGCGGCGTCCATAATGATGCCCAGGAACTGAAGGTTGTCGTTGTTGGCGGTGGAGATCAGGCACCGGCCTGCCGGGGTGGTGAAGCCGGTCTTGATGCCGGCGGCCTTGGAATAGCGGTAGCCGGAGTTGGCGGAGGTGGAGATCAGCTGGTTGGTGGTGTAGAGCTCCCGTTCCTCGCTCATGTTGGTGGCCGGGACGGTGTAGTGGGGGGTGTTGGCGATTTCCCGGAAGGTGGCGTTCTCCATGGCGGCCTGGACGATCAGGGCCAGGTCGGCGGCGGTGGTGTAGTGGTTTTCGTCGTGGAGGCCGTGGGGGTTGGCAAAGTGGGTGCCGGTGCAGCCCAGGGCCTGGGCCTCGTCGTTCATCAGCTGGACGAAAGCCTCAACGGAGCCGGATATGTACTCGGCGATGGCGTTGCAGGCCTCGTTGGCCGAGGCCACCATAATGCAGTAGAGGAGGTCCCGCAGGGGCAGGACCTCGCCGGCCACCAAGCCCGCGGAGCTGCCGTCCTCGTGGAGGTTTTGCAGCGCCGTCTCCGAGACCGTCACCTGGTCGTCCAGATTGCCGTATTTCAGCGTCAGATAGGCCGTCATCACCTTGGTGAGGCTGGCGGGGAAGCGCTGCTCGGTGGGGTTGAGGGCGTAGAGCGTGGTGCCGGAGTTCAGCTCGATCAGCAGGGCCGAGCCGACGGGGGAATTGAAGATCTCGGCGGCGGGGGTGGTGTCCAGGGGCGTGAAGTTCGTGACCGGCTCTTTGACGGCGGGAATGTCCGCGGCCAAAGCCTGCCCGGCCAGGGACAGCGCCAGGCATATGAGTAGCAAAAGGACGATGGATTTTCTTTTCATATGGTCTCCTATGTCATTGCCGAAATAAAGCGTGGTATGGTATAATAGCCGCATGGCGGCTATTATATTTTCATTTCACATCCTTTTCTCGCTCCCGGCAGGGCAGCTGAAAAAGATGACGCCATGCGCGGTTCATATACGGCCTTTTGGGCCGGGCCGCGGCTGATTGGTAGACACTATTATACCAGATTCCGTTGGCTTGTCAATGAAGCGGAGGCGAAGGCGAAGATGAAGGAACGGCACGTTTCCCGGCTGATATATGGGATTTTGGCGCTGGTCTGCGCCTTTGCCCTGGGCTGGGTGCTGGGCAGCGGCGGCGCCCGGGAAACCGTGGCCGTCACCGTGGCCGCGCCGGAGGAGACTGCCGCCGCGCCCGTGCCGGCGGGCGAAACAGCGGCAGCCGGGGAGGCGCCCGCCGACGGCGCGTCGGCAGCTTCGGCTGCGGAAACGCAGGAACCGACCCAGGAGAATCCGCTGAACTTAAACACGGCAACCCAGGCCCAGCTGGAGCTGCTGCCGGGCATCGGCCCCGCGCTGGCCCAGGCAATTTTGGACTACCGGGCGGAGTTCGGGCCCTTTACGGCGCCGGAACAGCTGATGGAAGTGCCCGGCATTGGAGAAAAACGATTTGCTGCCGTGGAGCAGCTTGTAAATGTGGAGGATACGCCATGAAGATTTTGGTGGTAGACGACGAGCGGCTGCTGGTCAAAGGGATCAAGTTCAATTTGGAAAACGACGGCTACGAGGTGCTGACCGGGGCCGACGGCGTGGAGGCGGTGGAGATCGCCGCCAGCGAGGCGGTAGATCTGGTGGTGCTGGATCTGATGATGCCCCGGATGGACGGCCTGGAGGCCTGCCAGAAGATCCGGGAGTTCTCCGATGTGCCCATCATCATGCTCACGGCCAAGGCCGACGATATGGACAAGCTTCTGGGCTTTGAGCATGGGGCGGACGATTACCTCACCAAGCCGTTCAATATCTTGGAGCTGAAGGCCCGAATTCGGGCGCTCCTGCGGCGCAGCGGCGGGCGGAAGGAGGAGAGGCCTGCGCGGCTGGTGTGCGAGAACATTACGCTGGACACCGACGCCCGCAACGCCTACAACGACGGCGTCCTCACCGACCTGACAGCCAAGGAGTTTGACCTCATTGAGCTTCTGATGCGCAACCCTAACCGGGTTTATTCCCGGGAGGCGCTGCTGGACGCCATCTGGGGCTACGACGCCTACCGCAGTGATATTCGCACGGTGGACGTGCATATCCGCCGTCTGCGGGAAAAGCTGGAGCGGGACCCGGCGGCGCCGGCCCATATCCTGACAAAATGGGGGGTGGGGTACTATTTCAAGCGCTGAAGCCCGCCGTTTCCGGCCCTCGTTCAATTCCCACCTCCGGTTTGCCGCGGCCTATATCCTCTTCACGTCGCTGGTGCTGATTTTCCTCAACAACTATACTGCGGACATCACCCGCCAGCTCCTCTACCGCTCCAAGCAGACCTCTCTGCTGGACAAGGCCCAGCTGATCACCTCTTCCTTTTCCGGGGTGGATTCGCTCAATTTGGACAATACCGCCCAGGTAATCTCCGTGCTGGGCGACCTGAACGTCACGCGGGTGGTCATCACCGACGCCGAGGGCGTGGCGCTCTACGATTCTCTGACCCAGCGCAGCGCCGTGGGCAACTACGTCCTCTTCCGGGAGGTGTCGGAGGCCATGGAGGGGCAGAACGTCTTTTACTCCCACTATGAGTCCGGCCTTTTGATGAGTTACGCCGCCGCGCCCATTGTTCTCTACGGCAGCCCCATCGGCTGCGTGTATATCTCCGACCTGGACGCCGATCTTGGCGCCATCATCCAGGCGCTGGAGCGGAACATCCTCCGGATCTCCCTGGGGCTGGCGGCGGGGATGGTGCTGTTCTCGCTGATTTTTGCTGTGATCACCTCCCGGAAGATGCGGCGGATTCTCACCTCCATGGAGCTGGTGCGCGAGGGTGAGTACAGCCACAAGATCGAGATGCACGGCTCGGACGAGTACGGCCGTCTGGCCGGAGAGTTCAACAAGCTCACGGACCGGCTCCAGGCCTCGGAGCAGGCCCAGCGGCAGTTCGTCTCCGACGCCTCCCACGAGCTGAAAACGCCCCTGGCCTCCATCAAGCTGCTGACCGACTCCATCATGCAAAATGAGATGGACGCCGAGACCATGCGGGAGTTCGTGGCCGACATCGGCAACGAGGCTGACCGCCTGACCCGCATGGCCCAGAAGCTCCTGGCCCTCACCAAGGCGGAGAGCGTCAAGGAGGGCGCGCGGGAGGTGGTGGACCTCTCCCGGGTTATCGGCCAGGTATTCAAGCTGCTGATCCCCCTGGCGGACCAGCGGGAAATCCGGCTCAAATGCACCATGGACAAGGACTGCGCCGTCCTCACCCTGGAGGACGATATGTATCAGATCATTTTCAACCTGGTGGAGAACGCCATCAAGTATAACCACGACTGCGGCCAGGTCCACGTGCGCCTCCAGCGCCGAGAGGACGACGTGGTGCTGCGGGTGGAGGACACCGGCGTGGGCATCCCCGAGGATGCCCGGGAGCATATTTTTGAGCGCTTTTACCGGGTGGACAAGGCCCGGTCCCGCCAGGCCGGCGGTTCCGGCCTGGGCCTTTCCATCGTCCACGACCTGGTGGAGCGCAACTTCGGCGAGATCCAGGTCGGCGCACGGGACGGGGGCGGCGCCGTCTTTACCGTAACGTTCCCTTACTTTGATATGGAGGTGGAGGAATGAGACGGCTCATGGTACTGCTGCTGGCGTGCGCGCTGCTGCTGCCGGCGGGGTGCGGCAACCGGGAGGCCGCCGCGACCACCCAGGACGGCTTTCGCCTCTATTACCCCTACGCTGTGGAGGAGGCCGGCGACTATGCCGGCGAGTTGGGCGCTCTGGGTTATGAGACGGAGCCGGACATCGGCACGGAACCCGACGTCGCGGCGCTGCTGGAGCGGTATTTGGAAGGTCCGCAGTCGCCAGAGCTGGCCTCGCCGTTTCCGGCGGGATTGACGGTGGAGTCGTTCCGCACCGAGGACGGCTGCATGACGCTGGTGCTGAGCCGGGAGATTCAGTCCCTCTTCGGCATGGACCGCACCATGGCGGCGGCCTGCCTGGTCTATACGCTGACCCAGCTCACGGATGTGGAGCGGGTGTTCCTGGACGCGGGGAACGGCGGCCTTTCCGACGGGCTGCTGGCCACGGAGCTGACCCGGGAGGACTTCCTGCTCTTTGACGATTCCTTTACCAGCGATCAGGTGGCGCTGCGGGTGTATTTTGCCGACGCGGAAGACCGCTACCTGGTGGCCGAGAGCCGGAAAGGCAGCTTTTCCTCCGATCAGGAGATGGTTTCCTACCTGGTGCGCCAGCTGATGGACGGCCCCACGGAGGAAGGGGCCGAACGGGCGCTGCCGGAGGGCATGGTGCTGCTGGGCGTGGAGCTTTCCGGCGGCGTCTGCACCGTGAATTTTTCGGAGGCCTTTTTGACCAACCGGCCCAAAACCCATGCCGGGGCGCGGATGGCGGTCTTCTCCCTGGTGAACACGCTCACGGAGCTGACCCAGGTGGAGACGGTGCGGATTCTCTGCGTAGGCCGCACTGTGGGGAACTATGGAGGCCTCAACCTCTCCGAGCCGCTGCACCGGGAGGAGGATGCCCTGGGTGCCATGGGACTGCCGTCCTCTGGCTACGACGCCACGCTCTATGTGCCTTGCGGCGGCGGGCTGGGGGCGGTGCCGCTCTATATCCGCCGCACCACCGGGCGGAGCCTGGAGGCGGACCTGCTCAGCGCCCTGGTGGCGTTTCCCGCAACCAACGGCTACGAAAACCCCTTCCCCGAGGGTACCGTGGCGGCGGAGGTGGCGGTGGAGGACGGCCTGTGCCGCGTGACCTTCAACAGCGCCTTCGCCCAGTGCGACGCCGACCCGGCCCAGGCCACCTTGGCCGTGCGGTCCGTGGTGGCCACCCTCTGCGGCCTTTCTCATATTGACCGGGTGCAGCTGGACCAGAGCCAGGCGCCCCTGACCAGCGTGGACATCTCCGAGCCCATCGCGCCGGAGGAGAGCTGGTTCTTACCGTAATTTCCTGGAAAAGAGCGTGAAATCCGATGCAATCCATAATCTCTTACCGTGGCACGGTGTATGCCTGCTACGTGGGCTATATCACCCAGGCGGTGGTGAACAATTTCCTGCCGCTGCTGTTTGTCACCCTGCAAACCTCCTATTCCCTCAGCCTGCCGCAGATCACCCTGCTGGTGACGGCCAATTTCCTCACCCAGCTTTTGACTGACCTGGTCTCGGCCAAGTATGTGGACAAAATCGGCTACCGCCCGGCGGTGGTGGCGGCCCATGTGCTTTGCAGCCTGGGCCTCCTGGGCGTGGGCATCCTGCCCGGCCTGCTGCCGCGGCCCTACGTGGGACTTTTGCTCTCGGTCATTGTCTATGCCGTGGGCGGCGGGCTGATCGAGGTCCTCATCAGCCCCATCGTGGAGGCCTGCCCCGCCGAGAACAAGTCCGCCGCCATGAGCCTGCTGCACTCCTTTTACTGCTGGGGCAGCGTCGGCGCCATTGCTCTGTCCACGGCCTTTTTCGCGGCCTTCGGCCGGGAGAACTGGCCGGTGCTGGCGATGTTGTGGGCGGTGATCCCGGCCCTCAACGCCGTGGCCTTTTCCCGGGTGCCCATCCGCCAGGTGGTGGAGGCCGGGGAGGAGATACCTATGAGAGCCCTCTTCCGAAGCGGCCTCTTCTGGGTGCTGGCGCTGCTGATGGTCTGCGCCGGCGCCTCGGAGCTGGCCATGAGCCAGTGGGCCTCGGCCTTTGCCGAGGAGGCGCTCCACGTCTCCAAAACCGTGGGCGACCTGGCGGGCCCGTGCTTTTTCGCGGTGCTGATGGGCGCCGCCCGGGCCCTCCACGCCAAGCTGGCCGGGCGCGTCTCCCTGGAGCGGTATATCGCCGGATGCGCGATTTTGTGTGTGGGCAGCTACGCCATGGCCGTGCTGCTGCCCCATCCGGTGTGGAATCTGCTGGGCTGCGGCTTGTGCGGCTTCGCCGTGGGCGTCTTCTGGCCCGGCACCTTCTCCATCGCGGCCGCCCGGCTGCCCCGGGGCGGCACGGCCCTGTTCGCGCTGCTGGCCCTGGCCGGTGACCTGGGCTGCTCCTCCGGCCCCACCGTGGTGGGACTGGTCTCCGGCGCCGCCGGCGACAATTTGAAGGTGGGCCTGCTGGCGGCGGCTGCCTTCCCGCTGGCGATCCTCCTGGGCCTGGCGGCCCTACGCCGTTGCCGCGCCGAGGCATGAGCAGCCGCGGGGAATGCATCCGTGCAGCCGCGCCAGGACGCGTTTTGCCGTAGGGGCGCGCATCGCGCGTGTAAGGCGGGTGCGGCCGTCGGACTGCCTTGCACCTAAAAGCGGGCGGTTCTCTGGCTCATTGCAGAGAAGATTGGGACAATATGCGAAGAAATTCGACAATATTCACAAAAAATTCAAAACCGGTTGACAGACGTCTTTGCCGGTGGTAGGATACTAAAAAATTGAATCGCTCAGATAGAGGCGCGGGCTTCATCAGTAGCTTCCGGCAAGGCCAGGCAGCCGCCGGAGGTGAAAGGGGAGACCGCCGAAGGAGAGTTTCGCTGCCTGGCGAAATTCTGCTGGGCCGGGGGAGAAGATCCCTCGGACTGTCACAGACGTTGTGAAGCGCTATCGAGGAACGCCCCTGGGCCGGTTGTGAAGACCGGCTGCATCAGAATGACTTCCGGATCGCTTGACAAGGCGGTCCGGTTTTTTATGCAACAAAAAGAAAGGTGAAAGACATGAAAAAGATCTTAGCAATGCTCCTGGCCCTGACCATGGTCCTGAGCCTGGCCGCCTGCGCCTCCGACAGCGACGATACGGCAACCGAAAACAAGGAAGCAGAACAGACTGTAGAAATCCCCGATGTGCCCGACTATACCGGCGAGGATACCTCCTCGATTCCCGGCCTGGAGGACGGTGTCTTTACCGTGGGTATGGAGTGTGCCTATGCCCCCTATAACTGGATGCAGATGGACGACTCCAACGGTGCCGTGCCCATCTCCAACATGGACGGCGGCTATGCCAACGGCTATGACGTGATGATCGCCAAGCGTATCTGCGAGGCCTACGGTTGGGAACTGGAGATTGTCTCCAGCGACTGGGAGAGCCTCACCGCCTCCATCCAGTCTGGTGTGATGGACGCCAACATCGCCGGTCAGTCCATGACCGCCGACCGCCTGAATGAAGTAGACATGGCGGGTCCCTATCTCTATGCCACCATCGTCTGCGTCACCACCAAGGACAGCGAATTTGCCGATGCCAAGTCCATCAGCGAGCTTGCCGGCGGCAGCTGTACGGCCCAGACCGGCACTATCTGGTATGACTCCTGCCTGTCCCAGATCCCCGACGCCGACATCCTGCCCCCCGCCGAGACGGCTCCTGCCATGATTATGCAGCTCCAGACCGGCACCGTGGACTTCATCTGCACCGACATGCCCACGGCCATGGGTGCCGTGGCCAAGGATGACAACATGGTAATCCTGAACTTCTCCGGCACCGACGGCGACTTCCAGTTTGCCGACGAGGCCGAGCGCGCCGAGAACGTGAACATCGGCATCTCTGTGGAGAAGGGCAACACCGCCCTGGTAGACGCCATCAACAAGGTCCTCGCCGATCTCAACGAGGAGCAGTTCAACGCCCTGATGGATCAGGCCATCGCCATCCAGCCCGAGATCTAAGGCATCACCGCACAATTGTGTCTGCGGCCTTCGCCCAATCTTTTGCCCCATCCGTGCAGTTATAAAAGGGGGAAATACATACAGTATTCCCGCCCTTTTATAACTTTCGTATGAGGCAAAAT
>DVHE01000087.1 GCA_018712245.1 Candidatus Avoscillospira avicola | reverse complement strand
ATTTCCGGGGACATGCGCATCGGAAATCGCACTTTACGCCCCAAAAGGTTCGACAGCTTTTCGAAGAAAACCGAGAACCTTTTGGGGTGCAGTCCCCTTTGTCAAAAAAGCGTAGCTTTTTTGACAGTCTGCAAAAAACGGGAAAGCGGATATCCTCTTTCCCGTTTTTTGTCGATATGGATTTACAGCATCGCGGCAAAGTCCGCCATGGCCTCCGAAATTTTCAGCTGCTGGGGGCACACCGCCTCACAGCTGCGGCAGCCGACACAGGCGCTGGGCTGCTTGTCCGGCGCGATGGCCGAAAGTGCCATGGGCGCGATAAACCCGCCGCCGGTGAAGCGATGCTCATTGTAAAGCGCCAGCAGGTGGGGGATATCCAGCCCCTGGGGACAGTGGCTGACGCAGTAGTGACAGGCGGTGCAGTTCAGCGCCTGCGGGTCCGTCATCTCCTTGCCCAGAGCCAGGACACGCTCCCACTCCTGCTCCGTCAAGGGTTCGTCCGTCTCAAAGGTATCGAGGTTATCCTGAAGCTGCGCCAGGTCCGACATCCCCGAGAGCGTGACCACCACGCTGGGGATGCGCTGCAAGAACCGGAACGCCCACGCCGGAATGGGGCGCTGGGGATTGAGATCCCGCAGCACAGCCGCCTCCTGCTCGCGCAGGCGGGCCAGCCGTCCGCCCCGCAGCGGCTCCATGACCCACACGGGAATGCCGTACTGCTCCAGCAGCGCCACCTTTTCCCTTCCGCCCTGGAAGACCCAGTCGATGTAGTTGAGCTGGAGCTGGCAGAACTCCATATGCTGCCCATAGGCCTCCAGAAACCGCTTCAAAACCGGCAGCGTTCCGTGGCAGGAAAAGCCCAGGTGGCGAATCCGCCCGTTCCGCTTCTGCTCCAGCAGGTAGGAGAGAATGCCGTACTGGGGGTCCAGGTAGTAGTCAATGTTCATCTCGCACACATTGTGGAAGAGATAGAAGTCGAAATACGACACCTGGCACTTTTTAAGCTGCGCCTCAAAGATTTCCTGCACCTTACCCATATTGCTCAGGTCATAGCCGGGGAACTTGTCGGCCAGGCAGAACTGCTCCCGCGGATAGGCAGCCAGGGCCCGGCCGATGGCCTCCTCCGAATGGCCGGCGTGGTAGCCCCAGGCCGTGTCATAGTAGTTGACGCCCCGCTCCATGGCCAGGGCCACCATCTTCTCCACGGCGGCCTGATCCACCACTGCGTCGTCTCCGTTCACCACCGGCAGGCGCATACAGCCCATGCCCAGCGCAGAGAGCTTCATCCCTTGAAAGTCCTTATAAATCACAAAATCAGCTCCTTATCTTGTTTTCTGATTGTTCACTCGGTTCATCTGCCGCGCGCCGTTCGAAGCGCGTGGCGCAGGCAGTCCAGCCGCTGCAGTTGGCGCTCCTTGCAGTGGATCTCCTCCAGAATGGCGTTGCGCCGCTCCTCCAGCATACGAAGCCGCTGGGCGCCGGAATGCTCCCCCTCCAGCGCCAGGCGCAGATACACCTCCGCCTCCCGGACACGGAAGCCGATCCCCAGGAGCGTCATCACCATGCTCAACCGCTCCAGGTCTGAATCGTCGTACTGCCAGTCGTCCCCCATCCGCTTGTCCGCTCCGCAAAGCGCCCATTCCTCGTATTCCAGCAGAACGTCCAGAGGAATCTGGTAACGCCGGCTTATCTCCTGCCTGGTCATACGCTGCCTCCATGCCCAAAATCATGCCGCTCCATACTACCCTTATTGTAATTCTCCGGCGCGCCGATGTCTAATGCTTATTTCGAATCGTCAGGCATAGAGGCCAGGCATTTCTGAGCTTCCCGCCAAGCAGCGGCCCACCGTCTGGTCCATCTGCGGCAGCGGCAGCGCGTGAGTGTTCCCGCTTCTCCAGCCTACCACCTCCAGTCCTGGTACGCAAGTTAAAAATGCCTTTCAAGAATATTAGACAATAGAAATTGAGTATTTTACATTCCTGTAGTTCGGGCTTACAATGAAACCAGATGATTGCAAGGAGGTACTGATATGAATCCATTGGTCGCTTATTTTTCCGCCACCGGTACTACTGCCCGGGCAGCGAAGACGCTGGCAGCCGCGGTGGGGGCAGACCTCTATGAAATCCGCCCCGCCGTTCCCTACACCAGCGCGGACCTCAACTGGATGGACAAGGGCTCCCGCTCCAGCCGGGAGATGCAGGACAAGCAGTCCCGCCCTGCCCTGGCCGACACCGACGCACCGGTGGCAAGTCACGATGTGATCTTTCTGGGTTTTCCGGTATGGTGGTACGTGGCCCCCACGCTTCTCAACACGTTCCTGGAGGCCTATGACTTCACCGGCAAGACCATCGTCCTCTTCGCCACCTCCGGCGGCAGCAATTTGGGCAAATCAGCCGCCGGACTGCGCCCCAGCGCCCCCGGCGCCAAGATCGTGGACGGCCGGATGCTCAACGGCCGCCTGAACGAAGCGGAGCTGAAGGCCTGGGCCGAAGGGCTGAACCTGTGATGCAGTACACCAATCTGGGGATGTCCGACTTACTGGTCTCCCGCATCTGCATGGGGTGCATGGGCTTTGGCGATGCCCAAAACGGTCAGCACACTTGGACCGTGGACGAAGCTCACAGCCGGGAGATCATCCAGCGCGGGCTGGCCCTGGGCATCAACTTCTTCGACACCGCCATCGCCTACCAGAGCGGCACCAGCGAACAATATCTGGGCCGCGCCCTCCGGGATTTCGCCCGGCGGGAGGACGTGGTAGTCGCCACCAAATTTCTGCCCCGCACCAACGAGGAGATCGCGGCGGGGATCAGTGGTCAGGCACACATCCAGCGGATGCTGGACAAAAGTCTCCAAAACCTGAGGATGGACTACGTGGATCTCTACATCTACCATATGTGGGATTACCAGACGCCCCTCTACGACATTCTGGATGGACTGAACCGTGTCGTCCAAGCGGGCAAGGCGCGCTACATCGGCATCTCCAACTGCTTTGCCTGGCAGCTGTGCAAGGCAAACGCGCTGGCGGAGCAGGAGGGCTTTGCCAAATTTATCTCCGTCCAAAGCCACTACAACCTGATTTTCCGGGAAGAAGAGCGGGAGATGGTCCCCTTCTGCCGGGAAGAACACATCGCCATGACGCCCTACAGCGCTCTGGCCGGCGGCAGGCTCTCCAAGCACCCCGGCGAGACTTCCCGGCGCCTCCGGGAAGACGCGTATGCCCAGCTCAAATACGGCGCAGCCCAGGACCAGGACGTCCCCATACTGGCGCGGGTGGCAGAACTGGCCGACCGCAGAGGTGTGTCCATGACGGAGGTCTCCCTGGCCTGGCTTCTGACCAAGGTCACCGCCCCGGTGGTGGGCGCCACCAAGCTCCACCACGTGGAAGGCGCCGCCAAGGCCGTGGACCTGGCCTTGACCGCGGCGGAGTGCCGCTGGCTGGAGGAATGCTACACGCCTCACCCCCTGGTGGGCGTCATGGCCCAGAACACAGCTGCGGCAGCCGACGGCCCCCACGTCTGGTCCACCGGCCGGCAGACCATCTGAACAAGTCCCCGATGCGCCCCTTCGGTTTTGACCGAAGGGGCGCTTGCTTGATGCCCAATTCCAACCGCGCTGAAAAAAGCGCCGCTTCGGGGTTGACAGCGCGGCAAATCGGATGTATCATATGAGCAAATAAACATATGTGCAGGTGATGATATGGAAAACAGAGATCTCATTGAATGCTGCGATCTGATCGCCGTCCACGAAGACATTCTGGCCAAGGTGCGCCGGGAGATGCCCGACGAGGACACCCTTTACAACCTGACGGAGCTGTTCCATGTCTTTGGCGACTCCACGCGGATGCGCATTCTCTACGTCCTCTTCGCCTCGGAAATGTGCGTATGCGACATCGCCACGCTGCTGGGGCTCACCCAGTCGGCAGTCTCCCACCAGCTGCGGCTACTCAAAGGGATGCGCCTGGTGAAATCCCGCCGGGAGGGCAAAACCGTCTTCTACGCCCTGGCCGACGACCACGTAAAAACCATTATCAACCAAGGTCTGGAACACGTGGGCGAGCTGCCCATGTGATTTGAAGGAGGTACCGGTATGAAAAAGCGTTTTACCCTGGAAAATTTGGATTGTGCCAACTGCGCCGCCAAAATGGAGGCCGCCATTCGGAAAATTGACGGCGTCTACGACGCCACCGTCAGCTTTATGACCCAAAAACTGACGCTGGAGGCCGACGACGCCCGCTTCGATGAGATCGTGGAGCAAGCAGCCGCAGCATGCAAAAAAGTGGACCGCGACTGCGTGCTTCGCCGTTAGGAGGCGATTGGAATGCGCACGCTGACCCCAAAACAACGGCGAAATCTGGGACGTATCGTACTTTCCGCCGTGCTTTTGGCGGCGGTACATTTTTTGCCGCCTCTCTGGCAGCCATTTCTGCTCTACCTCATCCCCTACGGCCTCATCGGCTGGGATGTCCTGTGGAAAGCGCTGCGAAACATTGCCCACGGCCAGGTGTTTGACGAAAACTTCCTCATGGCCCTGGCCACGGTGGGCGCCTTCTTCACCGGCGAATACGCCGAAGCGGTGTTCGTCATGCTCTTCTACCAGGTGGGTGAGCTGTTCCAGGACTACGCCGTGGGGAAATCCCGCCGCTCCATCGCCGCGCTGATGGACATTCGCCCGGAGGAAGCCAACCTGGAACAGCCCGATGGCTCCGTCGCGGTAGTGGACCCGGAGGACGTCGCCGTGGGAGATATCATCGTGGTAAAACCCGGAGAGCGGGTGCCGCTGGACGGCGTGGTCCTGGAGGGAACCTCCACCCTGGACACCGCCGCGCTGACCGGCGAATCGGTACCCCGGGACGCCACAGTGGGCGACAGCGTCCTCAGCGGCTGCATCAACCAGCGGGGCGTGCTGCGGCTGCGCGTGACGAAGCCCTTTGCCGACTCCACCGTCTCCCGCATCCTGGACCTGGTGGAAAACGCCAGCGAGAAAAAGTCCCGCTCCGAGCAGTTTATCACCCGCTTCGCCCGATACTACACGCCCTGCGTAGTGATCGCCGCAGCGGCTCTGTTTGCCATCCCCGCGCTGCTGCTGGCCCTCCTCCCCGCCGCTTCCCTGCCCGCCTTTCTCCTGGGGACGACCTGGAGCGATTGGCTCCACCGGGCGCTGATCTTCCTGGTGATCTCTTGCCCCTGCGCTCTGGTGATCTCCGTACCGCTGAGCTTTTTCGGCGGCATCGGCAGAGCCAGCCAGCTGGGCATTCTGGTCAAAGGCAGCAACTACTTTGAAGCGCTGGCCCACACCGAGCTGGCCGTATTTGACAAGACCGGCACCCTGACCCAGGGCACCTTCTCCGTGACTGCCGTCCATCCGGCGGAGGCCGCGATTTCCGAAGACCAGCTGCTCACCTACGCGGCCCTGGCCGAGCAGTGGTCAGACCATCCCATCTCCCAGTCCCTCCGCGCCGCCTGCCCGGCAGAGCTGGACACGGACCGTGTCGCCGATGTGGAAGAGATCGCCGGCATGGGCGTCACAGCCATGGTGGACGGCCATCGGGTGGCCGTGGGCAACAGCCGCCTGATGGAGCGGCTCAGCGTCAATGCCCTGCCCTGCGAGCTGCCCGGCACGCTGGTCCATGTAACGGTGGACGGCTTCTACGCCGGCCACATTGTCATCTCAGACCGGCCTAAAGCCGATGCCAGGGCTGCCATCGAGGCGCTGCGGAAAGCCGGTGTGCAGCAGGTCGTGATGCTGACCGGCGACACCCAGGAGGTGGCCGCCGCCATGGCCGCGCAGTTGGGCGTTGATCAATTCCGGGCAGAGCTGCTGCCGGCCGACAAAGTCTCCAGCCTCGAGGCGCTGCTCCATGAGGTCTCCCCCCGGGGCAAGCTGGCCTTCGTGGGCGACGGCATCAACGACGCGCCGGTCCTCTCCCGGGCCGATGTGGGCATCGCCATGGGCGCCCTGGGCGCCGACGCCGCCATCGAGGCCGCCGACGTGGTGCTGATGGACGATCAGCCCTCCAAAATCGCTGTGGCCATCTCCATCGCCCGCAAGACTGTGACCATCGTTCACCAGAACATCATCTTTGCGCTGAGTGTCAAGGCCGTGGTGCTGCTTCTGGGCGCCCTGGGTTTCGCCTCCATGTGGGCCGCCGTCTTCGCGGACGTGGGTGTGGCGTTCCTGGCTATCCTCAACGCCATGCGTGCACTCTATATGAAGCCCTAAACAACCAAAGGGGCCCCGGCACTGTGTGCCGGGGCCCCTTTACAGCGTGTCGAAAGAGCTTTTTCGACACGCTGTCTTGGTTATTTGCGGCTTTCGGAACGTGGAAGGCAGAGCCAGCTTTGGCGTTTGGCTCTGCATAGCAGCGGGGACGCGCGGTAAAATATCAATATTACCGTGAAGGAGGATGCTTTTATGCAGAACGAATACGGAACCGTCACCTCGGCGAGAATCGAGGCATTTGCGCAGCACCTGCGCGACCAGGAGCGCAGCGCCGCCACCATTGAGAAGTATGTCCACGATGTACGGGCGCTGGCGAATTTTTTGAACGGACGGGACATTTCCAAGGGGCTGCTGCTGGAGTGGAAAGAAGCGCTGATTGAAGCCTACGCCCCGGCCAGCGTCAACACGATGCTGGCGGCGGCCAATCGGTTTTTGGGTTTCTGCGGCCTGAACGAACTGCGATTGAGGAAGCTGAAAACCCAAAAGACATTGTTTTTGAGCGAGGAAAAGGAGCTGACCCGGGCCGAATACGTTCGGCTGGTGCAGGCCGCCGAGCGGCAGGAAAATGCACGCCTGTCCCTGGTGATCCAGACCATCTGCGCCACCGGCATCCGGGTGTCGGAGCTGCGCTTTATCACCGCCGAGGCCGTGCAGTCTGGCCGGGCGGAGGTCAGCAACAAGGGCAAGCGCCGGGCAGTATTTCTGCCGGACAAGCTGCGAAAGCTGCTGCGCGCCTACCTCCAGAAACAAAGAATCACCGCCGGAGCGGTTTTCCTTTCAAAAAACGGGCGGCCTTTGGACAGGTCGAATGTCTGGCGGGATATGAAAGCCCTGTGCGAAAGCGCCGGAGTGGCGCCGGGCAAGGTCTTTCCCCACAACCTCCGCCATCTCTTCGCCCGGACGTTTTATGCGCTGGAGAAGGACCTCTCCCGACTGGCAGACATCTTGGGCCACTCCAGCGTCAACACTACACGGATCTACACGGCGGAGTCCGGCGCAGTTCACGCCCGCCTGCTGGGAAGACTGAACCTGGTGGTCACATAATTTTCATTCTGTTGCAGTGGGAGGGTTTGTGATAGTTTAATCCAGCGTTATTTTACACCACAAAGCGGGATTAGGCAAAGAAAAATTCTATTATAACTTCATATGGGCATAGGGAATCAGACGGGCAAACATAAACGAATTTGCCTGTCTTTTTGTGCGCCTGCAGGCTGAAACTGTAAGCACTTTCAGCGTAATTGTATGTAATATTGCTTGCAATTCAGATGGAAAACTATTATAATTAGTAACAAAGCCGCAACAGAATGAAAATTCTGTCGCGGCTCTTTTTTTGTCGAAACGACAGAATGAAAATTCTGTGGGACCCAGCATTTGGGCTGCGCGCGGAGCCTTGGCTGCCCGCGGAAGTGCGTCCGGTCTGATGGCGGTGCCGACCCGCTGCGTCGGGGGCCGATGGCTCTGATTTGGGAGGAAAAGCGCGATGGAGCAAGCGAACCAGATGAAATCGGTAGAGGTGGAGGGCGCGGTGATGGAGCTGCCGTACGTATGGCACGAGGATTGTAGCCAGTATCTGCTGACATACCCGGATCTGGCTGAGACGCCCGCCTATACGCCCGACGGCTACCGACTTATGCTGACCTTTGAAGACGCCTGTCCCCACGCCGCGCTGGAGCCTGGGATTTATCGGGACTGCGGCTCCTGCCGGCACTATCGCCAGGCAGAGGACTCCCTGCTGGGCGTCTGCCACTGCGAGGCGCTGCGGCGGAAAGCGCCGGACGAACAGGGAAAAGACGATTTGGTGGAGCTGGAGATCGAGGGGCTGACTCTGAAAATCCCCTTTGTGTGGGACAAGGGCTGCGGCAAATATGTCCTGGACTACCCGGACTATCTCAAACAGCCCACCTACACCCCGAACGGCTGGCGGATCATGCTCACCTATGAGGACGCCTGCCCCCACGCCGACTTGCAGACCGGCGGCTGTCAGGACTGCGGCTCCTGCAGCCATTACGCACAACTGGACGGCACCTTCCTCGGTGTCTGCCACAGCCCCTCTATGCGTCGGACGGGGCGCTGACTGTGAGAAATCTGGTGATGGGCGCTGCCGGAACCACAAATAACAGTGGGGGGTCTATGGTGAATAAAAAAGACATGCTCAAAAGGCGTGTAACCTATCTACAAATCTGCTTTGCTACCTGATTAAAGCTGTTTGCAAAAGGAAACGAATAAAATAGGAGGCAAAATCATGAAATCTAAATCGCATCATAAAATATTTGCGGTGTTGTTATCGTTTGTGCTGATTGTTGCGCTGTTGCCGGCAACCGTATTTGCTGCCGGCTCAACAACGATTACGAAAAAAAATGAGCTTTCAGCAGCTCTGAAAGATTCGGAAATCACAGAAATTCATGTTGCAGGCAACATGACCGTTTATACCGGCGAATTAAATACGGATAAAACAATCGTGATAGATTCCGGTTACACTTTGACAGTGAGTAGTGCAAGTGATTTTCAAACCGGTAACCTTATTATTTCAGACGGTGCTACATTAAAAGTTGTAGCAACCAGTGTTTCTTGGCCGGCACATGTGTATGGAACCGTTGAGAACAATGGTACCATTTTGATGACAAAGGAAACCGATAATGGCGGTTCTATATACTGGCATGCTAAAACAACGGGAACCGGTATATGCAGTACAGAAACATGTAACAAAACAGTTTGTATCGATTATGGAGCGATTCCCAGCGAAATGTTTAACGCTTTCAGTACAAACTACAAGATCAATATTATCAAAGACACATCAAAAAATGCAACTTTTACTATGAGCGAAGCAGATTTAATTCCAGGTAATACGGTTACCGCTACAATCGATAATTTGGTCGACGGAATTAATCTTGACGAAGTTTTTAAGTTTCAGTGGAAAGGAAATTCTTCTACGCTCTCCAGTGAATCTACTTGCCAGATACCTCTAAATATGAGTGGCAAAAAAATCACCGTGAATGCTTCTATTAAATCTGACAGTCCGTATGTTATGCTGGATTCAAATTCAACTATAAAAACATCAATTTCACAATGGTCCGGCACCGTCCAAACCGTCACCAATACAACTTTATATGTTGATATGGTGAACGGAAACGACAACAATGCCGGTACAGAAGCTCAGCCTTTGAAAACACTCTACAAAGCGATTGACAATATTGAAGCAGGCGGCACAATCTATTTGATCGGAGATTATGACGCAACAACAGATGGTGAATATGTCTATTCGTTCTTAAAAAACATAACAATTAAAGGTGCAGGAGCAGAAAAAAGTACGCTGACCACTTGGAAAACAACCTATATTGCTGATGGTGTTACAGTCACTTTTGATAACATCGATTTTGGTACTATCAGCAATTCATTTACCAAATATCCAAATTCAACAGGAACCGGCAGTTTGATATTCCAAAATGTTTCCGGCGGAAATATAAGTGTTTCAGATTTAGACTCTGTGACATTGAAAAATTCTTCTTTGGGCAGTCAGAATTTACAAACCAACACTTTGGAACTGGATGAGTCAACACTGAACGGAAAATTTAGCTGTAATGATTTTGTGGCGAAAGGAAATGCAGGTTTCGTTTTGAACGGTACAGGAAGCATTGCAAAAAGCAGTACGGTTGAACGGCCTGTGACCGTTACTCCAAGCAGCCTTGCAAACGGTACTCTCGTGATTGAAGTGCCGGAAGAAAGTCCTGCATGGGCAGACGATTTCGTGTTGAACGATACCGAAAATGGAACGTTTGCCCTAAAGTGCAGAACAAGCACTTACGGGGATCCCTGCTTGATTGTTACGGAAAAACTTGTAGCAGGCGGCCCGCTTCATATCGCATTTGCTCCAGAGTGTTCCGGTGATGTAGTGGATAAAGAACCCGGTAAGACCTATATTGATGTTCCAAATGAATTTTATGCAGCTGTTACTTCTGCCGTATGGAGCGGTTATTCAGACATTGACGAAAAAACTTGGCAGGCGGGAGATATTCCCGAATTGACGATTGTCATGAGAACCGATATCAGCGGCACAAACAGAAAGAGCTATTATTTTGCAGAGGATTTTGATCCGAGCCAGTTTATCATATACGATTGGCAGGATTTAAATCAATTTGCAGAAAACTTCTATAAAGATGAATACCAAATAGATGGTGTTACTGCGGTTGTGAAAACAGGACAAGGTGTGTCAGATGACGGAAAAATATTCACCTTCACTTTGCAGTTCCCGGCTGTTACACACAATTTACAAAAAGTAGATTATAAAGCTCCTACCTGCACTGTGGAAGGTAACGAAGAATACTGGTACTGCAAAAATTGCGGTAAGTATTTCAGTGACGCTGAAGGCGAGAATGAAATTACTTCTGAAAGCACCGTGATTCCGGCTACAGGACATAATTGGAGCGAACCGGAATGGAACTGGGCGGAGGACGGAAAGACCTGTACGGTGACATTTACCTGTCAGAATGATGCCAGTCACAAAGCGACCCCGGAAGTAACCGTTACATCGGAGGTCAAGACACCTGCCACCAGCACGCAAAACGGGGTAACAGAATATACGGCAACGACCACATTTGAGGGTACGACCTATACGGCCACAAAAGAAGTGGCAGACATCCCGGCCACCGGCCACAGCTTCCCCGCCTACGCCATCACCGTCCAGGAGACGACGGGCGGCACGGTTACGGTTTCGCACCAAAGTGCCGCGAAAGGCCGCACCGTGACGATCACCGTCACGCCGGAGGCGGGGTACGCGCTGGAGCGCCTGACCGTCACCGACAAATACGGCAGCGCGCTGAAGCTGACCGCGCTGGGCGGCGGGAAGTACACCTTTGAGATGCCCGCCTCACAAGTCAACATCCAGGCGGTGTTCGTCCCCGAGCAGCTTCCCTTTGCGGACGTGAAGCCCACCGACTGGTTCTATGAGGCAGTCGCCTATGTCTATGAACACGGCCTGATGGACGGCGTGGGCAGCAATCGCTTTGCCCCCAACGCTTCCACCACCCGCGCCATGATCGTCACGATCCTCTGGCGGCTGGAGGGCGAGCCGGAGGCGGACGATACCATGCCCTTTGCGGACGTGGCCGCCAACACCTGGTACACCGAGGCCGTCCGCTGGGCGGCCGGCGAGGGCATTGTCGAGGGCTACAGCGAGACCGCCTTTGGCCCCAACGATCCCATCACCCGGGAGCAGCTGGCCGCCATCCTCTGGCGCTATGCCAAGTATCTGGAGCTGGACGTCTCCATCGGCGAGAACACCAATATCCTGAGCTATACCGACGCGGCGGAGATCAGCGAGTACGCCATCCCCGCCCTGCAGTGGGCTTGCGGCGCGGGCATCCTGGAGGGCTCCAACGGCAGCCTCAGCCCCCGCGCCAACGCCACCCGCGCCGAGGTCGCCACCATGCTGATGCGCGTCTGTGAGGCCTGCGCCAATTAGCACCGCAGCGGCGCACCGAACACACCAGCCCGCGACCTCACCGTAGGGGCCGATGCCCACATCGGCCCGCCCGGCCAGCGCTGTCTGAGTGCCCGCGCCAAACGCAGCAGGCCTGCGATTCTATTGTAGGGGCGGCTATCAGCCGCCCACCTGACCGCAGCCCCCTACCCGCCGCGATGAGACTCGCCTGCGGCGGGTAGGGGCCGATACAACCCCTCAGTCTCGCTCCGCGAGACAGCTCCCCTTGCACAGGGGAGCCTTTTTGCTGCCCGTGGGCGGGTGCGGTTCGCGTTGGCCCGCAGTTTTCGCGACCCTGGTTCCGGGCCTTTGGCTTCTACCATAGATTCCGCAAAAATCAGCCGCTTGTTGCGGTGACGGCAAGAAAAATTTCCATGACAAACCCCCGGGCTGCCAGGCAGTCCGGGGGTTATCTACGGAGATTACTTGTTGTTCATTTCCTTGAGGGCGTCCTTGCGGGAGAGGTTGACGCGGCCCTTCTCGTCGATCTCCATGACCTTGACCCAGGTCATGTCGCCGATGTTCAGCACGTCCTCCACCTTCTCCACGCGGCGGTTCTCCAGCTTGGAGATGTGGACCAGGCCGTCCTTGCCGGGAGCCAATTCCACAAAGGCACCGATGGGCAGAATGCGCACCACCTTGCCGTAGTAGAGCTTGCCCACCTCGGGCACGAAGCAGATATCGTCCACCATCTTCTTTGCGGCCAGAGCAGCGGCGGAATCCACTGCGGAGATGAAGACGGAACCGTCGTCGTCGATGTCGATCTTGGCACCGGTGTCGGCGCAGATCTTCTGGATGGTCTTGCCGCCGGAGCCGATGACCTCGCGGATCTTGTCCACGTCGATCTTCATGGAGATCATCTTGGGGGCGTACTCGGAGACCTCGGGGCGAGGCTCCGCGATGCAGGGCAGCATGATCTCACTGAGGATTTCCAGCCGGGCCTTGCGGCAGCGCTCCAGGGCGTCGGCGATGATCTCCAGGGTCAGGCCGTCGTTCTTCAGGTCCATCTGGATGGCGGTGATGCCCTCGGTGGTACCGGCCACCTTGAAGTCCATCTCGCCGTGGAAGTCCTCGACGCCCTGGATGTCGGTGAAGGTGCGCCACTGACCGGTCTCCTGGTCGGAGATCAGGCCGCAGGAAATGCCGGCCACGGGGCGGCGGATGGGCACGCCGGCGTCCATCAGGGCCAGCGTGGAGCCGCAGATGGAGCCCTGAGAAGTGGAACCGTTGGAGGAGAGAACCTCAGACACCACGCGGATGGCGTAGGGGAACTCTTCCACGGAGGGAATCACGGGGTAGAGGGCCTTCTCGGCCAGGTTGCCGTGGCCGATCTCCCGGCGGGAGGTGGAGCGGCTGGCACGGGCTTCGCCGGTGGAGAAGGAGGGGAAGTTGTAGTGGTGGATATAGCGCTTGGTGTCCTCAGGCCAGATGGTGTCCAGCTTCTGGGCCATGGAGAGGGTGTTCAGCGTGCAGATGGAGAGGACCTGGGTCTGGCCGCGGGTGAAGAGGCCGGAGCCGTGGACTCTCGGCAGAACGCCGACTTCGGCGGCCAGGGGACGGATTTCATCCATGCCGCGGCCATCGACGCGCTTGCCCTCCAGCAGCCACTTCTTGACCACCTTTTTCTGCATCTTGTAGAGGCAGACCTCGATGTTGATATCGTAATCTTCGTACTTCTCGGCGAATTTCTCAGCGAAGTCCAGCCGGGTCTTGGCCAGGCGCTCCTCCCGGACGTTCTTGTCGGGGGTGTCCAGGGCGTACTCGATCTGGTCCATGCCGTAGGCGCACAGGTCGTCCAGCAGGTCATGGTTGACGGCGGCCTTTTCAAAGGTGAACTTGGGCTTGCCGATGGCGTCCACAATGGTGTTGATAAAGGCGACGATCTGCTTGTTGGTCTCGTGGGCCAGCTCGATGCCCTTGAGCAGCACATCCTCCTTGACCTCGTTGGCCTCGGTCTCGATCATGACCACCTTCTCGGCGGTGGAGGCGATGGTGCAGAACATCTTGGCGGCTTCCCGCTGCTCGTTGGAGGGGTTGATGATATACTCGCCGTTCAGGTAAGCCACCTCGGTGGTAGCCATGGGGCCGTTCCACGGCACGTCGGAGTAGGCAGTGGCGATGAAGGCGCCCAGAGAGGCGACCACTTCCACGGGGTTTTCATGGTCGTTGGACAGCACGGTGCAGGTGATGACCACGTCGTTGCGCAGCTCCTCGTCGAAGAAGGGGCGCATGGGACGGTCGATGAGGCGGCTGGCCAGGATGCCCTTTTCAGAGGGGCGGCCCTCCCGGCGGTTGAAGCTGCCGGGGATGCGGCCCACACTGTACATCCGCTCTTCAAACTCCACGGTCAGGGGGAAGTAGTCGATGCCGGCCTTGGGGGCGGAAGAGGCCACGACGGTGGTGAGGACCACGGTGTCGCCATAGCGGCAGATGCACTCGCCGTTGGTCAGCTCGGCCACCTTGCCGGTCTCCACGGTGAAGGTCCGGCCGCCGATCTCGGTCTCAAAAATGTGGTGGTTGGGGAATGTTTTCTGAATGACCATATGGTACCTCCTTAATTGGGGCTTTCATATGGGAGATTTAGCACTTGAAACGATGGCCGAAGGATTCGGCAACCCTTTCAACTGCTAAAGCCTGGCCCATATGAAAGCGATGATTGCAGCGATGGGCAGACAGGGATTCCCCCGTCTGCCCATGGGATTTCTTACTTACGGATGCCCAGCTTGGCAATGCAGGCACGATAGCGGTTGATGTCCTTCTTGGCCAGGTAGTCCAGCAGGTTCCGGCGCTTACCGACCATCATCAGCAGGCCGCGGCGGGAGTGGTTGTCGTGCTTATGCACCCGCAGATGCTCGGTCAGCTCGTTGATACGGGCGGTCAGAATGGCGATCTGGACCTCCGGGGAGCCGGTGTCGCCCTCGTGGGTCGCGTTAGCGGCAATGATAGCGGTCTTGTCTTCTTTACGGATCATGGTTGTTTCCACCTTTCAAAATATTTCCCGCATCCTAAGTAGTGGGCCGGCAGAATGCCCGTTTGAAAACCAGGCTGTCTCCCAGAACTGAGAAATGGGGGCGCTGGCGCACGAAGCCAGCTTAAATAAGATACCACAGCTCCCGGGAAAAGTAAAGAGGAATCTGGGTGAAATCCGTATTATCTCTTATTTTTCCCGATTTCGAGCGGCCAGTCGTGCGATCTCTTCAAACCGCTCGTTGATTTTGCCGTAATTTTCCCGCCGGTGGGGGAAGAGGCAGTGGGTACAGTCCTTCCGGCCCTTCTCCGTGTAGCGGAAGGCGCCGCCGCACTGATCGCCCAGGGCGTAGAGGGGGCAGTAGCAAAAAAGGCAGTTGAAGTTCTCCGGGTCGGCCCCCGCATGGCAGGGGAAATATTCACAGTCCCGGTTTTGATAAAAGGAATAGTGCTTCCCTTCCCAGTGTTCCATGGCGCTTTCCTTTCCGCAGGCCCGCTCAGGGGTTGCGCTCCATCTGCACCTGCTGCAGCGCGTCGGCCGCCAGGGCAAATTCCTCATCCTCCGCGATTTCTTCCACGGTCCCCTGGCCGTCCTCCTCCTGGTAGCGGAAGAGATAGATGTCCGCCTCCAGCTCCGGCGTGTCCAGGTCCGGCGTCAGCGCGATATATTGCCGCCCGCCGGCGGTGTAGATGGCGATGACCCGGTAGTCCTGTTCCTCCTGCCGGCCCTGCTCGTCGGTGGCGGTGATGGTAATGATAGAGCCCTCCTTGCCTTTGCGGTCTTCCATGGCGCATTCCCCTTTCCATTGCGCCCCGGCACTGTCGCCCAGGGCATTTGTCACTTTTGATTATAAAAGGCGGAAGAAAAATGTCAAGAACAATCCCTCCGGCAGATTTCGCCGCCCAATGTCACCAAAAGATTTTTTCCCCATGGCGGTATCTTGTAAACTTCGTCTCTTGCAATTTTACCGTCGATTTGGTAAGATGAAACCAGAATAATGTAAAGGAGTTGTTTCCCATGCCTCTGGTAACTTCTACTGAGATGTTCAAGAAGGCTTACGACGGCGGCTACGCCATCGGCGCTTTCAACGTGAACAATATGGAGATCGTGCAGGGCATTACCGAAGCCTGCCGCGAAGAGAAGGCTCCTGTGATCTTGCAGGTGTCCAAGGGCGCCCGCGCCTACGCCAACCACACCTATCTGGTGAAGCTGGTCGAGGCCGCTGTGGCTGAGTGCCCCGAGATTCCGATCGTGCTGCACCTGGATCACGGCCCGGACTTCGAAACTTGCAAGAGCTGCATCGACGGCGGCTTCACCTCCGTTATGATCGACGCCTCTTCCAAGCCCTTCGCCGAGAACATTGAGATCACCCGCAAGGTCGTTGAGTACGCCCACGATCACGGCGTTGTGGTCGAGGCTGAGCTGGGCACCCTGGCCGGCATCGAGGACGACGTGAAGGTCGCTGCCCACGCCGCTTCCTACACCCGCCCCGAAGAGGTCGAGGAGTTCGTCTCCAAGACCGGCTGCGACTCCCTGGCCATCGCCATCGGCACCAGCCACGGCGCTTACAAGTTTACCGCCGAGCAGTGCACCCGCAATGAGAAGGGCATCCTGGTTCCCCCTCCGCTGCGCTTCGACGTGCTGGAGGAAGTGTCCAAGCGTCTGCCCGGCTTCCCCATCGTTCTCCACGGTTCCTCTTCCGTGCCCCAGAACTACGTGAAGATGATCAACGAGAACGGCGGCAAGATGCCCGACGCCGTCGGCATCCCCGAAGAGCAGCTGCGTCACGCCGCTGAGCTGTCCGTCTGCAAGATCAACATCGACTCCGACCTGCGTCTTGCCATGACCGGCACCATCCGCGCCTTCTTCAACGAGCATCCCGACAAGTTCGACCCTCGCGAGTACCTGAAGCCCGCCCGCGCCAACATCAAGGAACTGGTTCGCCACAAGCTGGTGGACGTCCTGGGCTGCGCTGGCAAGGCCTAATTCCCATAAAACAGCACATCCGGCAGCGACGCTGCCGGATGTTTTTTCTTCCCCGAACCGGGCATGGCCGGTTCGGGGAAGCACGTCTTTCATTTCCTTTTCTGACAGAGCCTCAGTCCGCCGATTCCCCGGCGATGACGGCCTCGGGGACGCCCAACTCCCGCAGCACCGCGCAGGTATGTTCCGCCGCGGCGGTGACGAAGATCGAGTCATAGGAGAGCCGCTGGCCGCTGACGTAGTAGGCCATCTGCACCTGCAGGTCGTACTGGTTGCGCTCATAGGGCCACGAGATGTCATCGCCGCCCAGGGTGCCGGCCTCGATGTCAGCCTGGATGGCCTCGGCCAGCGCTTCCGCCTGGTCGTAGGTCAGCTCCATCTGCTGATAAACCCATTCCGTATCCAGGTATTCCACGGTAAACTGGTCATAGGCCGGTTTACCGCCAGCAGGGAAGTATCTCTCCAGCAGGACCTTTTGGTCGCACTGCAGCTCGCTGGCGGCCCAGGCCAGGCTGCTGCGGTCATAGTTGCCATATCTGTCCACGGGCAGTCGGAACCGGCGGCTGGCAGTGCTGCCGTCCTGCATCTCATAGGTAACGCTGAAATACGTGAAGCTGCTCGCCTCCCGCAGCTGTTCCTCGATGGCGTAGCGCTGGTCCACGATCTCCTGGTGGAGGGCCACGGTGCGGTTGATGATATCCCGGTCAGTGATTTGGCCGATGTCATAGCTCAGCGTCACGCTTTTGACATCGTCGGCAGCAGGCACATAGCGGGAGAAGCCGGTGACATCATATCGGCAGCAGAGCATGCCCGCCGCCATCACGGCCATCACCGCGCCGCAGCGAACCCAGTTGCCCTTGGACAGGACCCGCAGGGACTTGTGGAGCAGCATCTGTCCGGCCCAGTAGCCCAGGGCCGTACACACCAGCATGGAGAAGAGCAGCGGCACGAACCGCGTCTGGTCGTCGGTAAAGAGGGCCGCCGAGAGGACCCGGCCCAGGACGATGCCGCAGCCCAGGGCCAGGGCGTAGAGGAACACCGGCCGCAGGAAGGGAACGGCGATGACGTCCCCGGCGGATTCCAGATGCCGCTTGCGGAAGAACAGGAAGGCCAGCACCGCGAAACCCAGGCCCACGGCCCCGAAGATCAGCGCCGGGACCCAGCCGTTGAAACGAATGGACAGGAAGTCGCCGGTGTTCGGGTCCCAATTGGTCGTAAAGCCGAAGAGGTTCCGCCGCAGGGCATAGTAGGCCGGGGAGAGCCAGTCGGGCCAGAGGTCCTGGCCGGAAACCATGCCGAAGGTGAAGGTGCGCAATACCTCGGAGAGGATGGTCTCCAGCACCAGGCTGGTGAAGTTCAGCACCAGATAGAGTGCCGGCAGGGCGATGATATGGCCCACCAGCTGGGCAATCAGCACGGCCAGGCTGTAGTAGAAGAGGTATACAAGGGAGGTAGCGGCGAAGAAGGTACCGGCTACTCGGATGCAGCTGGTGCCTTGGAGTGCCGCCACCAGAACAGTCAGCAGGGCCGTGACCGCCGCCGGGACCAGGTGGAACAGCAGGCCCGAGAGATAACGGGTCAGAAACTGCGTCTCCCGCCGCAGGGGCAGGGAGCCGTAGTGGTAGGCGGCGCGGGTGTTGTAGAGATAGGCAAACTGATACCAGGCCACCAGCAAGCCGTAGCCGAAGACCAGTACCGTGCCTACCTGGGTGAGGCCGAGGGTATATTCCTTTGCATAAATAAAATCCGGGCTGGGATTGGACAGCAGATGCAGCGGCAGCAGAATGAGCCACCCCAGGGTCCACAGGCCCCACAGCGGCGCGCCCCGGAGAATGCTCCGGCGGAGCAGCCCCGCGTTACAGCAGGATATCTTTGACTTCATAGTCCACACCTCCCAGCTCGTAAATGAAGACCTCCTCCAGAGAGAGAGGCAGAATGTCGCACAGCAGCGGATGGCACTGGGCCAGCAGCGGCTGCACCGTGTCGGCGCTGCCCCGGACGATCAGCGTCTGGACCCGGCCCACAGTACTCTGGTGGACCACTTCCAACTCCTCCGGCAGCGGCAGCTCCGTGACCAGCTGCACCTTGACCATATTGTCCTGCAAGGCCGAGAGGGAGCGCTCCAGCAGCATTTTCCCGCCGTGCATGATGCCCACGTGGTCGCAGATGTCCTCCAGCTCCCGGAGATTGTGGGAGGAGACCAGCACCGTGGTGCCGTGTTCCGCCACGTCTTCCAGAATGAGGCCCATGATCTGCCGCCGCATCACCGGGTCCAGGCCGTCCACCGGCTCGTCGAGAATCAGCACCTGGGGCCGGCAGGAGATGGCCAGCCAGAAGGCCGCCTGCTTCTGCATGCCCTTGGAAAACCGCCGCACCGGCTGGCGCTGGTTGAGGCCAAAGCAGTCGGCCAGCCGTTCAAACCGCGCCTGGTCAAAGGTGGGATAGGTTCCGGCGTAAAGCTGCTTTAAGTCGCGAATGGAATCGCTGCCCTCAAAGAAAATTTCATCGGGAATATAGACCATCTGCTGCTTCTGGGCCGTATGTTCATAGACTGGCTGCTCGTCCAGGGTGATCTCTCCGCTGTCGGGACGATAAATCCCCATCAGGCAGCGAATCAGCGTGGACTTGCCCGCTCCGTTGGGTCCCACCAGACCGTAAACTCCGCCCCGGGGCACCGTCAGCGAGAGGTCGTCCAGAGCCGGCACGCCGCCAAAGGTCTTAGTGAGATGTTTCACTTCAAGCATCGTTGCTATCCTCCTCTTCCAGTTGATCCAATATGGCCATCAGGTCGGCCTTGGGCGTCCCCAGCCGCAGAAGCTCCAGGGCCGCGGCCCGGAACTCCCGCTCCTTGGCGCTGCGGCGTCCGGCGTCTACCTCCGCCAGCGCGGCGGCAAAGGAGCCTTTCCCGCTGACGGAGTAGATAAAGCCGTCGTTCTCCAGCTCCCGATAAGCCCGCTGGATGGTGTTGGGGTTGATGGCCAGCTGTCCCGCCAGCTCCCGGACACTGGGCAGCCGTTCCCCGGTTTTGACTGCGCCGCTTAAGATCAGCCGGCAGAGGCCTTCCTTGATCTGGAGATAAATCGGGCGGGGGTCCCGTGGGTTAATTGGAATCAAGGTGTACCTCCTCCTTTCTGATTGTACTAATATTATTAGTACGCTTAGTATACCCATTCTCATATCTTTTGTCAAGCGTACTGTCGCAATTGGCAAATGGCACGGCTCCTTCGTTCCTTAATATCCAATTTTTCGAGGTGCAAACTATGCAATTTATCTAAATCCCATCAGCTATCCGCCAGATCTTCTCCATTTACGCCATTGTTTCCGGTTGGAAAATGCGTTATACTAGGGAGCGGATTACCGAACGAGGACTGTGCAAACCCGGCGCGGCCCGGTTTGTTTTTGGATTCCACCCGGTCAGCCCGGGATATGATAAAAAAGGAGGAGAAACCCGTGAAAAAGATCATCCGCAAGAAGGAATATGACACTGAGACTGCCACGCTGGTGAAAAAGTACACCGTGGGCAGCTTCGGCGATCCTGCCGGCTACGAGGAAACGCTGTATCAGACGCCCGATGGCTTCTACTTCGTGTACGGCTGCGGCGGCACCGAGTCCCCCTACGCCGAGGAGAGCATCCAGTGCATCGCCAAGACCAAGGTTGACGCCTGGCTCGAAGCCCACAATTAAAAAAGCCCAAAAGGCCCGCAGCGGAAAAACTCCGCCGCGGGCCTTTTGGCTTGTCTGCACGCTACAGCATATTCGAGCAATTTTTCTCTGTGCCTTTCTTGCTGTTGAGTTCCCGATAGCGCCTTGGACTGACGCCTTCCATCCGCTTAAAAACGCGGGAAAAGTAACTCTGATCCTCAAACCCCACCAGTTGGGCAATGTCGGTCAGCCGGAAGCTCTCGTAGCACAAAAGCTCCTTGCTGCGCTGAATGCGAACCCGCGTGAGGTAGGCCGTAAAGCTCTCACCCGTGCCCTCCTTGAATATCCGTCCGAAGTAGGTGGGCGACAGATAGACCTGCTGCGCCATACTCTCCAACGTGAGATGCTGCGCATAATTTGCATGGATGTATTGCACGCTCCTGTGGACAAGTCCTGCATGGCGCACATTGCCGAAGTCAAAGATGCTGTCCATCGTCGTGTTGACCACCTGCGTCATCCATTGACACAGCCGGTCAAAATCCTGGATTTGGTTGATCTCCTGGTAATAGCGATGGTTGGCGGCCATGGTTTTTTCTTGGTCCGCCCCGGAGCGGATGGCACAGCGGCACAACAGCACCAGCAGATCGTAAATCAGCGTTTTAACCTTGGAAAGTTCTCCGCCCGTGGAGAAGAAAATGTATCCCAGCAGCTCATTGAGCAGCCGGTTGGCCGAATCGCGATCGACCTGCCGCACCGCCGACAAAAACGCTTCTTCCGTCTCCAGTGGATAGGGCGCCGATGCAGCGTGTTCATGCTTAAGCTGGAGAATATAGGCCGTAATCTGTCCCTGCATGGTCACGGACCCCTGGCGCGCCAGCATCCGGTTTGCGTCGGAAACATTGTTGATAAAACCAACCGCCATAAACAGCAGGTTAGACAGCTCCGTGACGCGGTCAGCGTCAATGACCGGCACATGTGCCAGCTCCTGCGCCACCTGCGATAGCGCGTCCTGCTCCAAATGCAGCTGCTCCCGTCCATCAAAATACAGATAGTCCGAGGCGTCTACCATCAGAAACGGACCCACTGTAATTTTCGCCTCAATCATCTCTTCGCTGAAAATGGGAGAGACAAAGCACGTCAGCCCCATCGGGCAGCAATACACGTATTTTCCGCCAAACCGGACCGCCTCGGTCATGCCGTAATTGTGCGCCTCGGTACAATCCTCCGGCCTCCTTCCGGCAGCGCGGCAAATGCCGCAGCTGGCGCAGCCATAGCCGCTTTCATAGAGAATTTCACCTTTGGCGTTGGAGACCGTACACCCCACGCCGCTGGCTACGGCAAAGGAACGCGCGCAGGTTTTCACGAGTTTCAGATCAAAGTTTTCTTTTGCCATGGGCCAGCGCCTCCAGGTGCAGACAAAATAATCCCATTTTTTCAAGCATAAAAAAACCAGGCGCAAATGTCAAGACATTTGAAAAAGTGGATGTATAAGTGCAAAACATTGCAGCTTATTTCAAGTAACTTTTCATCCCCTTCGCTATACTGTACTCAGTTCTTACGGAGCGCTTCAGCGCCGAATATCAATATAAACCAGGATGGAGGATACACACCATGAGCATTTTCAACGACATTTCCACGAGCCTGCAGAAGGGCGACGCCAAGACCGTCACCGCGCTGGTGCAGCAGTGCATCGACCAGGGCATCCCTGCCCACGACATCCTCTCCGAGGGCCTGATGGCCGGTATGGCCGTGGTGGGCGAGAAGTTTAAGAACAACGAAATCTTCGTGCCCCACGTGCTGGTCGCGGCCCGGGCCATGAATATGGGCGCGGCTTTGCTGAAGCCCCTGCTGGCCGCCGACGGCGTCCAGGCCACCGGCAAGGTCTGCATCGGTACC
>DVHE01000086.1 GCA_018712245.1 Candidatus Avoscillospira avicola | reverse complement strand
CCGATGGTCCGGGTTGCCGCTAAGCCTTCCCGGCCCGCGTTGCGGCCCGCCAAGGCAAGCGGCGGCCCAACTGCTGCGGTCGCTTTTTCTGCCACAGGCAGCGCTCCCTTGCAGGCCACATCGGCCCGCGCCTGCGATATCGGAACGCCCCCGCCGAACATGCGAACTTCTACCTTCACCGCAGATTACGCGCAGCGCCGGCGGGGATCAGAACTTGCGGTCATTGCCGGGGCGACAATCCCCCAGTCACGGCTGACGCCGTGCCAGCCCCCTTTGCACAAGGGGGCCTTTGGCGGGGGCATTGCTTCATCTCTCACACCGGCTGATCCTGGGGCAGCCGCCGGAGGAAATGGAGCGCCAGCGGCATGGAGATGAGGAACGTCAAAACATCGCTGACGGCCTGGGCGATCTGCACGCCCAGGAGGTCCAGGGTCAGGGGCAGGAGCAGAATCAGCGGAATGAACAATAGGCCGCTGCGCAGCGCGGAGAGGAAACTGGCCCTGCCGGAGAGGCCGACGCTCTGGAACATCATGTTGGCGCAGACGCTCAGGGGGAGGAAGAAGCAGGCCGCGCTCTGATAGATCAGGGCCGGGAAGGCGATGGCCACCACCTCCGGATCCGGCTGGAACACGGCAACCAGAGGCCTGGCAAAGAGGATGCACGCTGCGGCCCCGACGCCCAGCAGCACTTCTCCCGCCAGACCGGTGAACCAGAAGCCCTTGCGGACCCGGGAGTAAATTTTCGCGCCGTAGTTGAAGGCCGCCACCGGCTGGTAGCCCTGGCCCATGCCCAGTCCTACGGAGAAGATAAAGCTGGTGATGCGGTTGACGATGCTCATGGCGGCCACGGCGGCGTCGCCGTAGATGCCGGCCTGGTGATTGAGGAGCAGGCCGGACAGGCTGGCCAGGCCCTGGCGAATCAGAGAAGGAAGTCCCGTGGCCACGATGAGCCAAATGTCCCGCCACTGCCGCGAGACCTTAGAGAGCTTCAGCTTGCTCTCGGTCCGCCCGGCCAGGAACATATAGAGCAGGATCAAAAAGCTGACGGCCTGGGAGATGGCGGTGGAGAGCCCCGCGCCGGAGGTGCCCATATGGAAGCCGAAGATCAGGATGGGATCCAGGATCATGTTGAGGAAGCCGCCCGACACCAGGCCGATCATCGCGAAGAAGGACATCCCCTCGTAGCGGAGGATGTTATTGAGGACACAGCTGCCGGTAAAGAGCGGCCCGGCCAGCAGAATCCAGACGCCGTAGTCCCGGGCGAAGGGGAGAATGGTGTCAGTACTGCCCAGGAAGTACATCAGCGGCGTCAGCAGGCACAGGCCCAGTACGCCGATGACCGCGCCGGTCAGCAGGGCGAGAAAAAAGCCGGTGGAGGCGAAGCGGGTGGCGCTCTCGGTGTCGTGCTGGCCCAGGCGGCGGGAGATATTGCTGCCGGCGCCGTGGCCGAACATAAAGCCGAAGGCCTGGAAAATGGCCATCAGGCTGAAGACGATGCCGATGGCGCCGGAGGCGCTCTTGCCCAGCTGGCCGACGAAGTAGGTGTCGGTCATATTGTAGACGCTGGTGATAAGCATGCTGGCGATGGTGGGGATGCCCAGACGTAAAATCAGTTTGGGTATGGGCATGGTGGTCATCATTTGATATTTTGCTTCTGCCTGCTGCACGCTGTGCGACATGGGATCATCTCCTGGTTTCATTCTCTTCTACCTTCAGTATATCACGAAGGTCAAGCCAGGGAAGCCCTCCGCGTGGAAAATGACAAAATCTATGCTTTTCATTTTGCCAAAATGGTGTATAATAGAAATTGTAGACTGTCAAAAAACCTCGCTGAGAACTTGTGCGACAGAGCAGCGGGGAATGTGTGCAAGGGGTTAAGACCCCTGAAGGTGAATTGCCCGAAGGGCAAGAGAAGCTGGCCTGGGCCATGCGCGTTCAACAAGAGCGTTTTTGCAGCTTTTTGAAGTTGCAAAAACGGGGGACAGCGGGGCGAAAATACTTTTTCGACACGCTGATGAGAACTACCTGGGAAGGAGTGGCGAATATGGCGGAACAACAAAATAAACTGGTCCTTGCGGTTTTGCAGGAGGAGGACTATGACGGCACCGTCACGGCGCTGAATCAGCATGGCTTTTTTGTGACGAAGCTGTCGTCCAGCGGCGGCTTTTTGCGGAAGAAGAATATCACCATTCTGGTGGGCGTGGAGTCGTCCCGCTATGTCGAGCTGATGGATCTGTTGAAGGGCCGGGCCGGGCGGCGGAAAAAAGTGATGTATGCCACGCCGGCTATGATGCCCGGCGTACATCTGGAGGCAGCCGTCTCTGCGGTGCCCATTCAGGTGGACACCGGCGGCGCCACAGTCTTTACCCTCCAGCTGGAAGGCCTGGATAAAATCTGAGGTGGATCATTTTGGCGCAATTATTTGAATACCCCACCCGCGTTACCTATGGCGAGGTGGACGAACAGATGCGGCTCACGCTTCGCGGCGCCATGGCCATGATGCAGGAAGCGGCCATCGTCCACTCCAGCCAGGCCGGCTACGCGGTGGAAGACATCCCGCGGACCCATGTCATCTGGATGCTGGTCCGCTGGCGGGTAAAGCGCATCGGCGCCGTGCGGTGGAACGAGGCCGTCACGGTGGAGACCTGGCCGCGCTCCATGGCCCGGGTGACGTCGGTACGGAACTTCATCCTCCGGGGCGCCGACGGTGCGCCGGCGGCGGTAGGGGAATCGGAGTGGATTTTGGTCAATACGGATACGGGCCGGGCGGCACGGATTACGCCGGAAATCGCCGGCGCTTATTCGCTTTTGGAGCGGGACGTGTTCGACGCGCCGTTTCCGTCCCTTTCAAACGCGCCGGGGCGGGAGGTCTGCACGCTGCAGACCCGCCGCAGCGACATCGACACCAACCACCATGTGAACAACCTGGTCTACCTCGACTATGCCCTGGAGGCCCTGCCCCGGGACTGCTGGAACACCCCCTTTGACGAGATCTCCATGGAATTTCGCCGTCAGATCCTGCTGGGGCAGCGGATTCACTGCTGCTGCCGCCGGGAGCAGGGAATCTATGTGGTGGACCTCGTGGGGGAGGACGACTGCCTCCACGGCACCGTGGCCTTCCGCGGCCCCGGGTCGGAAGCTGTCGAAGTTCTTGACAGTGGCCCCGAACCCGTGCTATAATGCTATCGCCAGTTGAGTGCTGTGCAAATTTCTCAGACCGCTCTGCCTCGCAGAGAAAGCCTTACGGACAGGCGGGTCAGCTGCCGTGCGGTTCAATCCGCATTATTGATTGAGTTAAAAGCTCAAATTTTATAAGTTGATTCCTTTATAATCCTTATCATCTTGTGAAACGGTCAATAAGAGCAGCAAGCTAACGATTTTGCTGATGCACTCTGAAAATCCATGCCCTGGGGGTCCTTGCGTCCGCCGGCGGGTTTTGATGCGATCCTCAAAGCAGATGGTAAGATATACCATCTGCTTTTACTTTTTTTGGCGGGAGGACACCATGAATTTGACCTTACAACAAAAAGCGCCCATCTGTGAGGCGCTGGAGCGGTTCCGCAAGCGCCGGGTCGTTCCCTTTGATGTGCCGGGCCACAAGCGGGGCCGCGGCAACCCGGAGCTGACGCAGCTGTTGGGAGAGCGCTGCGTGGGGCTGGACGTCAACAGCATGAAGCCCCTGGACAATCTCTGCAACCCCGTCTCGGTCATCGCCCAGGCGGAGCGGCTGACGGCGGATGCCTTCGGCGCTGCCCATGCCTTTTTGATGGTCGGCGGCACCACCAGCGCGGTACAGGCCATGGTCCTTTCCGCCTGCAAGGCTGGGGATAAGATCATCCTGCCCCGGAACGTCCACAAGAGCGTCATCAACGCGCTGATTCTCTGCGGGGCAGTGCCGGTGTACATCAACCCCAAGGTGCATCCCGTGATCGGCGTGGCGCTTGGCATCGAGGTAGAGGCGCTGGAGGAGACCATCGCCAGGCACCCGGACGCCGTGGCCGTGTTCATCAACAATCCCACGTATTACGGTATTTGCAGCGACCTGAAGGCCCTCACCGAGACGGCCCACCGCCATGGCATCAAGGTCCTCTGCGACGAGGCCCACGGCACCCACCTCTATTTCGGCGACAACCTGCCCATGGCGGGGATGCGGGCCGGGGTGGACATGGCCGCGGTCTCCATGCACAAGTCCGGCGGCAGCCTGACCCAGAGTTCGGTGCTGCTGACCGGCCCGGATATGGACCCGGGCCACGTCCGGCAGATCATCAACCTGACCCAGACCACCTCGGCCAGCTACCTGCTGCTGGCCAGCCTGGATTTGAGCCGGCGGAACCTGGCCCTCCGGGGCCGGGAGAGCTTCGGCAAGGTGGTGAAAATGGCGGAGTACGCCCGGGAAGAGATCAACAACATCGGCGGCTACTACGCCTACGGCAAGGAGCTGATCGACGGCAGGAGCGTCTTCGACTTTGACGTCACCAAGCTCTGCGTCTACACCAAGAACATGGGCCTCACCGGCATCGAGGTCTACGACCTGATGCGCGATGAGTACGACATCCAGATCGAGTTCGGCGACATCGGCAACATCATGGCCTATATCTCCATCGGGGACCGGCTCCAGGATATCGAGCGGCTGGTGGGCGCCCTGGCAGATATCAAGCGGCTCTACCAGGGGGACGCCGGCGCTTTGGCCTATGTGGACTCGGTGCAGCCGGATGTGGTTTGCAGCCCTCAGGTTTCCTTCTATGCCGAGAAGGAGTCCCTGCCCATCCGGGAGACGGCGGGGCGGGTCTGCGGCGAGTTCGTCATGTGCTACCCGCCCGGGATCCCTATCCTGGCCCCCGGGGAGCAGATCACCGAGGATATCATCGACCACATCCTCTATGCCAGGGAAAAGGGGTGCAGCCTCCAGGGCGCGGCGGACCCCCGTGTGGACTATGTGCAGGTGCTGAAGGGAGTGTAATCGATGGACAATCACGCGGAGGTATGGTTTTCCGACTTTCAGACCGACAACGTCAAGCTGAGCATCCGCTTAGACCGGCAGCTGTTCAGCGCCGACAGCGAGTTTCAGCACATCGACGTCTTCCAGTCCCCGGCCTTTGGGCGCTTCGTGGCGCTGGACGGCGACGTGATCTTCTCCGAGGCCGACGAGTTTATCTACAATGAGATGGTGACGCACGTGCCCATGGCGGTCCACCCCCAGGTGAAAAAGGTGCTGATCATCGGCGGCGGCGACGGCGGCGTGGCCCGGGAGTTCACCGCCTATCCGGAGATCGAGGAGATCGACGTGGTGGAGCCGGACGAGCAGTTCGTGGAGGTCTGCCGGGAGTATTTCCCCGAGGCCGCCAAAGGCTTTGAGGACAGCCGCGTCCAGGTCTTTTACCAGGACGGGCTGCGGTTCCTCCGGGGCCGGAGCGACGAGTACGATATCATCATCAACGACGCCACCGACCCCTTCGGCCACACCGAGGGCCTCTTTACCAAGGAGTTTTACGGCAGCTGCTTCAAGGCGCTCAAGGCAGACGGCATCATGGTCTACCAGCACGGAAGCCCCTTCTTCGACGAGGACGAGTCGGCCTTCCGCTCCATGCACAGCAAGGTCTACCGCTCTTTCCCCATCAGCCGCGTCTACCAGGCGCATATCCCCACCTGCGCCAGCGGTTACTGGATGTTCGGCTTCGCCAGCAAGAAATATCACCCCATCGACGATTTCGACCCGGCGCGCTGGAACGCCCGCGGGCTGAAAACCGAGTATTATACCACCAACCTTCACATCGGCGCCTTTATGCTGCCCAAGTACGTGGAGGACATTTTGGAACAGGAGGAGAATGCAAAACATGGCTAAAGTATTGGTAATCGGCTGCGGCGGCGTGGCCCGGGTGGCCATCGTCAAGTGCTGCCAGAACAGCGAGGTCTTCCCCGATCTGATGATCGCCAGCCGGACAGTCTCCAAGTGCGACGCCCTGAAGGAAGAACTCCAGGGCAAGTTCAAGACCAATATCACCACCGCTCAGGTGGACGCCGGCAACGTCGCGGAGCTGACGGCCCTCATCAAGAGCTACGCCCCCGACGTGGTCCTCAACGTGGCGCTGCCTTATCAGGACCTGACGATCATGGACGCCTGCCTGGCCGCCGGCGTGGACTATGTGGACACCGCCAACTACGAGCCCGAGGACACCGACGACCCGGCCTGGCGCGCTGTCTATGAGAAGCGCTGCAAAGAGCAGGGCTTCAGCGCCTACTTTGACTATTCCTGGCAGTGGGCCTACAAGGAGAAGTTTGAGAAGGCCGGCCTCACCGCCCTCCTGGGCACCGGCTTCGACCCCGGCGTCACCAGCGTCTTCTCCGCCTACGCCCTGAAGCACTATTTCGACGAGATCGACACCATCGACATCCTGGACTGCAACGGCGGCGACCACGGCTACCCCTTCGCCACCAACTTCAACCCCGAGATCAACCTCCGCGAGGTCAGCGCCCCCGGCAGCTACTGGGAGAACGGCCACTGGGTGGAGATCCCCGCCATGAGCATCAAACGGGAATA
>DVHE01000085.1 GCA_018712245.1 Candidatus Avoscillospira avicola | reverse complement strand
CGTTTCCGGCAGCTGCTCCACTGGTGTCTGGGAGAAGAGGACGGTCTGGGCCGCGTCGCCGGAGAGGGTGACGTCCAGCGCCGCCGGGGCCTCGTCCGTCAGGGCATAGACCACGATCCGGCTAGCGCCGCCGTCGGAGGACGCCTGGAACCAGGCGGTGGGGTACGGCCCCAGCTGCAAGGTGAGGCCGGAAGCCGGGAAGTCCGGCACGGTCTCGTCGGCCCGGGAGACGTCAAAGCGGGCATAGAGCAATCCGCCGCCTAGGGTGACGCCGTCTATGAGCTGGAAGTGGTAGTCCTCCAGGGAGACGGTCTTCTCCGCTGTGGAGCGCTGGGCCTCCAGCGGGGCTTCCGGTGTGTCCTGGTAGGTGCTGACGCCCGGGTCCAGGGCCGCGGCCCGGTTTCCGAAGAGCTGGGAGAAGTCGAACAGGTGGAGCTTGGCCGCCGCCAGAACGGAGATGCTCAGCAGCAGCATGATGGCCGCCGCCAGCAGCGGTGCGGCCAGCCGCCGCCGGCGGCGCGGCGCGGCATCGGCTTTGATCTTTTGCATGGTCATCTGATAAATCCTTTCCTGCCGCTGGGGGGAAAGGGGTGGGACGTCCCAGAATGCTGGGGCCGGTTGATGTTGGCGCATAGTTTAGATTCCCCCTTGGCATAGTAAGTTTCGCAGCAGCTCCCGTCCGCGGCTCAGGCGGGTGCGGACGGTGGAGGGCTGCATCTGGAGTGCCTGGGCGATTTCCGCCGTAGTCTGGCACAGGTCGTAGTAGCGATAGAAGATCTCCCGGTCCTCGGGTGAAAGGCGCTCCAGCAGCGCCTGGAGGCGGATTGTCTCCTCCCAGTCCTCCCAGGGAGAGGCCATTGCGGGGAGCAGCTCCTCCTCCAGCGGCACCGTGGGCGAGAGGCTCCGCAGCCGGGACACGGTGGCATTGCGGGCCACGGCACCCAGCCAGGCGCGGAGACTGCCGCCGTGGATGTCCCCGGCGTGGTTCCACAGGGCAAAGAAGGTGTCGCTGGCCAGCTCCTCCTCGTCCTCCGGGCTGAGGCATCCCCGGCTGCGGTTGTGGATCACCGTCACCACATAGGCGCTGTAGCGCCGGATGGCCTCCTCCAGCGCCCGCTGGCTGCCGTGGGCGATCTTCCGGCACAGGGCTTGTTCTTCCATGGTGTTCCTCCTGGTTCAGTTAACTGACGTCTTATAAGACGCAAAAAGAGCGCGCCTGTGTCCCAGACGCGCCGAAAATCGCGAAATAAGCTGCAAGCCGCCGCGTTGTCAGAGCGCTTGCGCCGAACGCAAACCCTTACGACGCTCAGAACCATTCAACACTGGCGCGAATCGCACCCTAGGCACGGGCGGCGACGGGGGTGCGGCGTGAATCGCCAGCCAGCGGGCGGCTGATAGCCGCCCCTACAGTTAGGACGGGAAATTCGCGCGCAAAAGCTGCCGTGTGCAGCAGCCCGCCCTGTTCCGGGGCAGTAGGTGCGGCCTTTGAGGAACGTTCTGTAGCCGCAACGATTGTCCGATTCTACTGGCCCGAGCGAAGCCTTGATGGGGTATAAGGTGACGACACCCACCGGGTCGATTGGCCCAGACAGCCTCCGCGTTGCCTCTTCCGGGGATGCACGCCGCACAGCCAAAAGGGGTCCGGGGGCCGCAGCCCCCGGCGCGTTTTGGGAACTTTTCTGCGGTGAAAAGTTCCCCGCCGGAGGCAGCACCAGCCCGCGCCGCCAGAGCGTCTGCGGAAAACGCACCGAGGCCGTAGGGGCGCGCATCGCGCGTCCGCCAGGCGGCGCGTCCGCCGCACCCCGCCGAGCGAAGGCCCGCGTCCATTCATAGGGGCGGCCTTTATGGCCGCCCGTGCCGCATGCCCGATTCGCCGCAGGCTCTCGCCGATCGTAGACACCGTAGGGGCGCGCAGAACCATTCAACTCCGGCGCAAATCGCGCCCTATGCACGGGCGGGCATCAAGTGTACAGGCCGCCCCTACGACGGCGACAGGGGTGCGGTGGAAGCTGTTCTCTACGAAGCGCCTGCGGGACAGAAAAAGCGCGCCTGTGTCCCAGGCGCGCTTCGGTTTTCGGTTCTGATTACCCCTGCTCCTGGAGGTAGAGTGTGACCCGCTGCTGGATGAGCCGGGCGGTCTCCTCGACGGTGCGTTCTCCGGCGAAGAAGTAGGCCGCTTCGTCGGTGACAAGCTCGCGCAGGGTGGCGTCGGTGTCGGCCACCACGGTGGTGTTCTCCAGCAGCTGCCGGAACTGATCCAAGGCTGCCTCGTCCAGCACCAGGGGCGTGCCGTCCCAGTCTACGACCTCGCCCCGGCTGCAGCGGTCGATGATTGCCTCCAGGTCCGCCACTGTGGCGGGGATGTCCTGCTCCATCAGCGACGGATACTCCGCCACGCAGAAGCGGACGAAGGCCTCCGCGCCGGTCCGGTGGTCGGTGTCGGCGGCGATGCCGATCTGTGTGGGAACGTACAGCTCATGGCCGTAGCCCTCTTCCACCGGGAAGCCTACATAGGTCATGTTCCGCGGCTCACCGTCTTCGCGGCGGGTGATGACATGCTCCAGATTGGCGACGATGCTATAGCGCAGCAGGCTCTCCTGGGGCGTGTCGGAAATCGTGCCGTCCCCGGACCAGGTCTTGCACCAGGTCAGATAGTCGTAAAACTCCTGGGACGCAAAGTCGCAGGTCCCGGCCTCCCGGTCCACGTACCTGGAAAGATAGAACTCGCAGGTCAGCGCCAGCAGATTTTCTGCGGTCATCCAGCTTTCAAAGGGCAGCAGGTCTCCGGCCCGGTCCAGGGCTGCTTCCAGCTCCGCCAGCGTGAGGCCCTGCTCGGGAATCAGGTTCGACGGCGCCGTCAGCGTGGAGATGCAGAAGCTCAGGGGCAGGGTATAGTATCCGCCGTCGATCTGCACCGCCTCCAGAGCCAGCGGGACGAAGGTCTCCCGGGGAAGCTGGGTGTCCAGCAGCTCTCCCAGGTCGGCGCAGACGGTCTCGGGCCGCAGGCCGCCCAGCTCCAGGCCGCTGGTGGAACTCATGCTGCCGAAGCAGAAGAGGTCTGGCCCGTTTCCGGCCAGGATTTCCGTCCGCAGCCGGTCCATCTCCGCGTCGGCATAGGCCGTGGCCGTGACCCGATAGGCTTGCTGGCTGCGGTTGAAAAGGCGCACCAGGGAGAGAATTTGGGAGTTGCCGGTGTAGGCCAGGGTCAGCTGCTCCGGCGCGGGCCGGGGGCCCTCCAGCCACGCTACTTGCTCCAGGGAGGTCTCGTACAGATCGAAGACCAGAATGCGCTCCCCCAGCGGGAGGAGCTTCCGCCCCTCCAGGGGGCTGCCGACGTCTGCCCAGGAGACCACGGAGGTCAGGCTGTCGTCGGCGGCGCGGGCATAGACGCCGCCGTCGTCGCCGGGCAGGTTTACCAGCAGCGTCCCGTCCGCCGCCGTGCCGAGACCGCAGGGCGCCGGGTCTGGGCTTTCCTCGGCCTCCACCGCCAGGGTGGCCGGGTTCAGCGTCAGCAGGGTTGTGGAGACGCTCTCGTCATAGTCCTGCTTCAGGGCGTAAAGCCCGTCCTTCGCCGCGGCGACGGTCAAAAACCGCGCCAGCGCTCCGTCCTCCATCGCCAGTGACGCCAGCTGACCGCCATCCTCGTCCACCAGCACCAGGTAGCTCGGGTGGAGCAGCACAAAGCCGCCGCCCACCACTGCCATGTCCCGGAAGCTGCCTAGGGCGGTGTCGTAGGTCTCCCGGAGGGGCGTCACGTGGTCCAGCGTCCCGTCGGCGTTGTAAAAAGCCAGGTCGTGGCGATTCTCCGGGTTCTCGGTGGAGATCACGCTGCCCGCCGCGTCCTGGTACCGGGCCGGCATGGAGCCGCAGAGAACCACGCAGCCGTCACCCCAGGGGGCGGCAGCGTAGAGGTATTCAGTGTCTTCCGGCAGCGCCAGGGCCGTCTCCGTTCCGGCCTCGTCCTGGACATAGAGCCCTGGCTCCTGCCCGGCCAGCCCGCCGGTGTAGAGCTGCCCGTGGGCCGCGCACTGGGCCGTGGCGATCTCCAGACCGCCCGGCAGGGCCTGGGCCGCGTACTGGGGATAGCGTTCCTCCGTTGCCGGAGCTGCGCCGTCTTCCGAAACCACCTCCACCGGCGGGAACGCGTCGGCGTCTTGGATGGGCTCGTCCGCCGGCGCGGCGGGGGCCTGACAGCCCGTCAGCAGCAGCGCCGTCAGCAAGAGCAGGGCGATCATTCGTTTCATGGCAATTCCTCCTTGGCGTCCGGGCTGTTTGTGCCCTTTTCCATCCAGACGAGAAATTGCCCCGGGGGTTCTCCCGGCGTGTCAATATTAGGGAAATACGCCCGAATACGGCTGAAGCGCGCTCCCGGCATTGGGAGCGCGCTTGAGACTGACAAAAAACTATGAAAAAGCCTGCGCGACAGAGCAGCGGGGGATGGGTGCAGGGGGCAAAGAGCCCCCTGCGCGTTCGATCAGGGTGTTTTTGCAACTTAAAAAAGTTGCAAAAACTAAGGCAGCGTGGAGAAAACACTTTTTCGACACGCTGAAGCGCGCTCCCGGCATTGGGAGCGCGCTTATCGGCATATGGAAAAGTGTCAAAACCCGTCGGCGGCAGGAGGATGCTACATCCAGGCGGAGTCTTCAAATTCGTGCTTCTTGCCCCGGTGCATCAAATCCAGCACCGCTGTGTTGGGGTCCTTGCCCTCATAGAGGACCTGGTAGGCCTCCCGGCAGATGGGCATCTCCACCCCAGCCCGGCGGCTCAGGTCGTAGGCGGACTGGGCGGCGTAGTAGCCCTCCACCACGGCGCCCACCTGCTCCATGGCCTGCTGGGGCGAGATGCCCCGGCCGATGAGGATACCGGCGCGGCGATTGCGGGAGTGGAGCGACGTGCAGGTGACAATCATGTCGCCCACGCCGGCCAGGCCCGAGAAGGTCTCCATCCGTCCACCCAAGGCCAGCCCCAGCCGGGCCAGCTCTGTGAGGCCCCGCGTCACCAGCAGGGCCTTGGTGTTGTCGCCCAGGCCCAGGCCGTCGCTGATGCCGGCGCAAAGTGCGATGACGTTTTTCATGGCGGCGCTCAGCTCCACGCCCACCACGTCCACGCTGGCGTAGACGCGGAAGACGTCGTTCATAAACACATCCTGCACCAGCTCCGCCAGCTCCACGTCCTCGCAGGCGGAGACGCAGCCGGTTGGAAGGCCCCGGGAGACCTCCTCGGCGTGGGACGGGCCAGAGAGGGCCACCGCCGTCCGCCCGGTTTCCCGGGTGAGGATCTCTGTCATCCGCAGGCCTGTCTTGGGCTCGATGCCCTTGGTGACGGAGACCAGTACCGTCTCGGGCCGCAGCAGCGCTTTGACCCGCCGAGCCGTCTCCGCGATGGCAAAGGAGGGGGTGGCGAAGACCACCATATCGCTCTCCTGCACGCATGCCAGCGAGGCCGTCACGGTGAGGGCGGGATGCAGCTCCACGCCCTGGAGGCGGGGATTGCGGCGGTTTCGCTCCATGTCCGCCGCCTTCTCCTCGCTGCGGTTCCAGAGATAGACCGTATGTCCGTTGTCCGAGAGCAGGTTGGCCAGGGCCGTGCCCCAGGCGCCGCTGCCCAGCATGGTGATGGTCATGGCTTACTCCTTCTTCTTATGAAACGACAGTTTGGATTCGTTGTGGTGAATCAGGCGGCCGATGTTGGCCCGGTGCCGCACGATGACGAAGGCTCCGGCGAACACGGCCAGGCCGCAGATCACCCAGTTGCCCCAGTAGAGGGCGCAGAAGGAGACCGAGAAGGCGGCGCCGGCCAGCACAGACCCCAGCGACACGTAGCGGGTGAAAATCACCACCAGCAGAAAGATGGAGAAAATGATCGCGAAGACCCGCCAGTCCAGGCAGGCGGCCAGGGCGGCGCCGCTCAAAATTCCCTTGCCGCCCTTGAACTGGGAGGCGGCGGGATAGCTGTGGCCCAGGATGGCGGCCACACCGGCGACCATTTTGGCCTCCATGGCGAAGCCGTAGGGGCCCAGCAGCGCCTGGGCGATCAGGCAGGCGGCCACCGTCTTGCCCACGTCGATGACGATGACCAGCAGCGAGAGGAAGCCGCCGTAAGTGCGGAAGAAGTTGGTCAGGCCCGCGTTGCCGCTGCCGTGGGTGCGGACGTCGTCGTGAATCAGGATTTTGGAAATCAGCAGCGCGCCGTTGAGATTGCCCAGGGCATAGCCCAGGACGATAATCAAAATCCAAAGGAAGAGTTCCATGGTACACACTCCCTGATAATTGAGATACGCGGTGGATGAAACGCTTAGTCCATGTCGTTCTTGTCGCCCTTCTGGCGGATGGTGAGCTTGATGGGGGTGCCCATCAGGCCGAAGACGGCCCGGAGCTGGTTCTCCAGGTACCGCTGGTAGGAGAAGTGGAAGAGCCGGGCGTCATTGCAGAAGGCCACGAAGTGGGGCGGCTTGACGCCCACCTGGGTCATGTAGTAGATCTTCAGCCGGCGGCCCTTATCGCTGGGGGGCTGGACCCGGGCGGTGGCGTCCTCCAGTACGTTGTTGAGCATACCGGTGGAGATGCGCATGGCCGACTGGGCCACCACTTCATTGATGAGCTGGTAGAGCTTGTTCACCCGCTGGCCGGTCAGGGCCGAGAGGAACAGCACCGGCGCGTAGGTCATGTAGCTCAGGTCCCGGCGCACCTCGTCGGTCATCTTGTCCATGGTGTTGGTCTCTTTGTCGATGAGGTCCCACTTGTTGACCACGAGGATCGACGCCTTTCCCGCCTCGTGGGCCAGGCCCGCGATCTTGGTGTCCTGCTCGGTGACGCCCTCGACGGCGTCGATGAGGATCAGGCACACGTCGGCCCGCTCGATGGCGGAGACGGTGCGGAGGTTGGAGTACTTCTCGATGGCGTCGTCCACCTTGGACTTTCTCCGCATCCCGGCGGTGTCGATGAAGCAGTACTTGCCGAACTCGTTTTCAAAGTCGGAGTCGATGGCGTCCCGGGTGGTGCCGGCCACGTCGGAGACGATGACGCGCTCCTGGCCGAGAATCTGGTTGAGCAGGCTGGACTTGCCCACGTTGGGCTTGCCGATGATGGCCACCTTGATGCGGTCGTCCTCGGCCTCGTCGTCCTCCTCGGGGGGGAACTGCTCCACGCAGGCGTCCAGCAGGTCGCCGGTGCCGTGGCCGTGGATGGCGGAGACCTCAATGGGGTCCCCCAGGCCCAGGCCGTAGAAGGCGTAAAACTCCGGGTCCGGCGCACCGACGCGGTCGCACTTGTTGACGGCCACCACCACCGGCTTCTTCGCCCGCTTGAGCATGGTGGCTACCTCGCTGTCGGCGGCGGTGAGGCCCACGGTCACGTCGGTGACCATGATGATGACATCCGCCGTCTCAATGGCGATCTCCGCCTGGCGACGCATGAATTTGAGCATATCGCTGTCGGTGCCGGGCTCGATGCCGCCGGTGTCCACCAGGCGGAAGGCCCTGCCGTTCCAGTCACACTCGCCGTAGATCCGGTCCCGGGTGACGCCGGGGGTGTTCTCCACGATGGCCATGCGGCGCCCGGTGAGTTTGTTGAAGAGCATGGACTTGCCCACATTGGGCCGGCCTACAATGGCGACGATGGGCTTTCCCATAGCGCGCCTCCTTTCAGATGTTACGCAATTGTGTATGTGCCGTAATGTGTTCCTGCTTGTAGGGGCGACTATCAGTCGCCCGCCTCTCTCCGGAAAGCGGTATTTCGGGCGGCTGCTAGCCGCCCCTACGAAGAACGTTTTACGGCGCCTGGAAGCAGACCGGAGGGATGCAGTGACAAAAAACGGGATAATTCTCCCATTAAAAAGAAAAGAAGAGGGTAAAAAGGCCCTCTTCTCACTCTTTTGCGCAAATTACTTCGCTTCCACCGCAACGACTTCACGGCCATTGTAGGTGCCGCAAGCCTTGCAAGCTCTGTGGGGCAGGCGGGGTTCGCCGCACTTGGGGCAAGCCACAACACCGGGAATCGCCAGCTTCCAGTGAGAATTGCGCCGCTTGTCTCTTCTTGCCTTGGATACTTTACACTTGGGTACTGCCATTTGGTACACCTCCTTGGTTGAAATGCCGATGCGGCATATTGTTACTTGTTGAGGAGCTTCTCCAATACCTGGAGCCTGGGGTCCCGCTCGGGCCGGCAGTCGCAGGGGCCTTCGTTGAGGTCCTTGCCGCACCGGGGGCAGAGGCCCTGGCAGTCGGGTTTGCAGAGAAGCTGGCTGTCCATATTCAGGACAACGACGGTGGTGAGGATGTCGTCCAAGTCTGCTTCGTCCCCGACCAGTTCAAAGGTCCAGGGATCGTCCAGCTGATCGGACTCCAGCTTTGTCACCAGCACGACCTCCAGCGGGAGGGTGAAGTCCCGGTGGAAGGGCTTGCAGCAACGGTCACACACCCCGTCGAGAACGGCTTCCACTTCCCCGGACATCATCAGAACGCCGGCAGTATTGCGGACCTGCCCATGGGCATGGATCGGCTCCGCCAGGGGGCGGCAGTCGCCAAACTCCATTTCGCTCAAGTCCAGGGTGGTTTCAAAGGGAACTACGCCGCCCGGGCAGTCAATCATTTTCGACAATCCTAACAGCATAGCGCTCTCCCATCCATATTTCGTGCATTGGCTATTATATAAGAAGAAACCGGCAAAGTCAAATACTTTTTTGCAGTTTGGGAAAAATTCTGTCCGGTTTCGCCCCATGGGGAAAACCTTCGAATCTTGCGTTGTAAACCGCGGCGAAGTTCGCTATAATAACCCTATTATGGGATGGACCTTCCGCGCCCGACATTGGGGCGGCGCAGTCCGCCAATCACCATTCTACCCCATTTCTCGAGAAAAGGGAAGGGATTTTTCATGAAAGAGCTGACTGTGGGCAAAAATGACGCAGGCCAGCGGCTGGACCGGTTTGTGGCCAAGGCCGTACCGCTGTTGCCGGCGTCACTTTTGCAGAAATATATCCGCCTCAAGCGCATCAAGGTGGACGGCAAGGGCGCCAAGCGGGATACACGGCTGCTGGAGGGCAACGTCCTCCAGCTCTACATCAACGACGAGTTCTTCGACAAGCCCCGGGCAGAAAACGCCTACCTCACCGTGTCGGTCCCCAAGCTCCACATCGTCTATGAGGATGAGAACATCCTCCTGGCCGACAAGCGGCCCGGCCAGGCCGTCCACCCCCACGACGGCGCGGAGTACGGCAAGACCCTCATCGATCATATCCAGGCCTATCTCTACGCCAAGGGAGAGTGGCGGCCCCGGGAGGAAAAGAGCTTTGCGCCGGCCCTGTGCAACCGCATCGACCGCAACACCGGCGGCATCGTCATCGCGGCTAAGACTGCCGAGGCATTGCGGATTCTCAACCAGAAGATCAAGGACCGGGAGCTGGACAAGCGCTACCTCTGCATTGTCGAGGGCAAGCTGAAGCCCGAGGCAGGGGAGCTTAAGGGCTATCTCTTCAAGGATGCGGCCAAAAACCGGGTCTATGTCACCCGCGAGAGCCAGCCCGGCGCCAAGACCTGCGTGACGAAATACCGCACCCTGGCGGCGCGGCAGGGGCTGAGCCTGGTGGAGTGCGAGCTGGTCACCGGCCGGACCCACCAGATCCGCGCCCAGATGGCCGCGGCGGGCCATCCCCTGCTGGGCGACGGCAAGTACGGCAAGCTGGACAAGGCCTCGGGCCGGAAATACCAGGCCCTATACTCCTACAAGCTGACCTTCACCTTTGAGACCGACGCCGGGTGCCTTTCGTATCTGAACGGCAAGACCTTCCAGGTGGAGGACGTGGACTTTGTCCGGGCGTGGTTCCCGGAGTATCAGATGCATTCCTGATGCCTGGCGATGGTGCGTTCTGTGCAGCGTGCGGCCACGGGTTTTTCGTAGGGGCCGATGCCCACATCGGCCCGCTGCACCCCGTGTGCAAGCCAGTCTCCTAGCTCACGCAGACTGTGCTTTTAGAGAAATAAACGAGAGAAACGAGGGATTTACATGGGAAAAGAGCTGATTCGCCTGACGAATCTCACCATGGACTTTGACGGGGAGCGAGTGCTGGACGGCATCAACCTCTATATCAACGACCACGAATTTTTGACGCTTCTGGGCCCCTCGGGCTGCGGCAAGACCACGACCCTGCGGATCATCGGCGGCTTTTTGACGCCCACGGCGGGGGAGGTCCTCTTTGACGGGCAGCGGATCAACGACGTGCCGCCTTACCGCCGGAAGATCAACACCGTCTTCCAGCGCTACGCGCTCTTTCCCCACCTGGACGTCTACGACAACATCGCCTTCGGCCTGCGTATCGCCAAGCTCGACGAGCTGGAGATCGACCGGCGCGTCCAGGAGATGCTGGACATCGTCAGCCTCCGGGGCTTTGAAAACCGCCGCGTGACCCAGCTTTCCGGCGGTCAGCAGCAGCGGGTGGCTATCGCCCGGGCGCTGGTCAACCAGCCCAAGGTGCTGCTGCTGGACGAGCCGCTGGGCGCGCTGGACCTGCGCCTCCGGAAGGATATGCAGAACGAACTCAAGCGCATTCAGCAGGCCCTGGGCATCACTTTCATCTACGTCACCCACGACCAGGAGGAGGCCCTCTCCATGTCCGACACCATCGTGGTCATGGACAAGGGCCGCATCCAGCAGATCGGGCGGCCCGAGGACATCTACAACGAGCCGAAAAACGCCTTCGTGGCCGACTTCATCGGCGAGAGCAACATCCTCGACGGCGTGATGATCGAGGACTACGTGGTGGAGTTCTTCGGCAGGAAGTTCCAGTGCCTGGACAAGGGCTTTGCCCCCCGGGAGCCGGTGGACGTGGTCATCCGGCCCGAGGATATCGACTTCGTCCCCGCCGTCCAGGGCGACCTGACCGGCACCGTCACCAGCATCACCTTCAAGGGAATGCAGTACGACATCATCGTGGACTTCAAGGGCTTCAAGTGGCTCATCCAGACCACCGACTACCAGAGCGTGGGCAGCCGCGTGGGCATCCGCCTGAACCCCGAGGACATCCACGTGATGAAGAAGAGCGAATACTCCGGCCTCTTCGGCGACTACAGCTCCTACAGCGCCGAGTACGACGAGATCGGGGAGGAGGACGGCGATGAAGCGTAACCGCTTGCTGTGGCCCTACGTGGCCTGGATGACGCTGTTCACCCTGATCCCCCTGGGCGTGGTGTTCTACTACGCCTTCACCGACTCCCTGACCGGCGCCTTCACCCTGGAAAACCTCTCCCACCTGGAGACATACCTGCCGATTTTCCTCCGGTCCATCTTCCTCTCTCTGGCCTCCTCGGCCATCTGCCTGGTGGTGGGCTACCCGGTGGCCTATACCATCGCCACCGCCCGGCCCAGCCGCCAGCGGCTCCTCTCAATGCTTTTGATGCTGCCCATGTGCATGAGCTTCCTCCTCAGGACGCTGGCCTGGGTGGCCATGCTGGAGGACACCGGCATTCTCAACCAGTTCCTCTCCCGGCTGGGCATCGCGCCGCTGCCGCTGATTCGCAACAGCGGCGCCGTGATCCTCGGCATGGTCTACAACTACCTGCCCTATATGATCATGCCGCTGTACACTGTGATGATGAAGATCGACCCGCGGCTCATCGAGGCAGCCCAGGACCTGGGCTGCAACAACCGCCAAGTCTTCACCCGGGTGACGCTGCCGCTGTCGGTGCCGGGCATCGTCTCGGGCCTTACTATGGTCTTCGTCCCGGCGGTGTCCACCTTCTACATCTCCCAAAAGCTGGGCAGCACCGGCACTACCATGATCGGTGACGTCATCGAAAGCCAGTTCAAAACCGCCTACAACCCCAACCTGGGCGCGGCGCTGAGCCTTATCATGATGGTCCTGATCTTCCTGTGCGTCGGCTTTATGAACCGCTTCACCGACCAGGAGGAAGGAGTGATGACGCTGTGAAAACCGCCAGCCGTGTCTTCACGGTGCTGATTTTTGTGTTCCTCTATATCCCCATGGTGGTGCTGGCCGTTGCCAGCTTCAACACCGGCAACGACATCGCCGTCTTCAAGGGCTTCACCCTCTCGCAGTACGGCGAACTCTTCCGGGATTCTGACCTTTTGCGGCTATTATTAAACTCCCTGATTATCGCGGTCCTCTCCAGCGTCCTGGCGACGATCCTGGGCACCATGGCCGCCGTGGGCCTCCACAGCGCCCGGGGCCGGCTCCGCGCCGCGGTGATGACGCTGACCAACATCCCCATGACCAACCCGGACATCGTCACCGGCGTCTCGCTGGCGCTGCTCTTCGCCTTTACCGGGACGCTCTTGAAGCTCAACTCCATCCTGGGCTTCTGGACGCTGCTGATCGCCCACATCACCTTCAACCTCCCGTACGTGATCCTCTCGGTGCTGCCCAAGCTCAGCCAGATGGACCCCGACCTCCAGGAGGCGGCGCTGGATTTGGGCTGCACGCCGGCCCAGGCCTTTTTCCGGGTGATCCTCCACGAGATTTTGCCCGGCGTGGTCTCGGGACTGATGATGGCCTTCACCATGAGCCTGGATGACTTCGTCATCAGCTACTTCGTCACCGGCTCCAGCTTCATCACGCTGCCGGTGGAGATCTATAACTACACCAAAAAGCCCATTCAGCCCAAGATCTATGCCCTGTTTACGCTGATGTTCCTGGTGATTCTCGCCTTGATGGTGGCCATGAACCTCCTCCAGGCCCGGGACGCGGGGCGCAAAGCGAGAAAGCGGGGTGTGCGGCTTTGAAGCGGATCGTAACCGTTCTGCTGGCCCTCCTGCTGCTTTTGCCGGTCATCCCGGCCAGGGCCGCCGGGAGCGAGATCACCGTCTACAACTGGGGCCAGTATATCTCCGACGGCTCCGACGGCTATTTGGACGTCATCGCCGCCTTCGAGGCGGAAACCGGCATCCACGTCAACTACCTGACCTACGACAGCAACGAGAGCCTCTACACCAAGCTCAAGACCGGCGGCTCCACCTACGATGTCATCATCCCCTCGGACTATATGATCGGGCGGCTCATCGAGGAGGATATGCTCCTGGAGCTGGACTTTGACAACATTCCCAACTACCAGTACGTGGACGAGGCCTTCCGCAACACCGCCTACGACCCGGAGAACCGCTACTCCGTGCCCTACACCTGGGGCACCGTGGGCCTCATTTACAACACCAAGTACGTGGACGAGGCTGACACCGGCAGCTGGGACCTCCTTTGGAACAGCAAGTACGCCGGGAAAATCCTGATGTTCGACAACAGCCGCGATGCCTTCGCCATTGCGGAGTCCCTCCTGGGCTACAGCCTCAACACCACCGACGAGGCGGCGCTTCGCCAGTGCGCCCAAAAGCTGGTGGAGCAAAAGCCCATCCTCTAGGGCCACGTGATGGACCAGATCTACGCCCGCATGGAGCGGGAGGAGGCCTGGATCGCCCCGTACTACGCCGGCGACTACCTCTATATGGTGGAGGAAAACCCGACTCTGGCCTTCTATTTCCCGGAGGAGGGGTTCAACGTCTTTATCGACGCCATGTGCATCCCCAAGGGCGCGGCCAACAAAGAAGGCGCGGAGGCCTTCATCAACTTCCTCTGCTCGCCGGAGATCTGCGGCCAGAACCTGGAGTACCTGGGCTACTCCTCGCCCCTCTCAGCGGCTAAGGACTACATGGACCCAGAGCTGGCCGAAAATCCGGTGGCCTACCCCAGCGACGAAATTCTGGCCCAGGGTGAGAGCTTCAACAACCTGCCCACCGAGACCAGCCAGCTGATGGACAGCCTCTGGCTCCAGGTCAAGACCTCCGGCAGCGGTATCACCGCCTATCTGATCGCCGCCGCCGTGCTGGTGGCCGCCGCCGCGGCCCTGACGGTGGGGCTCAAGCTCCGCCGCCGGCGCCGCCTGGCCCGCCGCGGCATCTCCCGCCGGATGAAACAAGATTGACAAAACCCCGCCCCGGTGCCCGGGGCGGGGAAAAACACAAAACCCCGGATGCGACTGCATCCGGGGTTTGTGAAGGTTTGACCATTAGATGGCCCGCTCGACCTTGTTGGAACGAAGGCATCTTGTACAGACGTAAACATGGCGAGGAGTACCGTCAACAATAGCTTTAACGCGCTTGACGTTGGGCTTCCAAGCTCTGTTGGAACGTCTGTGAGAGTGAGAGACTTTGATACCAAAGGTCACGCCCTTGCCGCAGATATCGCACTTTGCCACTTGCTGCACCTCCTTGCCACACAGATTTTTAGAAAGCGCCCTAAAGACGCTTAAATAGCATAGCAGATATCCACAAAAAATGCAAGGAAAAGTTTGCGAATGGACGAAAAATTTTTAACCCGTTGCGTCAAGGGGGAAAAGCGGGTATAATGTCCATGAGGTGAGACTTTTGGAGCATATCTACAGCGTCCCTCTCACGAGATTGGTGGAGGAGTTCAACCTGATCCCCCTGCACAAGGCGGAAGATTTTGAAAAGATCCACATTACGGTGGACGATGTCAGCAGGCCCGGCTTGCAGCTGGCCGGCTTTTTTGACCATTTTGAACCCATGCGCCTCCAGGTGCTGGGCAATGTGGAGACCAGCTACCTCCAAAAGCTCAGCAGCGAGCAGCGGGCCATTATTTTTGACCATCTCTTCTCCTATAAAATCCCCGCGCTGGTCATCGCCCGGACGCTGGAGCCCCTGCCGGAGTGCCTGGAAATGGCCAAGAAGCACGATATCACGGTGCTGCGCAGCCAGGATTCCACGTCCTATATCGTCTCCAGCCTGATCACGTCCCTCAAGACGTTCCTGGCGCCGCGGATCACCCGCCACGGCGTCCTGGTGGAAATCTACGGCGAGGGCATCCTGATCTTCGGCGACAGCGGCATCGGCAAGAGCGAGGCCGCCGTGGAGCTGGTCAAGCGGGGCCACCGACTGGTGGCGGACGACGCCGTGGAAATCAAGCGCATCTCCTCCTCGGAGCTGATCGGCGGCGCGCCGGAGGTGCTGCGGCACTATATCGAGCTGCGCGGCATCGGCGTCATCAATGTGGCCAAGCTCTTCGGCATGGGCGCCGTCAAGGACATGGCCAGCATCGACCTGATCATCAACATCGTCCCCTGGCAGGACGGGGAAATCTACGACCGACTGGGCCTGGAATCCCAGTATACCGACATCCTGGGCGTAAAGGTGCCGTCCATCACCGTGCCGGTGACGCCGGGCCGGAATCTGGCCGTGATTTTCGAGGTCGCAGCCATGAACAACCGCCAGAAGCGCATGGGCTACAACGCGGCGGTGGAGTTCACCGAACAGCTGAGCAAGTTCTTCCAGCAGTCCGCGGAGTCCATGAAATTTTAAGGCATGAAGCTTTAGGGCAGCACCGCACAATTTGGCAAGAGCATTCGGCCAAAGATTTTGCCTCATACGAAAGTTATAAAAGGGCGGGAATACTGTATGTATTTCCCCCTTTTATAACTGCACGGATGGGGCAAAAGATTG
>DVHE01000084.1 GCA_018712245.1 Candidatus Avoscillospira avicola | reverse complement strand
GGCGACCACGGCTACCCCTTCGCCACCAACTTCAACCCCGAGATCAACCTCCGCGAGGTCAGCGCCCCCGGCAGCTACTGGGAGAACGGCCACTGGGTGGAGATCCCCGCCATGAGCATCAAACGGGAATATGACTTCCCGCAGGTGGGCATGAAGGATATGTACCTCCTCCACCACGAGGAGATCGAGTCCCTGGCCAAGAACATCCCCGGCGTCAAGCGCATCCGCTTCTTTATGACCTTCGGCCAGAGCTACCTCACCCACATGAAGTGCCTGGAGAACGTGGGGATGCTCTCCACCACGCCCATCGAGTTCCAGGGCCAGCAGATCGTGCCCATCCAGTTCCTCAAGGCCCTGCTGCCCGACCCGGCCAGCCTCGGCCCCCGCACCGTGGGCAAGACCAACATCGGCTGCATCTTCACCGGCCGCAAGGACGGTCAGGAGAAGACCCTCTACATCTACAATGTCTGCGACCACCAGGCGTGCTACAAGGAGCTGGGCAGCCAGGCCATCAGCTATACCACCGGCGTCCCGGCCATGATCGGCACCATGATGGTGGCCAAGGGCCTGTGGAAGAAGCCCGGCGTCTTCACCGTGGAAGAGTTCGATCCCGACCCCTATATGGAAGCCCTGAACCAGTGGGGCCTGCCGTGGGTCGTGGAAGAGCACCCCGCCCTGGTGGACTGATGGACCTCTACGCCATCCCCACCCCCAGCTATGTCATCGACCGGGGCAGGTTGGAGGACAACTGCCGCGTGCTGGCCGGGGTCATGGAGCGCACCGGCTGCAGGATCCTCCTGGCGCAGAAGGCCTTCTCCGCCTTTTCCCAGTACCCCCTGATCGGCCAATACCTCTCCGGCGCCACGGCCAGCGGCCTCTATGAGGCGCGCCTGGGCCGGGAGGAACTGGGGAAGGAGAACCATGTCTTCTCCCCGGCCTACCGGGAAGCGGAGTTTGACGAGATCGTCTCCCTCTGCGACCACATCGTTTTCAACTCCGTGGCCCAGCTGCGCAAGTACAAAGGCCGCTGCCGGGACCGCAGCGTCGGCCTGCGGATCAATCCCCAGTGCTCCACCCAGGAACACGGCATCTACGACCCCTGCGCCCCGGGCAGCCGCCTGGGCGTCACCCGGGAGCGGTTGACCGCCGAAGACGTTGCCCTGGTGGACGGCCTCCACTTTCACACCCTCTGCGAGCAGAACGCCGACGCCCTGGCCACGACGCTGGACGCCGTGGAGGCCCAGTTCGGGGAATTCTTCCCGCAGTTAAAGTGGCTCAACTTCGGCGGCGGCCACCACATCACCCGGCCTGACTACGACATCCCGCTTTTGGAGTCCTGCATCCGCCGGGTGCGGGAGCGCTGGGGCCTGGAGGTCTACTTAGAGCCCGGCGAGGCCGTGGCCCTCAACGCGGGGTATCTCGTCACCGAGGTGCTGGACATGGTGGAAAACGGCGGCGTCACCACGCTCATTCTGGACGCCAGCGCCGCCTGCCATATGCCCGACGTGCTGGAGATGCCGTATCGCCCACCGCTGCGCGGCGGCGGCCAGCCCGGGGAAAAGGCCTATACCTACCGCCTCTCCAGCTACACCTGCCTGGCCGGAGACATCATCGGGGACTATTCCTTCGACCACCCCATTCTGCCGGGCGACAAGCTGGTCTTCGAGGACATGGCCATCTATTCCATGGTCAAGAACAACACCTTCAACGGCATCCCGCTGCCCAGCATCTACGAGATGGACCGGAGCGGAGCGTGCCGCCTCATAAAAGCCTTCGGCTATCAAGACTTCAAGGAGCGGCTCTCCTGATGAAAACGAGGAAATTCTATATGCCCGCCGAGTACGCCCCCCACGAGGGGACGCTGCTGATCTGGCCGGTCCGCCCCGGCTCCTGGCCCCACGGCGGGAAAGCGGCCCAGCGGGCCTTCTGCCGGATTATGGAGGCGCTGCTGCCCCACGAAACCGTCTGGCTCCTGGCCGACCGGGACCACCTGGAGGAGGCGCGCGGCGCTGCCCCCGCCGGGGTGGAGGTCTTGGAGATCGACAGCGACGACGCCTGGGCCAGGGACGTGGGTCCCACCTTCCTCATCGACGGCCAGGGAGGCCGCCTGGGCGTGGACTGGGCGTTCAACGCCTGGGGCGGGGAAGTGGACGGCCTCTACGCCCACTGGGAGCGGGACGACGCCGTGGCGACCCGCTTTTGCCGCGCCCTGGGCGACCCGGTGCGAGACGCCCACCCCTTCGTCCTGGAGGGCGGCTCCATCCATTCCGACGGCGAGGGGACCATCCTCACCACCGAAAGCTGCCTTTTGAGCGCCGGGCGCAACCCCGCCATGACCAGGGCCGAGATCGAGGCCAAACTCCTGGATACCCTGGGCGCGGAGAAGGTGGTCTGGCTGCCCCGGGGCATTTTTAACGACGAGACCAACGAACACGTGGACAATATCTGCTGCTTTGCCGGCCCCGCCGAGGTGATCCTGGCCTGGACCGACGACGAAAAAGACCCCCAGTACCCCCTGAGCCAAGCCTGCGAGGCGGCGCTCCGGGCGGCTACCGACGCCAAGGGCCGTCCCTTCACGATCCACCATTTGCCCATCCCCAAGACGCCCGTCACCGTCCGGGAAGAGGACCTGGAGGGCTACGTCTTTGAGGCGGGGGAGGACGTCCGGGAAGTGGGGGAGCGGCTGGCGGCGAGTTATGTAAACTTCTATATCGGCAACGGCGTGGTGCTGGCGCCCCAGTTCGGGGACGACCACGACGCGCTGGCCCTGGAGATTTTGGGGCGGCTGTTTCCCACCCGGAGGGTCGTCCCCATCGCGGCCCGGGATATCCTCCTGGGCGGCGGCAACATCCACTGCGTCACCCAACAGGTGCCGCGGCGGTAAGGGCGCACCTATTCACTATTCACTGCCCCTGCCGCCGCGGCGGCCTCTGGCAGGGGGCGCGGCGGCTGCGCAAGGCCGTTTGTACCGGCGACCCTCCGTTGCAGCTGTAGGGGCGCGCATCGCGCGTCCGTGCCGCGAAGCGGCCTCTCTGGCGGGTGCGATGGTTGCGGAGGGCCGTTTGTATCGCCATGCCTAAGCCTCTCGTTGGGGAGAGGTGGCACACCCGAAGGGTGTGACGGATTGAAGAATTCTTGGAATGTCGGCGCAAGCCGAGATTCCTAGGGGCGTAGCCCCGTAGAATTCTCCATCCAGCTCCGCTGGAGAGGTGTCCTTGCAGGCGGGTCTGTTCGGCGAGGGTGCTCAGGCGGCGCAGCCAGGCGGACGCGCGATGCGCGCCCCTACGGTCGGTGCGGTCGGCGATGGCCTGGTGCAAACCGGTGGTGCTCTTACAGTGAAGCGTGAGTAGTGAATAGTGAAAAGTGAAGAGTGAATAGTGAATCAGTGTGCGCTTACGCGCACTTGGAGGTACTTCATGCGAAACGTCACAGTCTCAGCCATCCAAATGCAATGCGCGGCGTCGGTGGAGGAAAACCTGGCCGCGGCGGAGCGCCTGGTGCGCCGGGCGGCAGGGGAGGGGGGCCGGGTCATCCTGCTCCCGGAGCTGTTTGAGCGGCCCTACTTCTGCCAGGAGCGGCGCTACGAATACTACGCCTACGCCAAGCCGACGCTGGAGAACGACGCGGTGCGCCGTTTTCTCCCGATTTCTGAGGAACTTTCTCTGGTGCTGCCCATCAGCTTCTATGAGCGGGACGGGAACGTCCTCTACAACACCGTGGCGGTGCTGGACTGCGGCAGGCTCCTGGGGGTCTACCGCAAGACCCACATCCCGGACGATCACTACTACCAGGAGAAGTTCTACTTCACCCCCGGCAACACCGGCTTCCGGGTCTGGGACACCACCTGCGGCAAAATCGGCGTGGGCATCTGCTGGGACCAGTGGTTCCCGGAGACGGCCCGGTGCCTGGCATTGGGCGGCGCGGAGCTTTTGTTCTACCCCACGGCCATCGGCAGCGAGCCGATTCTCGGCTGCGACAGCATGGAGCATTGGCGGCGGACCATGCAGGGCCACGCCGCGGCCAATGTCCTGCCGGTCATCGCGGCCAACCGCTTCGGCCTGGAGGCCGTTTCGCCCTGCCCGGAGAATGGCAACCAGTCCTCCAGCCTGAATTTCTACGGCTCCAGCTTCCTGACCGACGCCACCGGCGCCCTGACCGCCCAGGCGGGCCGGACAGGGGAGGCCGTCCTGACGGCAACCTATGACCTGGATGCGCTGTTCCAGGAGCGCCTCAACTGGGGCCTCTTCCGGGATCGCCGCCCGGACTGCTACGGCGCCATCGCCGGGGTGTAATCGTTTTTTCTATGGGTACGCGGTGCATCGCGTACCCATTTTTTTCACTGTCTGGAAAATGCTGCAACTTTTCACGGCCTTTTTCGTCTAATTGATATCATCACAATGAAAGGGGCGCACAACGATGAAACGGATTGGAGCTTTTTTCCTGGCTTTCCTGCTGCTCTGCGCCTGCGGCGCGCCGGGCGCCCAGGGATCGGCGCTGGAGCAGGCCAACCGCCATTTGGATACCCCATTTTCCCTGGCGATGCCGGCGGAGGAGGCGGAAAAACACGCGACACAATATCGCTATGGAGGCGGTTTCGGCGGCTTTACACTGGAGAATCAAGATGCCCGCTATATGCTCTCCGGCTACCCGGATGTGTTGGACGCATACCATGTGACGGAAATTCGGCTCCTGAGTACCAAGTACCATATCTTTGGTGTGACGCTGTATGACGAACTGCAAGACGCGCTGGAGGCGTTTCAGTCTTACGGCTTTACCGAGGATGAGAGCCGTTCTGAGGATACGCGCCTTGTCATGACCAATGAGAATGTGGAGCTGATCCTGGAGGCATCAGAGGGCATACTGAACGGCCTTCGGATCGGTGTGATCGCGACCAATGTGGAGGGGGTGGATTTTTAGCGCCGGTGCGGCCCTTTTGCACATTTACATCACCGCTGGAATGTGATAAAATGAGGGGCAGTTTGAGGGGGAGGGGATCGAATGTACCTCTATACCATCCGGGACTGCCACGGCGAAGCCCTGGCGGTCTCCTGGACCCAGGATGGGCCGCGCTACCGCCTCAGCGACCTGGGCATCGCCGAGCAGACTATGAACGACCTCATAGACCGCGTGCCGCTGGCGGCGCTGCGGCGGCTTTCCCCTGCGGGTGTCGCCCCGCTGGAGGCGGGTACTTACCGCCTCCTGGCGCCGATTCCCCGGCCGAAGCAGGATGTGCTGTGCCTGGGCATCAACTATGCCGACCACGCCGCCGAGGCAGCCCAGTTTTCCGATGCCTTTCCCGCGGCCAAGCCCGCGCCAATCTACTTTTCCAAGCGGGTGTCGGAGGCGGCCAATCCCGACGAGACCATTCCCTCGTACCCCGGCCTGGTGGACAGCCTGGACTATGAGGTGGAGCTGGCGGTGATCCTGGGCAGGACGGTCAAGGACTGCCCGCCGGAGGCGATCCCGGAGACCATCTTCGGCTATACCATCCTCAATGATATCAGCGCCCGCAACCTCCAGACGCTGCACAACCAGTGGTACCGGGGCAAGAGCCTGGATAAATTCACCCCCATGGGCCCCTGTATCGTCACCACCGACGAAATTCCCTGGCCGGTGCGTTTACAGATTAAGTGTTATGTCAACGATGAGCTGCGGCAGAGCAGCACCACGGCAAACTTCATCACCGGCATTGCCGAGGCGCTGTCCATCTTCAGCCAGGGGACGACACTCCTGCCTGGCACCATTCTGGCCACCGGCACACCGGCGGGCGTGGGCATGGGACTGAACCCGCCCCGCTTCCTCCAGCCCGGCGACACTGTGGTCTGCGAGATCGAGGGCATCGGGCGGCTCTCCAATACCATCGGATTGTGAGAAAAGGAGGGAGTTTCGTGGCTCCCAGTCGAAAACAGTGGTACCGCAAGGGACTCAAGGACGGAACCCCCATCGGCCTGGGGTATTTTGCCGTGGCGCTGGCCATGGGTATCGCGGCCCGCAACGCCGGACTGACCGCCGTGCAGGCCACCGTCACCAGCCTTTTAATCAACGCCTCGGCGGGGCAGTACGTGGGCTTCACCTTGATGGCGGCCCGGGCCGGCCTGCTGGAGATCGCGCTGATGGAGTCCGTGGCCAATGCCCGGTATCTCTTGATGTCCTGCGCCCTGAGCCAGAAGCTGCCGCCGGACACGCCCCTGTGGCAGCGGATGATTTTGGGCTTTGACGTCACCGACGAGATCTTCGGCGTCTCCATCTCGGTGGAGGGCAAGCTCGACCCCTTCTATACCTACGGCGCCATGACCGCCTCCATCCCCGGCTGGGCCCTGGGGACCTTCCTGGGCGTGGTGCTGGGCAATGCCCTGCCGGTTTCGCTGGTCAGCGCATTGGGCGTGGGGCTCTACGGTATGTTTATGGCCGTCTTCATTCCCGCCGCCCGGAAAAACCGGGTGGTGCTGGGACTGGTGGCCCTGAGCTTTCTGCTGAGCTGGCTCTTCAGCGCCATTCCGGCGTTCGCCGCCATCTCCTCGGGCTTTCAGATCATCCTTCTGACCGTGGTCCTCTCCCTGGGCGCGGCCATCCTGTTCCCCGTGAAGGAGGAAGACGATGCTGCATAACGCCTATCTCTATATCTTTACCATGGCGGCGGTGACGTTTCTCATCCGCGTTCTGCCGCTGACGCTGATCCGAAAGCCCATTCGCAGCCGTCTGGTTCGTTCGTTTTTGTACTACGTGCCCTATGTCACCTTGGCAGTGATGACCTTCCCGGCCATCCTCTCGGCCACCCAGAGCTGGATCTCCGGCCTGGTGGCGCTGGCGGTGGGGCTGGCGCTGGCCTGGCTGGGGGCCGGGCTCTTCCCGGTGGCTCTGAGCTGCTGCGGCGCCGTGCTGCTGGTGGAGCTGTTTTTGCGCTGATTGTTATAAATAGGGGCTGTCTCAAAATAGAGGCAGCCCGAAACGATGTTATAAACCCGGCAGGGGCGGCCTGTAGGACCGCCCGGGCCGGGTTCCGATTCGCGCCGGGGTTGGATGGATTAGAGCGCCCCCTACGGCGCGGTGCGGTGCCGCTGGCGCGGTGGACACGCAGGCTGGGCTGCCTCCGGCGGGGAACTTTTCACCGCGGAAAAGTTCCCAAAACGCGCCGGGGGCTGCGGCCCCCGGACCCCGTTTGGCTGTGCGGCGTGCATCCCCGGGAGAGGCATTGCGCGGGCAGCTGCTCTCCTCCGGGCCGTCCCGTCCGGTACCCCATACCCCTTCAATGCTTCGCGCGGGACAGTAGAATCGGACAATCGTTACGGCTACACAACGTTCCTCAAAGGCCGCACCGGCTGCCTCAGAACAGGGCGGGATGCTGCACACGGCAGCATTCACGCGCGAATTTCCCGCCCTAACCGTAGGGGCGGGCTTTATGCCCGCCCGTATCCAGGCGGCGTTTCGCGCCGGGCCGCGGCAATCGCTTCGCGTCGTAGATAACGCGCATCGCGCGTCCGGGCCGCGCAGCGGCCTCTCGCGGCGGGTTGTGTGGTTACGGAAGGCCGGCTGTCCTGCCGCACCCGCGTCGCCGCCGTAGGGGCGGCCTGTATGGCCGCCCGGGACCAGGGAGCGCGACTGCCGGGGCTGCGGCAAACGCATCCCCGCGCGGGCGGCACGAAAAACCTCTCCTCAAGTAGAGGTTTTGGGGTGCGGTGCGTTGCCGCGGGCGCGGCGGGAATCGCCCTTTGGGTCGCTTGCTCTGCCACAGGCAGCGCTCCCTTGCAGGCCCCTTGTTCACCAAGGGGAGGCTTTGGTGCGGCGGGAATCGGCAGTTGGCGGCGGGGGGGTGGTCGCCAAGCCCCGCAGCAGGCCAAATCCACTCATAGGGCATCGCGCTCCAGGAGCTCCCGCAGCTCCTTCAAATCCGCCTCGCTGATGCCGCTCTGGCAGAGGGCGGCGGCAAAGGCCGAGACGCTGCCGCCGCAGAGCTTTTCAAAAAAGGTGCGGCTCTGGGCCGCCAGATAGGCCTCCCGGCTGACGGCGGGGGTGTAGAGGCTCCTGCGCCCCTCCCGCGTGACCGTCACCATGCCTCGCTCCGCCAGGCGGCTCAGCAGCGTCAGCACCGTGGTCTGGGCCATGGGATGGGTCTCGGACAGCAGTGTCTCGATGTCCTGCCGGCCTGCCGGCGGCTCGCAGCGCCAAAGGGCCTGCATTACCTCCAGCTCCGCGTCAGGCAGGCGGCGGATACTCCGTTCCATATCCTCACATCCTCTACAATTGTAGTATAATTTTATTCTACGGCTGTAGAGAGAAAATGTCAAGGCAAATCTGCCGCCGGGGATCATATGCTGGTATTATACCACTGTATCCATGCATCAGAAACCAGCCGCCTGTGGCTGGAAATATGCGGAAGTCCATGAAATCTCCGGAACAGCAGTGGATTTTTCGTGGACAAATGGCCCTCCAGCCCTTATAATGATACCGTATTATCGTGCAAGCCAACGACCAATTTCGACGAATAAGGAGAACCTGTATGGGAAAGTATTTTGGAACTGATGGGTTTCGCGGAGAAGCCAATGTCAATTTAACGGCGGAACACGCCTTCTCCATTGGCCGTTTCCTGGGCTGGTACTACGCCGAGAGCAAGCGCCGGGCCGGGGCTGGGGAACCGGCCCGGGTGGTCATCGGCAAGGACACCCGCCGCTCCAGCTATATGTTCGAATACGCCCTGGTGGCCGGCCTGGTTGCCTCCGGCGCCAACGCCTATCTGCTCCACGTCACCACGACGCCCTCTGTGGCCTATGTGGCGCGGGTAGACAGCTTTGACTGCGGCATTATGATCTCCGCCAGCCACAATCCCTACTACGACAACGGCATCAAGCTCATCAACTCCATGGGCGAGAAGATGGACGAGGAGACCATCTCCCTGGTGGAGGCCTACCTAGACGGCCAGGTGGAGGTCTTCGGCCAGACCTGGACGGAGCTGCCGCCGGCCCAGAAGGACCAGATCGGCTATACGGTGGACTACGTCTCCGGACGCAACCGCTATTTGGGCTATCTCATCTCCCTGGGCATTTATTCCTTCAAGGGGATGAAGGTGGCGCTGGACTGCGCCAACGGCAGCGCTTGGAGCCTGGCCAAGTCGGTTTTTGACGCCCTGGGCGCCAAGACCTACGTGATCAATGCCGACCCCAACGGCCTCAACATCAACCTGGGCGCCGGCTCCACCCACATTGAGGGCCTGCAAAAGTACGTGGTGGAACACGGCATGGACGTGGGCTTCGCCTACGACGGCGACGCGGACCGCTGCATGGCGGTGGACGAGACAGGCGCCGTTATCACCGGCGACCACATCCTCTATCTCTACGGCAGATACATGAAGGAGCGGGGGAAGCTCCTCACCAACACGGTGGTGACGACGGTCATGTCCAACTTCGGCCTCTACAAGGCCTTTGACGAACTGGGCATCGACTACGCAAAAACCGCCGTGGGCGACAAGTACGTCTACGAGTACATGATTGAGAACGGCTGCCGGATCGGCGGCGAGCAATCGGGCCATATCATCTTCTCCAAGTACGCCTCCACCGGCGATGGCATCCTCACCAGCCTGAAGGTGATGGAGGTCATGCTGGCCAAAAAGAAGAAGCTCAGCCAGCTGGTGGCGGATTTGAAGATCTACCCCCAGGTGCTGGTGAACGTCCGGGTGACGGATAAGAAGACGGCCCGGAACGATCCCGATGTCCAGGCGGCTGTGGAGGCTGTATCTGCCGCGCTGGGAGATTCCGGACGCATCCTGGTGCGGGAATCCGGCACGGAGCCGGTGATCCGCGTGATGGTGGAGGCCGAAAGCGAAGAACGGTGCCAGGAACTGGTGGAGCAGGTGGTTGACGTCATCCGCCGGAAAGGGCACGCGGTTTGAGATTCCCGATACACTGGGCGACAGGGAGGAATGGAATCATATGTGTGGGATTGTAGGTTATACCGGCGAGAAGCAGGCCGCGCCGATTTTGCTCGCCGGTCTCTCCAAGCTGGAGTATCGAGGATACGATTCTGCCGGTGTGGCGGCCCGCAACGGCACGGCGCCGGTGGAGGTGGTCAAGGCAAAAGGCCGCCTGAAGGTGCTTTCGGAGAAGCTCAACGGCGGCCACGCGCTGGCGGGCACCTGCGGCATCGGCCACACCCGCTGGGCTACCCACGGGGAACCGTCCGAGGAAAACGCCCACCCCCACTGGAGCGGCAGCGATATGAACGTAGTGGGTGTCCACAACGGCATCATCGAAAACTACCAGGAACTGAAGGAGAAGCTCCTCAAGAACCACTACCGCTTCTACTCCTCCACGGATACGGAAGTTGCCATTAAACTGGTGGACTATTACTATAAAAAATATCAGCAGGGCCCGGTGGATGCGCTGAACCGCGCCATGGTGCGCATCCGCGGCTCCTATGCCCTGGCGGTGATGTTCAAGGACTACCCGGAGGAGATCTACGTCGCCCGGAAAGACAGCCCGATGATCATCGGCGTGGGAGACGGCGAGACGTATCTGGCCTCCGACGCCCCCGCCATCCTCAACTATACCCGCCAGGTCTACTACATCGGCAACCTGGAGATCGGCCGGCTGGAGCGGGGCCGCGTGACCTTCTACAACCTGGACGGCGAGGAGATCGAAAAACCCCTGGAGACCATCAAGTGGGACTCCGAGGCCGCGGAAAAATCCGGCTTTGAGTTCTTTATGCTGAAGGAGATCCACGAGCAGCCCAAGGCCGTCTCCGACACGCTCCACGCCTATCTGAAGGACGGCAAGCTGGACCTCGCGGAGGTGGGCCTGTCGGACCAGGCGATTCGGGAGATCAGCCAGGTCTATATCGTGGCTTGCGGCTCGGCGTACCATGTGGGGCTGGCGGCCCAGTACGTCATCGAGGCCCTGGCCAAGGTCCCTGTACGGGTGGAGCTGGCCTCGGAATTCCGCTACCGCAATCCGCCGCTGGACCCCCATGGCCTGGCCATCATCATCAGCCAGTCCGGCGAGACGGCGGACAGTCTGGCCGCGCTGCGGGAGGCCAAGGCCCTGGGCGTGAAGACCCTGGGCATCGTCAATGTGGTGGGCTCCACCATCGCCCGGGAGGCCGACAACGTCCTCTACACCCTGGCCGGGCCGGAGATCGCCGTGGCTACCACCAAGGCCTACAGCGCCCAGCTGATCGCCGCGGACATTCTGGCCGTCCAGTTCGCCAAGGCCCGGGGGCAGATCGACGACGCGCAGTATGAGGCCCTGCTCCAGGACCTGGAGAGCATTCCCAATAAGATTTTGAAGATTCTCGAAGACAAGGAACGGCTCCAGTGGTTTGCCTCCAAGCAGGTGGCCATGCGGGACTGCTTCTTCATCGGCCGCGGCGTGGACTACGCCGTCAGCATGGAGGGCAGCCTGAAGCTCAAGGAGATCAGCTACATCCACTCTGAGGCTTACGCCGCCGGAGAGCTGAAGCACGGCACCATCAGCCTGATCGAGCAGGGGACGCTGGTGATCGGCGTCTTGACCCAGAGCGCGCTCTATGAAAAGACGCTGAGCAACCTGGTGGAGTGCAAGAGCCGCGGCGCCTATCTGATGGGCCTGACCAGCTACGGCAACTACAACATTGAGGACTCGGTGGACTTTACCGTCTATGTGCCCCGGGTCAACCCGCTCTTTATGGCCTCGCTGGCCGTGGTGCCGCTGCAGCTGCTGGGCTATTACGTGTCCGTGGGCAAGGGCTTGGATGTGGATAAGCCGCGCAACCTGGCCAAGAGCGTCACGGTGGAATGAGAGTCGCCGGAGGAACGCTGGTTCCTCCGGCGTTTTGCCCGCCGCCGGCTGCTTCCCCGCACCCCGCAGGGGCGGATTATGTATCCGCCCGTACCCAGGTTGCGATTCCCGCCGGGCCGATGCAATACGCACCCGCCTGCGGGCGGCACAAAAAGGCTCCCCTTGAGGGGAGCTGTCAGGCCGAAGGCCTGACTGAGAGGTGTTGCCGCAGTGCGTTATGCGGAAGACTTGCGAGAATCGCAACTGCCCCAACACCTCTCCGTCACGGCTTCGCCGTGCCACCTCTCCTCAAGGAGAGGCTTTGGGGTGCGGTGCGTTGCCGCAGCCGCGCAGGACACGCAGGCACGCGGACGCGCGATGCGCGTTATCTACGGTTCGGTGCGGTGCCGCAGGCCCCGCGGCAATACGCACCCGCCTGTGGGCGGCACAAAAAGGCTCCCCTTGCGGGGAGCTGTCAGGCCGAAGGCCTGACTGAGAGGTGTTGCCGCAGTGCGTTGCGCGGAAGACTTGCGAGAATCGCAACTGCCCCAACACCTCTCCGTCACGGCTTCGCCGTGCCACCTCTCCTCAAGGAGAGGCTTTGGGGTGCGGTGCGTTACCGCAGCCGCGCAGGACACGCAGGCACGCGGACGCGCGATGCGCGTTATCTACGACGCGTGCGCTCTGCCGGGAGACCCGGGCGCTGTGCGGCGGATCGGCCGCCGGACGCCCCGGTGGAAATCCGCCGGGAAATGTGGTATACTGGCTGAAAACGGCGCGGGCCCTGCTTCCCGCCGCGAGGCTGCGGGGAAGAAATCCGGAAAAGGGGAGGGATCACCCATGGGTGCGGATATTTTGATCGTGGACGATGAACGGGAGATCGCAGACTTGGTGGAGGTGTACCTCCGAAACGAGGGCTACACCATCCACAAGTTCTATACCGCCGGAGAGGCGCTCTCGTGCGTGCGAAGCCGCAAGCTGGATCTGGCCATTTTGGACGTGATGCTCCCTGACATGGACGGCTTCACCCTCTGCCAGAAGATCCGCGCGGACCACCTCTTTCCCATCCTGATGCTGACCGCCAAGGTGGAGGACATGGACAAGATCACCGGCCTCACCCTGGGGGCGGACGACTATATCACCAAGCCCTTCAATCCCCTGGAGCTGGTGGCGCGGGTCAAGACCCAGCTGCGGCGGTACCTGCGCTATAATCCGTCCAGCGGCAGTGAGACGCAGGCGTATGACATCCGGGGCCTCCAGATTTCCAAAACCACCCACACGTGCCTGCTCTACGGCGAGCCGCTGTCCCTGACGCCGCTGGAGTTCTCCATCCTCTGGTATCTTTGCAGCCGCCAGGGGCAGGTGGTCTCCAGCGAAGAGCTGTTCGAAGCCGTCTGGGGTGAAAAATATATGGACAGCAACAATACCGTCATGAGCCACATTGCCCGGCTGCGGGAAAAGATGCACGAAAACAGCCGGAAGCCCAAGTTTATCAAGACTGTCTGGGGGGTGGGGTACACCATTGGATAAGACGACGCGAAAAGCCCGTACGACGCCCCGGGCCAGCCGCTCCGCGCTGCGCAGCTGGGGGCTTTACCTGCTGGCCCTGACTGCCTGGGTGACGGCGGTGATTGCGCTGGCGCTGCTGTCGCTGTGGTTTTTCAGCTCTATGAATTGGACTCCCTCGCCTCTCTACTACCTGTTCATATGGATTCGAGACTATCTCCCGCTGGTTTGCGGCGTGGTGGTGCTGGCGGGCTGGGCGGTGATCAGCTACTACTTTATCGCGGTCCCGGCCCGCAACCTGGAGCTGCTGCTCACCCAGACCGAGGCCCTGGCCCATCCCTCGGAGACGCCCATCCGTTTGCCGGACCGGCTCCAGGGCGCGGAGGCCCAGCTGAACCTGGTGCGGGAGCAGGCCCTGCGCAGCGTTCAGGCCGCCCGGGACGCCGAGCAGCGGAAAAATGACCTGGTGGTCTACCTGGCCCACGACCTCAAAACGCCCCTGACCAGCGTCATCGGCTATCTCACGCTGCTGCGGGACGAGCCGCAGCTTTCTCCCGAACTGCGCAGCCGCTATACCGGGATCGCTTTGGAGAAGGCGGAACGGCTGGAGGACTTGATCAACGAGTTCTTCGATATTACGCGGTTCAGCCTGACCCATCTGGAGCTACAGAAGCAGGATACCGACCTCAAACGGATGCTCCAGCAGATGATGAGCGAATTTGAACCGGTACTGCGGCGGCAGCGCCTGGAATACAGCCTCTCCCTGCCGGAGACGCTCCGGGCCGTCTGCGACCCGGACAAAATGGCCCGGGTGCTGGACAATCTCCTGAGCAACGCCTGCCACTACGCCTATCCCGCCTCCACCATCGCGGTGACGGGCCGGACCGACGGCGCCTGGGTGACGATCACCATGGAAAACGCCGGGCCTACCATCCCGCCGGACAAGCTCGCGCGGATGTTTGAGGCGTTCTTCCGGCTGGACGCCGCCCGCGGCTCCCAGAGCGGCAACGCCGGGCTGGGGCTGGCCATTGCCAAGAGAATTGTCGAGGCCCACGGCGGCTCCATCACCGCCGAAAGCGCCCGGGAAACGATCACCTTCACCGTCACGATCCCGGCGCTGTAAGAAAATCGCAAGATTCCCGCAAGGAACTCACAGGAACTCCGAAAGGGAAAAGAGACACATAGAAAGCCTTGTTTTGCTACGATAGACGCAGCAAAACAAGGCTTTTTTGATTTGGAGGTCTTTTCCCATGAAACGCATTCTCTTCTTCTTCGGCGGCTGCTCCAGCGAATATACCGTCTCCCTGGCCTCTGCCCAGGGGATCCTCTCCCACCTGGACCGCGCCGCCTATACGCCGCTGCTGGTGGGCATCACCCGCCAGGGCCGGTGGCTGTACTATACCGGCCCCGTGGAGGCCATCGCCCGGGACGGCTGGCAGGAAGGCCCCTGCGTGCCCTGCACGCTCTCCCTGGACCGGTGGAGCCGCCAGCTGATCCTGCTGGACGGCAGCGGCGCGCGGCTCTCCTTCGACGCCGCCTTCCCGGTGCTGCACGGGAAAAACGGCGAGGACGGCACGCTCCAGGGTCTGCTGGAGCTGGCCGGGATCCCCATCATCGGGTGCGGCGCCCTCTCCAGCGCCCTGTGCATGGACAAGGCCCGGGCCCACGCCCTGGCGTCCCGCGCGGGGATCCCGGCGCCCCACGGCGCCGTCTTTCCCCGGGGAACTGCCCTGGAGGCTCTGGAGGCAGCGGCCTGCGGCCTGGGCTATCCGCTCTTTGTCAAGCCGGTGCGGGCCGGGTCCTCCTTCGGCATTACCCGCGTGGCCTCGCCGGAGGCTCTGGCCGACGCGGCGGCGCTGGCCTGGGCGCATGATCGGGAGCTGATTCTGGAGGCGGAAGTGCCCGGCTTTGAGGTGGGCTGCGCCGTGCTGGGCACCGACACGCTGACGGTGGGGGCGGTGGACGAGATCGAACTGGCGGAAACCTTTTTCGATTACCAGGAAAAATACTCCCTTTTGACCTCGGCCATCCACTGCCCCGCGCGGATTTCTCCCGCCCTGGCGGAGAAAGTGCAGGCGGCCGCAAAAACGGTCTACCGCGCCCTGGACTGCAAGGGCTTTGCCCGGGTGGACTTCTTCCTGACGCCGGAAGGGGAGGTTGTGTTCAACGAGGTCAACACCATCCCCGGCTTTACGCCCCACAGCCGGTACCCCCAGATGATGCAGGCGGCAGGAATCTCCTTTGACCGGCTGCTGACCCGGATGATCGAAACGGAGGGATTGTCATGATGATTTCCCATGTTTCTCATGCCCGCGGCGCCGCCGGCTCTCTGATCCTGGTCAACCCCAGCCACCCGCTGCCGCAGCAGCCGCCTCCGGCGCTGATGCCGGTGGACCATAGCCGCCCGGATATCCTGCTGGAGCGGCGGGCGGCGAAGCTGCTCCAGGCCTGCATCCACGCCGTGAAGGCGGAGGGGCAGATCGTCCCGGTCTCCGGCTGGCGCAGCCAGGCCGAGCAGCAGGCCATCTGGGACGAGACCTGGGCCAAAGAGGGGGAGGCCTTTACCCGCCAATACGTTGCCATCCCCGGATGCAGCGAGCATCAGACCGGCCTGGCCATCGACCTGGGGCTGGCCGCCCCGGAGATCGACTTCATCCGTCCCAACTTCCCGGAGGACGGCATCTGCGGCAGCTTCCGCCGGGCCGCGGCCCAGTACGGCTTTGTCCTCCGCTACCCCGCCGGCAAGGAGGCCATCACCCATATCGCCCATGAGCCGTGGCACTTCCGCTTCGTAGGCATTCCCCACAGCGCGCTGATGACCGAGCTGGGCCTCACGCTGGAGGAATACCTCCTATACCTTCGCGGTTTTTCCCCGGCCCGGCCGCTGCAATATCAAAAAGGAGCCTACCGCTTCCTCGTCTACCGTCTGCCGCCGGAGGCCCCGGAGGAAGCGCCCGGTGCAGGGGAATATCTGCAATGCTCCGACGACAACCAGGGCGGCAGAATCATCACCCGGTGGAGGAGGACTGCCCCATGGGCTTCTGGCGCGGCTATCTGACCCAGCGCTCCAAGGGGGATGACCTGGGGTGGTTCTGGCGGCTCTTTTTTCTATCGCAGCGGGCGCGGCCGGGGCTCCGGCGGGACATTCTCACGTATCTCTCCAGCCGCGCCGCCCACCGCCACGGCGGCTATATAGGCCCCGACGCCGCGATTTTGGGGATCCCGTCCCTGCCCCACGGCTTACACGGCGTGTTCATCTCCCGCTACGCCACCTTGGGACCCGGCTGCCGGATCTACCAGCACGTCACCATCGGCGAGATCGAAGGAAAAGCCCCGGTGATCGGGGAGAACTGCTGGATCGGCGCGGGGGCCGTCCTGGTGGGCGGTATCCACGTGGGAAAGAACGTAAAAATCGGCGCTGGGGCCGTTGTGGCGCGGGACATCCCTGATGGCGCCACCGTGGTCTCCCAGCCGCCGCGGATTTTGGAGAGGAGGGAGAGCCATGCTGACGGCGCAGCCCCGGAGCCGGGCCTGGCGGGAAATTGACCTGGAGGCCCTTGCCCACAACGCCCGGGTCCTGCAGGCGTCCCTGGCGCCCGGCTGCCGCCTGATGGCGGTGGTCAAGGCCGACGCCTATGGCCACGGCGCCGCCCAGGTGGCCCTGCGGCTGCGCCGGGCCGGGGTGAAGTCCTTTGCCGTGGCCTGCCTGGACGAGGCCATCTCCCTGCGGCTTCATGGCCTGGAGGAAGAGGTGCTGATTCTCGGCTACACGCCCCCGGAGGAGGCTCCGGCGCTGGCCCGTTGGAACCTGGTTCAGGCCGTGGCCGATGAGGCCCACGCGGCAGCCCTGGCTGCCCAGGGCATTCCGCTGCGGGTCCATCTGGCGCTGGACACCGGGATGCACCGGCTGGGCATCCCGGCGGACGACCACGCGGCCCTCGCCCGGGTCTGGGAGCTTCCCAATCTCAGCGTGGAAGGCGTCTTCTCCCACCTGTGCGTCTCCGACAGCCCCCAGCCCGAGGCCCGCAGCTACACCCACGACCAGGTGGAGCGCTTCTTTGCCGCGGCGGCGTGGATGAAGGCCCGAGGCCTGGACCCGGGGGAGACCCATCTCCAGGCCAGCTACGGCATCTGGAATCTGCCGCCGCTGCCCTGTACCTGGGCCAGAGCCGGGATCGCCCTCTACGGTGTCACCAGCGGCGGCACACCGCCCCGCCGCCCGCTGGACTTAAAACCGGTGCTATCGCTGCGGGCCCGGGTGGCCTCGGTGCGTACGCTGCCCGCCGGGGCGGGCGCCGGTTACGGCCTGGCCTTTCGTACGGACCGGCCCCGGCGGCTGGCCACCGTCACCATCGGCTATGCCGACGGCCTCAGCCGGGCGCTGCCAGAGCAGGGCGGCCAGGTGCTGCTCCACGGGCAGCGGTGCCCCATGGTGGGCCGGATGTGCATGGATCAGCTGCTGGTGGACGTCACCGCTGTGCCGGAGGCCGCCGCCGGGGATGTCGTCACGCTGATCGGCTGGGATGGCCCGGCTTATCTCGCCGCGGAGGAGATGGCTTCGGTCTGCGGCACCATCACCAATGAGCTGCTTTCCCGTTTGGGTCCCCGGCTGCCCATCGTGACTGCCCCGCAGCAAGCAGGCGCTTGCGCCGCGGCGGAATTTGCGGTATGATAGGGCTGCTTGAAACCGCGCTGCGGTTTCTAAGGCAGCACCGCACAATTTGGCAAGAGCATTCGGCCAAAGATTTTGCCTCATACGAAAGTTATAAAAGGGCGGGAATACTGTATGTATTTCCCCCTTTTATAACTGCACGGATGGGGCAAAAGATTG
>DVHE01000083.1 GCA_018712245.1 Candidatus Avoscillospira avicola | reverse complement strand
CAGACCAGCGGCATCGTCTTTGACGAGAACGCCATCGAGGGCGGCTGGGAGCAGATGTCCCAGGAAGAAATCGAAGAAACCCTCAACGAAACCGTCTCCGAGGGCATGATCCGCATCAGCATGAACACCACCCCGGTCTTCGAGGACGGCGACGCTGAGGGAAATCTGATGATCGTCAACGAGGACGTCAACCGCTATCCCCAGCAGGTGCAGATCTACCGCAACGACACCAAGGAGACCATCTACGAATCCAAGGCCATCCCTGTGGGCAGCAAGATTGAAAAGGCTGCCCTGGATGTCCGCCTGGAGGCCGGCACCTATGAATGTACCGCCCTCTTCCACTCCCTTGACCCCAAAACCGGCAGCATTCTCGGTACCGCCGGTGCTGTCATCACCATTACCATCAATCACTAAGTAAAGGAGAACTATCACTATGAAGAACTGCAAGAAACTCATCGCCCTTTGCCTGGCGCTGGCCACCATTTTCAGCTTCACCGTCTTTGCTTCCGCCGCCGGGACGGACATCTCCGCCTCCGGTGACTCCGCTTCTGCCGCTGTCAACCTGTCCTCTACCGTGGACGGTTCCCTGGATGGTGATCCCGCCCCCACGGCCATGTCTGTCACCGTCCCCACCGTGCTGCCCATCGCTGTCGGTACCGATGGCACCGTGACCACCGCCACCGACGCCAAGATCGTCAACAACTCCTATGGTGCTGTGCGGGTCGCCTCCGTCACCCTGGAAGCCGCCGGCGGCTGGCGGCTCACCGCCTTCGGCAACAAGTCCTCTCTGGCCGGCGAGAAAGTAGACAGCAACAAGCTGGGCTTCTCCATCACCCTGGGCAGCGGCGCTGCCAAGAACACCATCGCCGGCAGCTCCACCAGCCAGCAGCTCCTTTCCGCCCCTGAGACCGGCTGCTATATGTCCGGCGAGGGTGACGCTGCCCGGAACTCCGTCTCCGTCAAGTACGACGCCATCGTGACCCCTGTCTCCAAGGCCGTGACCAACACCGGCATCGCTGCGGTGCTGTTCGTCGTGGAGTGGGACATTTAATTTCATACCTTACATCAGCCGGGGGCTCAGCTCCCGGCTTTGTCTATTGAGGAGGGAAACCCCATGAAACATCATCGTGTTCTCGCCCTGGTGCTGGCGCTGTGCCTGTGCCTGGGCATTGCCACCGTGGCCTCTGCGGCACCGGCGGCCACGTCCTTCCCGGACTTTGACTCCACCCAGTGGTACGCTTCGGCTGTCCAGGCCGCCGTGGAGAACGGCCTGCTCATCGGCGACAACCATGGCCGCCTCCGTCCCCAGGATTCTATCACCCGTGCCGAGATGGCCGCCGTCCTCAACCGTGCTTTCGGCACCTACAAGACCACCAGCATCCAGCGGTTCCGGGATGTCAAAACCACCGACTGGTTTTACAAAGACCTCCAGATGGCCTACCACATGGGTACCTATGAAGGCACTAGCGCCTCCACCATGGCGCCTCGCCGGGATATCTCCCGCCAGGAGGCCATGACCGTGGTGGCCAGAGCCTTGCAGCTCAACCTCAACCGTTACCGTGACACCGACCTCTCGGACTTCTCGGATGCTTGCTCCATCTCCGACTGGGCGCTGCCCTATGTCCGCGCCATGGTGGGTGCCGGGTATATCCAGGGCCGCAGCGGCAAGCTGGCGCCCCAGGACGCCATCACCCGCGCCGAGTTTGCCCAGGTCTTCCACAATATCATCGGCACCTATCTCACCGAGGAAGGCACCTACACGGAGAGCTTTACCGGCAACGTCCTCATCCGCACCGGAGATGTGACCCTCTCCAACCTCACCGTGGACGGCGACCTGATCCTCGGCTGCGGTGTGGCCGAAGAAGCCGTCACCCTCTCCAATGTCACCGTTACCGGGCGGCTGGTGGTCTGGGGCGGCGGCACCGACGCGGTGTTCTGCAATGACGGCACCAACATGCCCGAAGTCCTGGTCTGTCGGGTGGATAACGCCGTCAAGGTGATCTATGACCGGGATTCCACCCTGGCCGTCTACGACGACATCCAGGTGGGCATCACTGCCCGTGCCAAGGCTTTCCCCGAGACCGAGGTTATCTTCTATGATATCTCCGACATCCTGGAGGAGCAGGAGAACCTGGATCAAACCGTGACGGATCAGCAGATCTCCGTCACCATCCCAGCGGATTTCTTCCTGGAGGAAGAAGATCTGGTGGCCGAGGGTACCCTGGCCAACCACAGCGAGAAGGACACCTACGAAATCTATCTTACCGTGGATGGTGAAGCCGTCACCGAGACTGCCACGCTGGCACCCGGCGCTGCCCTGTCTGGTATCCGGCTTCTGAATGTGATGGCCTTGGGCGACTATGATGCCACCGCCCATGTGACGGCCATTCGGGACGGCGCGATTCTCGGCACCCTCCAGGTGGAGACGGCCATCCATGTGGCCGAGCAGTGGAACTTGGGAGGTGACGCGGCATGAAGAGACTGAGCCTTCTCTTGGCTGTCTGCCTGCTTGTCCTGAGTTTTGCCACAGTGGCCTCCGCTGCGGAGACTACCACCGCTGAAGTGCCTGTGACCCTGACGGTCATTGAGAGCCAGCGGCAGATCTCCGTCACCGTCCCGGCGGCGCTGCCGGTTTCGGTGGTGGACGGCAAGGTGCTGACGGCCAGCAACGCCGCTATCCGCAACCATGGGAAAGACCCCGTGGCCGTCACGGCCATCTCGGTGAAGCCCGGCGCTTACGACATCGGCAGCTTTGACAACTTCTCCGGTCTGGCCGGTACCATCGCCCTGTCTCTCAACGGCTGCGGCACCACCGGTGCCGGCTCACTGTCCATGACCGACGCCGCCTTCCCGGCCATTGAGGCAGGCGAATCCCTGGCGCTGCGCTACCAGGCCAAGGTGGCGCTGGCCGGCACCCAGGATCACGCCGCCGCTGCCTCGGTGGTGTTCACCATCTCCATTGTGGACTGAGGGTGGCACTATGGGTATGAAACGATTGTTGGCACTGGCCGTGGCCTTGTGCCTGTGCCTCAGTATCCTGCCCGGCGCTGCCTGGGAAACGACCTCCGGCACCATTGGGGAGAGCCATGTCTCCTGGAGCTTTGACGAGACCTCTGGGCGGCTGACCATCTCCGGCAGCGGCGGGTGTGAGGTGTTCACCAGTCCCGAGGATCAGCCCTGGGCGGCGCTCCGGGACGAGATTCAGGAGGTCTGGTTCTATGACCAGGCGGACTTGGCCATTGAAAACCTGGCCTACTGGTTTACCGACTGCGTCAATCTCACCATGGCGGAGGTGCCGTATACTACCTCTGTCATCGGCGAAGGTGCTTTCGCCGGCTGCACCAGTCTGGTGCGGCTCATGCTCTACTACAGCAGCGGCGAGAATTTTTCCATCGATCCGGGGGCTTTTCGAGTAGAAGAAGTGGTCGAGACGGCCATCTGCTACCCTTCCCGGAATGAGAGCGTGGGTCTGGTTCTGGCCGGGTATGACTGGGAGGCAGAAAACCGCTCTGTCAGCTGGTACGACGTCTATGGAGCCATGCCGCTGCTCTACTGCTATGAAGGCGGCAGCGCACACCAAGGCGACTACTTCAACAAAGTCTGGGTGGACTCCTGCCGGTACAACATCTACTGCAAGTGGTGTGGCCAATATCTCGGTCAATACTTGAGCCATTCCTTTGTCAATGGCGTATGCACAAAATGCGGAAAAACCAATGGCAGCAGCAGTGGCGGCGGCAGCACGTCCTGTTCTCACACCTCCACGCGCATGGTCTATACCCCCTACAGCGAGCCCCAGCACAGCTATGAGAAGAAATGCAGCAGTTGTGGAGATACGCTCAGCTCCGGCAAGGAAGCCCATGTGGACGACAACCAGGACAACATCTGTGACCGGTGCGCCTATGAGATGACCCGGTTCTCGGTGACAGTCCCCACCAGCCTGCAGATTGCCATGAGCCCCGACGGGGACGTCACTACCGCCGACGTGGGCGCTATCGTCAACCGCTCCACAGGGGATGTGAAGGTCAGCAGCCTCCAGGTGAAAACCGTCAACGGCTGGACGCTGGTGCCTTACGGCACGGATATGGCACACCAGAAGGTAGACGCAAAAATCATTGGCTTCTCCATTGCCGGCACCCAGACCCAAAAGACCGGCACCACGGAATCTCTGACCCTGGACAGCCGCTGGACAATCCCCCAGGACGGCAGCCTGGCGCTGCCCTACGATGCTGTGGTTTCCGCCTGCTCCCAGTCTGTCCAGGAGCAGGTGATGACTCTGGTCTTCGTCCTGGAGTGGGCGTAGGAGGCTCCATGAAAACAGAGATCATTGCCTGCGTCAACCAGAAGGGCGGCGTGGGCAAAAGTACTACTTGTATCAACCTGGGCGTCGGTCTGGCGCAGGAAGGCCGAAAAGTGCTGCTGCTGGACGCCGACGCCCAGGCCAGCATGACCATTGGGCTGGGGTATCCCCAGCCCGACCAGCTTCCCACAACCCTCTCGGATGTGATGGGAAAGGTCTTGACCGACGAACCCATTTCCTTCCGGGAGGGTATTTTGCATCACCCCGAGGGGATTGACCTGATGCCGGCCGATATCCAGCTGGCGGGCATGGAGGTCTCCCTGGTCAATGCCATGAGCCGGGAGACCATTCTCCGGCAGTACCTGGACACCCTGCGGGGACAGTACAGCCATATCCTGCTGGACTGTCAGCCCTCCCTGGGGATGATGACCATAAACGCCTTGGCGGCGGCCAACCGCCTGGTCATCCCGGTGCAGGCGGAGTACCTTCCGGCCAAGGGCTTGGAGCAGCTCTTAAAGACCGTGGCCAAGGTCAAGCGGAACATCAACCCCCAGCTTCAGATCGAAGGGATCCTCTTGACCATGGTGGACAGCCGCACGAACTTTGCCAGGGAGATCAGCCAGCTGATCCGGGACACCTACGGCGGGAAGATCCGGGTCTTTGACACGGCCATTCCCTATTCCGTCCGCGCCAAGGAGTGCAGCGCGCTGGGCAAGAGCATCTATGCCCACGACCCCAAGGGCAAGGTGGCGGAAGCATATCACAATCTCACCAAGGAGGTGCTGCAGCGCGAAAAACAACGCGAAGCAAATAAAGCTGGCTTCTGTCGATGATCTCTTCGCTACCGACGAGATTCGGGCAGACGCCCAGCGGGAGAAGGTGGTGGAGCTGCCGCTGGAGCAGCTGCATCCCTTCCACGATCATCCCTTCAAGGTGCTGGACGACGACGCCATGCGGGAGACTGTGGAGAGCGTGGAGCGGTTTGGCGTCTTGGTACCGGCCATTGCCCGGCCTGACCCCGAGGGCGGCTACGAGCTGGTGGCAGGCCACCGGCGGCACCGTGCCTGTGCGCTGGCTGGAATGGACACCATGCCGGTCATCGTCAGGGAGCTGGACGACGACGCGGCGACGATCCTTATGGTGGATTCGAACCTTCAGCGGGAGACGATCTTGCCCAGTGAACGGGCGTTTGCCTACAAGATGAAGCTGGAGGCAATTGATCGTGTGAAAGGCCGCCCTAAAAAAGTGGGACAAGTTGTCCCAGATTATTTTGGACGGCGTAGTACCGAAATTGTTGCTGATGGAACAAATGATAGCTATAAACAAGTCCAACGCTATATCCGGTTGACTAATTTGATTCCCCAGCTGCTCGACTTGGTAGACCAGCGGAAGATCGCCTTTAACCCTGCCTATGAGCTGTCCTTTCTCAAGCCCCAGGAGCAGCTGGAACTGCTGGACGCCATGGACAGTGAGCAGGCCACGCCGTCTCTCTCCCAAGCCCAGCGGCTGAAGAAATTCAGCCAGGAGGGACACCTGTCCCTGGACGTCATGCGCGCCATTATGAGCGAGGAAAAGAAGTCCGACCTGGACAAAGTGACCTTTTCCTCCGAGGCACTGCGCAAATACTTTCCTAAAAGCTACACGCCCCAGCGGATGCAAGAGAAGATCTTGCAGCTGCTGGAGCAGTGGTACAAACGGCGGCAGCAGCAACACGAGCGCTGACCGCCTGCCGCGCCCCCGGTAATTGCCGGGGGCTTTTCGATTCCCGGACACTATTAAGATAGGAGCGAATGAAAATGCCGACGATCCGAATGAACCGTGAGCAGATGCAGGGCGGCTATACGGTGCTGCCCAACCAAATTCTGCGTACCAGAGAAATGAGCTACAAAGCCCGGTATCTGCTGGCGCAGATGCTCTCCATGAGCGAAGCCTGGCAGTACACGGTGGCCGGCATGGCCAAGGTCTGCGGCATGGGGCGGGATGCCGTCCGCACCGCCATGGTGGAGCTGGAGACCCTGGGTTACTTAGTACGCAGTCAGAGCCGCGCCAACGGGCGCTTCTCCCACAATGTGTACATCATCCGCGAAGTGCCGGTGGAGGTGGAGGCTGCCCCTTCGGAAGAAGAGGCCGAGGCGCTGTCTGAGACGGTTTCTGCTGTGGCGGAAACCTGTGCCGCTGCTGACATCCCCATGGCGCCTTGTGGTCAGGACTTTCCTTTTATGCCTGCTGCTCCTTCCGCTCCTTCCACTGTCCAGGAATCTGTTGCTTCACCGTTGGCGGATTCTCCGCTGCCGGTTTCCACGCTGCCGGAAAACCTGCCGCTAAGAAAGAACAAGGGTAAGAAGTATCAAGAGAAGAAATACCAAGATTCTCTTCCCTCTCCCTCTCCCATCCATCCAATCTATCCATCTTCCCGCGAGAAGTTTATCGGAATTTTGGAATGGAATACTTGCCTCTCAAAGTACAAGCGGCAGGTGGAATACGACACGCTGCTCTTTGACCACCCGGAGTGGAAGGAGCGGCTGGATGAACTGCTGGAGCTAATGACCGAGGCCAGCTGCTGCCCTGCGCCCACCCAGCGCATTGGTGGATGCCAGGTCGCCACCGAGGTGGTGCGGGCGCGGTATGCCAAGATCGATATGTTCATCATGGACTACATCTTCGACAAGCTCAGCACTACCATCCAGCCCATCCGCAACATCCGGCAGTATCTTCGGACGGTACTCTTCCACGCACCGTCCACCTGCACCCACGACTACGACGCCCGCGTTCGCTGGGATTTCTACGGGCAAAATTAAGGCAACACCACGCAATTGTGTCTGCGGCCTTCGTCCAATCTTTTGTCCCATCCGTTCAGGCTAAAAAGGGGGAAATACATACAGTATTCCCGCCCTTTTTAGCCTTTCGGCTGAACCAAAATCTTTGGCCGAATGCTCTTGCTAAATTGCGCGGTGCTGCCTCAAGCAATAAGGAGTTGATTCAACGGCAAATCCAAACGACATTCGCTACTACGACGACTGGCAGGCACAGTACTGGGCGGAGGAAAAGCGCCTCGCCCAGTGGCGGGAACGCCGGTCAGCCATGCGAGGCGGAAAATACCCCATCTCCGGCCAGCTGGGTCACTACGGTAAGCTGCGGCAGGGGTATGTGGAACAATTCTGCCCCGGAACCTACCGATTGCTCTGCATGAAGCACCGAGTGCAGGAGCATTACGCCTACGTGGATCAGGCGGCCTTCCTAGTCTACTGGCGGCTCTTCGAGGACTTCTTTGAGCGCATTGGCCTGACAGAGGATCTTCACGCCCGCGACCCGGAGGAATGGGCGCGGCGCTGGAACCACTGCCACCACCGGGCGGACGAGATCGTCAAAAAGACATTTATCACCACATCGTCTTTGCACCCCGCTTACCATGGAAAACAGGAGCTGCTCCTGTACGACGGAAAGGGGGAAAGCCATGCAGGAGGAAGTGGAACAGCGCACCCTGGCACTGGTGATGAACGGAACCAAGCTCACGGGGCGAATGCTCAAAGCAGCCCTCACCAAGTACCTGGCCTACGTCAAGGAACATAAGCGGGAGAGCCAGGCCACCGCCGACGTGATCCCCCACGGAAAGCAGACGGTGCAGGAGCTGATTGGGCAAAACCAGGGCGTGTCCAACATTGAGATCAACGATCCGTCCATCCGGGCGTTTGAGCGGATTGCCCGGAAATACGGCGTGGACTACGCCATCAAGAAGGACAGAAGCAGCACGCCGCCCAAATACCTGGTGTTCTTCAAAGGGCGGGATGCCGACGCCCTGACGGCGGCCTTCACCGAGTATACCAGCAAGAAGGTCAAGCAGGCAGAGCGGCAGCCGCTCTTGCAGCGCTTCAAGATCCGGGCGCGGGACCAGCCCCAGCGGAAAACGCCCAGCCGGGAGGCCGAGCGATGAGCAATGTCAGCTTGAAGAAAAGGCTACTCCCGTGGATTCCCTATGTCCTGATCGGCCTCTTCGCCACCAACCTGGGAGAAGCCTGGCGTCTGGCATCCGGCACGGACGCCTCTCAAAAGCTGCTGGGACTGATGGCATCCATTCCCCTGGCCTTTGCCGCGCCGCTGCCGAGCTTCCACCCCTTTGACTTGCTGGTAGGGCTGTGCAGCGCCGGACTGCTGCGGCTGGCCGTCTATCTCAAAAGCAAGAACGCGAAGAAATACCGCAAGGGCGTGGAGTATGGCTCTGCCAGATGGGGAACCCCGGCGGACATCGCCCCCTACGTCGATTCGGTATTCCAGCAAAACGTGATCTTGACCCAGACGGAACGGCTCACCATGTCCAGCCGCCCGAAGGTTGCCAAGTACGCCCGGAACAAAAATGTTCTGGTCATAGGCGGTTCCGGCTCCGGTAAAACGAGATTTTTCGCCAAGCCGAACCTCATGCAGATGCACAGCTCCTATGTCATCACCGATCCAAAGGGGTAGAATGTAATAGGACAGAGAAATGTTGCATTCGCCAAGTTTCAGAAATCCTAAAAAGAAAGGAGGAATACGCGATTGCCAAGGCAGAATGTTCCAAAAATCACGGCTTTGTACGAACGGCTCTCTCGAGACGATGAGCTCCAGGGGGAGTCGAACAGCATCCTAAATCAGAAGACCTACCTCGAATCCTACGCCCGTCAGCAGGGGTTTTCCAACCTCCGACACTTCACCGACGATGGCTACAGCGGCATCAATTTTAACCGCCCGGGCTTCGCCGCCATGGTGCGGGAGATCGAGGCGGGCAACGTCGGAACGGTCATCGTCAAGGACATGAGCCGCTTCGGACGGAACTATCTCCAGGTTGGCTTCTACACCGAGATTATGTTCCCCGACAAGGGCGTGCGGTTCATCGCCGTCAACAACAGCATCGACAGCGCCAAGCCCCAGGAGAACGACTTCACGCCCTTTCTCAATATCATGAACGAGTTCTACAGCCGGGATACCAGCAACAAAATCAAGGCCATCTTCCGTGCCCGGATGCAGGATGGCAAGCGGTGCAGCGGCTCTGTTCCCTACGGCTATGTCCGATCCCCATCGGACAAGCAGACCCTGGTGGTGGATCCCGAGGCCGCCCAGGTGGTGCGGCAGATCTTCGACCTGGCCTGCCAGGGCATGGGGGCTGCCAAGATCGCGGACTTCCTCTGTGAATCCCAGGTTCTGATCCCCTCGGCCTATCAACGGCTCCACCACCCGGAGTATTGCCGCAATGACTACCGCAATCCCTACCGCTGGAGCGGCAACACCGTCAACACCATCCTCAGCCGGCGGGAGTACCTGGGCGAAACCATCCTGGGCAAGAGCGTCTGTGAGAACTTCAAGACCAAGAAACGAAGGGCTGCCACCCCGGAGGAGCAATTGGTCTTTCCCAACACCCAC